>NZ_PQTC01000083.1:0-411 GCF_003850715.1 Enterobacter sp. 301B
AAAATGTTAGTGCTGATGGATCGTTTGGCCTCTTTTAAAGGGATTGAAAATCCCCGTGTCCTTGGTTCGATTCCGAGTCCGGGCACCACTATTTAAAGAACCCAGCCTATGGCTGGGTTTTTGCTTTTCTGCGCTTATCAAAACCTTACCTAAATTTTATTCCTGTATCTCTTCCCGATGAGGTCGTGCGGCCGGCATTGCCCGGTGGCGCTGCGCTTACCGGACCTACAAAACCCGCATGCCAGATAAGGGGAAGCCGCCATCCGGCATGTTTTTCCGTGCACAAAGCAAAAAACCCCGCACCTTCCGGTACGGGGTTCTTTCTGATTGATGCCTGGCAGTTCCCTACTCTCACATGGGGAGACCCCACACTACCATCGGCGCTACGGCGTTTCACTTCTGAGTTCGGCA
>NZ_PQTC01000084.1:0-315 GCF_003850715.1 Enterobacter sp. 301B
CGGGTCTGACGGCGCTTAGTGCTGAATTCACTATCGGCGAAGGTGAGTTGATGGCTCATGATGTCCCTCTGGGATGCGCTCCGGATGAATATGATGATCTCATATCAGGAACTTGTTCGCACCTTCCCTAACTCTGGGGGCAGGTCAGGGAGGATACGTGATCTGATCCTTCAACTCAGCAAAAGTCCGATTTATTCATAGATGGTCGCCTCCTGTTTGCCAAGCTAAATATGTTGTGGTGGCTTTACTGGTCATCGATTGCAGCCATAGATCCGGACTTTGCCGAGGTGATGTAAAATACCTCTGTCCCTGATG
>NZ_PQTC01000010.1:0-167427 GCF_003850715.1 Enterobacter sp. 301B
TGATTACATCGAAATGTTTTATAACAGTAAGCGTCGGCATGGTTCCAGCGATCAGATGTCACCGACAGAATATGAAAACCAGTATTATCAACGGCTAGGAAGTGTCTAGATTATCCGTGGCGATTCAAACAGCCATGATGACAAAAGATCTGCTGGCGCGCGGTTACGCTGAACAGCGTCTGAAACGTTCCAAAAGCCGCTATACCCTGACTGCCAGTCAGTCTCTTCCAGCAGGTCTGGGACAGTTCTATGCAAGTGCGTCATTACAGAATTACTGGAACAGTAAGGATACCGATAAACAATTCCAGGTCGGTTACAGTAATAGCTGGAATTCAGTTACTTACGGATTAAATGTCAACCGGACATACACCTGGTACGGCAAAAGCGATACCAGCTGGCTTCTGTCCCTCAGCTTCCCTCTCGGTACTGCCGGAGATACACACGTTCCATCCGCGCGTCTGGAAACAGGGCGCAACAATGATGGTTCATGGTCTGAGGCGGCCTCCCTGTCCGGAACTGCCGGCGAAGACAACCAGTACAGCTATGGGGTAACAGCCCGCAATACCAGCGGCGCAACCGGCAGCAGCCTGTATGTTAACGGGCAGTGGCGGACACCATATACCTATCTTAATGCCAGCAGCAGCGTTGGTAATCACTACCAGAGCCAGTCATTTGGTGCGAATGGATCCGTGCTCCTGCATTCCGCTGGCGCAACCCTCAGTCCTTACACCTCAGATACCTGGGCGTTGATTGAAGCCAGAGGAGCCGAAGGTGCCCGGGTTTCCTCTTACCCTGGTATCCGCATTGATAATGCCGGTTATGCCGCAGTGCCTTATCTGAATGCATATGAACTGAATGAAGTGGCCATCGATCCAAAGGATGCGACAAACAATGTCGGTTTTGAGAGCACGTCACGTAAGGTGGCCCCCTACGCCGGTGCTATTGTAAAGGTTAAATATAATACGCAAACAGGGGTCCCCGTACTGATTTCTGCCCGATGGAAAGGAGAACCAGTCCCCTTCGGCGCTGATGTCAGCAGTGAGAAGGGTAATTATATTGCGATCGTCGGCCAGGCCGGGCAGATATTTGTTCGCCTTGAGCCAGGCACTCATATTCTCAAACTGAAGGCCGGTAATCAGGGGGAGTGCAAAATGAAAGTCATCGTTTCCGAAGAAGATTCAGCAATTAATATGAAGAAAGAGGTCCTGGAATGTTACTGAATGCGGTAGGGTTTCTGTCACGCAGTAGCATTAAAATGCTACTCGCTATTTTAATGTTCATCATGGTGCATTTCCCGTCGGTGGCCTTGGCAGCGCCTGTTTGTGATGACACGAATATTGGCCACATAGAGATAGTATTGCCTGGTAGTATTTCACCCGGAGTGGATTTGCCGCCGTTGACCCCTGTGATATATAATTATGCCAATTTGGTTAATAATTATGACACTTATAATTGTCATGTAACCAGTGGAGACCAAGAAGTTTATTTTCTATATGTTTTTCTAGAGCCATTGAGTTCATATGGTAGCTATTATTTTTTAAATTCCGGGACTTCAGGGTTTTACAGTGTCGTTGCATTGAATGCTCCGGCATTTGGGGTTGGATTCATGAATCCTCTCGCTTCACCACCAGGGATGGCGGTGACTACAATTAATAAAGTAATCATTTCCGATACCGGTGTAACCGCTGGCTATGCTTTGGGTGCGTATTCTATAGTATTAGTTAACAACTCCTTATTACAGCCAGGATTTTTATCGGGGAATGACCTGCCTACCTTCGGCATATATGGCATGATTTATAAGAATAATGGAACCCCCTATAACGGAAAGAAAATAACGATGGGATCTGTATCTTTTAGCGGCTCAGTGAATATTATTCCGTTTACATGCCAGACACCTGATGTGGCCGTGCCGATGGGAAACTATAAAACGACAGATTTCACCGGTGTGGGAAGTACCAGCCAATGGGTGGATTTCAACATTGAATTAGATAACTGCCCGGGGAATTATCCAGGATATTTTCAGGCAAAAAACCAAATGAGTTTATTGATTAATCCCGTTTATGGCAATCCGACCCCTGATTCATTCAGTCTCAAAGCAGGTACTGGCAGCGCAACGGGGATAGATATGCAGATCCGAAAGCAAAATGATAACAGCTTGATAACAATGGGAACAGGTTTTGACCCTCTGGGCCCCGTAACCGGGAATACGGGAGTTACGCAATTACGCATCCCTCTGCAGGCCAGATATATACAGTCAGGCGGGCAGGTGACTCCTGGTTTGGCGGAGTCAGCGCTAACGTTCACAATAAATTATTATTAGTATGATAAATAATAATTTTTCTCTCATCCATTGAAATTAAAGAGTCGATATGACCAGGCAGGAATGGCTTTTGCAACTAAGACGATGTACTTCAAAAGATACGTTAGAAAAAGTGATAGATAAAAACACCTATTCTCTTTCCAGTGATGAGCTGGAGACATTTAACTCTGCGGTCGATCATCGACTGGCCGAACTGACAATGGGGAAACTTTACGACAAGGTACCTCCGGACGTGTGGAAATTTGTGAAATAAAATGCGGGCGTGGCAGGTAGCACAGCGCCTTCGTGACGTTAAGTTATGTCAAACCTGACGGCTGGAAGAGGAGTAACCTTCTCGTCGTCAGGTGGGCTGAATGCTCCATGCACGTTAAATTTTATGACGTTATTGGCCATCCGCAGATAATCACTAGAAAGGTAACAGGATGGCTGAGATGATCATATTTTTAGCAATTTTCATGTGTCTATCCCTGATCTCATCGACATTTCCGCGCTAACGTTTCACCAAATCGATTGCTGCTTAAAATTAATGAGATTCAGAAAGGTTTTGTGAAGCGTGTTTTTCTCAAAAAATGACATAAACGGATTAAGTGAGTTTTGTCCGTAGCTATTTAAAAAGAACTCACTTTTCTTTTTCATCAATCCAGGCAATCAAATCGGCGAGCCTCTTCTCAGAAACTACGGCTATACCATGTTTGGAGAGTAGCGATGCAGCGACACCCATTCCTGACTTACGCTGGCCGCTGAATGAACCGTCATAGATAAATTGACTACCGCATGTTGGGCTGTCGTCGGTTAATAGCGCCGCGGTACAATCTGACTCCTGAGCGGTACGAAGCGCTAATCTGGCGGCGAGCTGATATTGTTCAGTGACATCCTGCCCATTAATTTCAATTATTCTGACCTGCGCCAGCAATGTATCTTTAATTTCAGCAGAAATAATTTCAGCCGGAGGACGGGGCACTGATAAACCGGCGGCCAGTTCTGGACAGAAGATCACAAGGCGTCCTTCTTTCTGCCAGCGCTGCAACTGATCTGACATCTGTGCTTTCTCGCTTCCGTCATAACGTACTTTGAGTCCCGTCAGGCATGCACTTACCAGTATTTTATTGATCATCGTTATCTAATATGACGTAACCCGTATAGCTGTATGTTAACACATTACTTGTATATATCTGTCTCTTAGCGGGGGAATGCTGCGCTGTATCTTTAGACTGATTGAGAAAAAGCATGATCGTAAACGCCGAATGGCGGTATACCCCCAAGGCTATACCGCCAGCGCCATATTATCGCGCCATTAACGCAAACACCCCCCAGCCAAAGTACTCCCGCGAGTACGTCACATGACGTTCAGGCGCTGTCGTCAGCTCCGCCCGAACCTCCTGCGCGAAGTCATCTTCTGGGTTTTCCTCCAGCCAGCGACGCATGGTCATCCATTTTGCGGCTTCGTACCTGTCCCAGCCTTCCTGGTCTGCCAGCACCATTTCAACCAGGTCATAGCCCTGTTGATCGAAAGACGCAACCAGACCGGGCAGAGTGAGAAAGTCTGCAATCGACGAGACGCCGCACGCCTGGGCTGTCTCCTCCGTCGCGGGTACCTGACGCCAGTACGGTTCGCCAATGAGCATTATTCCCCCGGGCTTGAGGCTTTTTGCCAGCAGATCCATCGTCCCGGCTACGCCACCCGCAATCCAGGTTGCGCCAACGCAGGCCGCCACGTCACATTTTTCATTCGCGACATAGCCAGCCGCGTCGTTATGAATGAAATGGACGCGTTCGCTGACGCCGAGTTCCTCTGCGCGCCGCGTGGCCTGCGCGGTGAAGAGCGGGCTCATGTCGATGCCGGTACCGGTGATACCGTAATCACGTGCCCAGGTGCAAAGCATCTCTCCCGAGCCGCTGCCAAGATCGAGAATGCGTGTGCCTCGCTTCATGCGTAACACGCGACCCAGCGTCGCGTACTTCTCTTGCGTAAAGGGGTTATGAATGCGGTGTTCGCTTTCGCTAACAGTAAAAATACGTGGGATATCCATCATCCTCTCCTTAACGGTTATCGGGCTGGGCGCGGACGTTATTCAGCCCGGTAGTGTTAATGCGGTAGGGCTGACCGTTAACGGATTTGATCAGCTTTTTGGTTTTGAGCTTTTTGAAAACGGCGAGCGTGCAGTCAGCCAGCAGTAGCCCTTCGCGGCTATAGCATTCAACGGCGGTGACGCGGCCGGAGGTATTGCGGACGTGCACAATACGGCCACCTTTGGCGAGAACGTGTAAGGTACGTTGTTCCTGACGGGATAAATTCATACTGGAAAACCTGTTTAATCATCATGTGCAAAACGTGCAAACACACAGCGGTGTCCGCATTCGATTTCGGCGCATTGATAATCAGTCCGGCCTGGAAAGGTCGGTAAGCTGATTATCGGATGATTACATTCTCCAGCATCAAAGCCTCGGGTTGAGTTGAAAGGTATTTACGGGGTGAATGATAACACCTGATTTTTATAAGTGAATACCCAGGGGTGAAAAACGTGATCACGGTTGGCATCGGGTTGAGGAGAGGGAATCATTCCAGGCCGCTCTTAATTTTGCTGTCGACCTGAGGCTGTGGTTTGCTGAAAAGATATCCCTGCACAAGCTCACAACCCAGAGCCTGAAGCCGCTCAAGCTGCTCTTCGGTCTCAACGCCCTCGGCTATAACGCCCATATTAAGGCTCTTAGCCATACCGGTAATAAGCTTCACAATATTAAGCGCATCTTCTTGTGTAGATATCGGATTGACAAAAGATTTATCGATCTTGATTTTATCAAAATTCAGTTCGCTTAGTCTGGAGAGCGACGAATAACCCGTGCCAAAATCATCAATGGAAATTCTTACGCCCAGTGCGCGGAGTTTTTTCAGAATCGCAATGGGGTTATTTCTGTCACTAAAGAGGGATGACTCCGTGACCTCTAACTCAAGACGGTTAGCCGGGAGCCCGGTCTCAGCCAGAACGGTCTGCACCGTATTAATAAATGATTTACTGCCTAATTGAACAGGCGAGACGTTTACGGAGATCCTGGCCGGAACAGCCCAGGAGACCGCTTCCCTACAGGCCAGTTTAAGTACGGTTTTACCTATCTCGTTGATCATGCCTGTTTTTTCAGCGGCGAAAATAAAGCTATCCGGGGAAAGCATTCCCTTGACGGGGTGCATCCAGCGAATAAGCGCTTCATAGCCGTAAATTTCCTTGCTGACGGAATTCACAATAGGCTGGTAATAAACAATAAATTCATTGTTTTCTATCGCCCTTGCCATATCATTTTCAAGCGTTCTGCTCTCCTGCAACTTCTGAAGCATTCGCTGACGGAAAACTTTAATCTGCTGTGAGCCTGCCTTTTTGGCTTCATAGAGCGCCAGATCGGCGAACTTATAAAGATAATCAGCACGTCGTTCATTATCTGATAAAACAATACCCACGCAGGTGGCAATTTTTATAAGCTGGTTATTAATCGTATAGGGTTTACTGATATTCTCGCTGATTTCTCTAGCGCGCAAAACGGCTTCGCTTTCGTTTAACCCGCTGGCTAAAAAAGCAAACTCGTCTCCGCCTAAACGGTAAAATCTGTCTGAAATATTGCTCATGGCGGTCAATCGCCTGGATACCTGACGTAACAGTAAATCGCCAGCATCATGACCATAGGTATCGTTGACCTCTTTGAATCGGTCTAAATCAAATAACATTACCGTAACGGGAACATGATTTTCTTCGGCCTCAAGATTGAGTTTGCTGAGGTCATCCCAGAAGTACAGACGGTTTTTCATGCCAGTGAGGGAATCATGGTAAACGTCATACTCTAGTTTTGAATTCTGAATCTGTAGGGTCTCCTTGGATAACTGGAGTTCTTCTGCAAGACTTTCAACCTGCCTGTGCGCTTTAAGGATGTTTTTATTTTGATAGATCGTTAAAAAACCCAGGATAATACTCAGAATGATCAGCAGTAAAGAGAGGGCTGAGTAAATATAATACAGGATCTGTATTTTATGGTTGCTACTGTTAATCGTGCTAATGTCTTTCGTTAACGCGCTTGATGAAAGCTGACTGAGTGGAGCATCCAGCAAATGCATGGTATGAAGGTATGTTTTTACATCCGAATGGCTCATTTTTTCGAGGTTAGCATCCAGATACGTAAGGATTTTATCAAGGCTTAACGCGAGGTCATGATGTGCCTGAACGTTTTTAATGTAATGCCCTAAATCCCCCTCCTTAAACAGATCATTCTGGCTTAGCATAATTTCCAGCCGCATCCTGACCTGGTCTATCGTAACGTCATCGGAATCGGTTGCGTACAGACCAAGCCATGATTCAAAGCGGTAATATTCGGATACCAGTTGGGCGACAGACCATGACTCCGTGTAATGAGTCAGTTTTTGGAGCTCCTGCTGTCGATCGTAAACAAGAAAAGCAATATATCCAGTGGTGATAAAAAGAGAAAAAATGATACCAACCAGTATCCTGTTCATTATGTTCTCCTGAACTGCTATTCAATCTTCATTTTGCTGACCTGCCATGCCGATCGCGAGTAATATATCTGATTATTTAATTCAGGAAGACTGTCGTAGGGATATACAATGAATGCCGGCCCTTTATCTCGGATGCGCATATATTCACCATTAACCTTCAAAGCGAGTATGGCATTATATTTTTTAAAGTCGCTGAGCGGGATGGCTGTCGCGTAATCATTAAGCGCTATAACATTGACCACGTTACCCTTTGCGCCAATATAATCCATGAGTTTGCTCATTGGAACACCCTCAAACTTTGTGCGGCCATTATACCAGGGGGATGATGTCTGAAAGCTCACCATACCGAGTTTTTCAAGGCTGGCGATATCAAACACGGCTTTTCCACTTTCATTCGTGTTCTCGATATTACCGTAAATCGTTAAAATGGGTTTACCAGCAGGTTTTGGCAACTCACCAGCCAGGGTGACGCTTTGCACTAAAAAGCAGCACAGCATTAGGATAAATCGCATTTCAGCCTCCACGTTTTAACATAAGTATAAGAATTATAATTTAGTTATCCTACTAGTTTATATATTTTATCTCTCCCCACGTTTATCCATCATAATCAGGATGTAAAAACGCCGTCAGTCGGCAGCCACCCGAGCGATGCTTAACCTTCTTACCGCAGACGCATGACAAGGAACCGTCCATCATGAAAAAAGATAGCTATGCCTTTTTAATTCCACTCATCGTTGGCGGGTTAACGTTGATATTTGGCTTTGTTGTCTGGTCAATCGAGATTTATCGCGTGACATTTCTTACGGCCCTGGGGGAACAGTATCTTGCGGCTGTCTCATTGTTGCTGCCGCTGGTGGCGATGGTGATGTTCGCCGCGAAGAGGGCGTTTAAAGACAAAACCCTTGTTGACGTTGTCAAACTTTACCTCGGCCTCATCATCTTCAGCCTGCCGGTTGCCATTTTTGTCATCTTTACCGCGGCCTGGCTACTGAACGGAGAATACTCTGCCTGGAGCCAACCTTACCGGTATGAATCCGGCAGCAGAAATAGCTGTTCGGGGGCGGAAGTCTATGAGCCGGAACTCAAGAGAGAGATCCGCATCTGTTATCCTCAGGGATATTATTTAATCGATGGCACCCTGTACGTGGAAAAGCGGAGTAATTCGCTGGGTATGGTGGTGCTTTGGGCGATCGCGCGATCCTGAACCTCAGGCTCGAATAACCCCTTTAGCCCGCCTCCAGCATCCCAAAGCTGACAATCCGCGAGCGGCCCAGCTCTTTCGCCCGGTACAACGCGACGTCCGCCGCGCGCAGCAGATTATCGCTCTGGGCGTGCTGCGGATAGCTGGCGATCCCGATCGACACATCCACCGGGCCAATCTCCGAAAGCCCGTAGCGCAGCGAAAGCGCATGCACGCCGTTGTAGATCTCCGTTGCAGCGGCGTGCGCTGCTTCCTCATCTGCACCGGTAAGAAGCACCAAAAACTCTTCACCCCCATAGCGGAAGGCCAGCCCGCTATCGTGTACCGCCCGTTGAATAATGGCTGCCACGCTTTTGATCACCAGATCGCCGGCCTCATGACCAAAGCGGTCATTAATGCTCTTGAAGTGATCGATATCGATCATCAGGCAGCTTACCGGCTCCTCGTTACGCACGGCCTGCTTCATTTGAGTACGTAACGTATCTTCCAGATGGTGGCGGTTACGCAGCCCCGTCAAGGGATCGAACAGGGCTTTTTCCAGCAGCGCATCGCGCAGCCGCTGGTTGGCCAGCGCCAGTCCCAGCGCCTCGGCCATCAGTTCCAGATAGGCGCGGGACGGCGCGGTTTCAGGCGTGATGTTCTGGAATGAGAGCAATCCAATCGCCTCGCCCTGAGCAATCAGGGGAACGCACAGCGATTGCTGCGCCTGTGATTCGGGCAGATGATAACAGCCGATATCCGGCTCGCCGTTCACTGGCGGATGGCTTTGACCACGCCGGACGGCCCAGCATTCGTCAGGATGGAACGGCTTTTTATCCCCTTCTGGCGATAGCCATTCGGCCGTACAGCGCATCTGCCACGGCTCGCGTTCCAGAATATACAGACGCCCTGAAACCCCCGGCGCAATATTGGGTGCAAACAGCTCCGCCACATTCATCACGTCGGCAAAGTTTTCACAGCCCTGCAACCGCTGGGTCATTCGCGCCAGCAGTTCGCGGATGGCCCAGTCAGCATCGCGCTCTTTTTCCAGCCGCTGCCTTGCCAGCCCGTTCTCACGGAAGATGCGGATGGCCTGCGCCATATCACCGATTTCATCAACCTGGGTAAAGTTCGGCGTTTCGACGGCGTAATCCTGCGATGCAAGACGATGAACTACGTCACTCAGACGCACCACCGGACGGAGTACGCGGCGCTTGAGGATGAAAACCATCACAAACAGGAAGAGCAGGGCGGTCAGGCCGACCATCACCTCAGAGGCCGTTCGAAGCGTTTTGGACGTTTTGGTTGCGGCCTGCACGTCGGCAATAATGCGCTTGTCCAGCAGCATGCGAAAGCGTTCGATAGTGTTGTGTGCCCGTTCGAGTTCCAGCTCATAGCTCTTACCAAACAGCAGCGAAACGGCCTGCTGTTCCTCGCCACGGGTGATGCCGTCAATGGCTGCCTGCTGTTCATCCTGGAGATCGTCTACAATTTTCAGTCCGTCGTACAGCAGCGCCAACTCTTCGCCCGATGCCCCCGTATTTTTGAGCTGTCGCAGCGTGTGTTCGATATTCTTCAGCTCGGCTTCTTTCGCCTGATATTTCTCAAGCACCTCGGGCTCTTTTTGGATGACGTAAAGCCGCGCCAGATCGGAGAGCATCCAGGTGTCTGTCTCGATCTCCTCCGTCAGCTGATCGAAGACCTGGCGTTGTTTAACGGCTTCACGTTCGATGTTATCGGCGTGGGAAGCCATCAGCATGACGATGCCGGAAGCAATGGTCAGGCACACCGTGACACCATAAGCCCAGTTCGTGATCGTGGCGATTCGCACCTGTTGGATCCTTCTACGACAAATGTGGAAGAGCGTTCATTTCAGATTATAGAAAACCTCTGATTTATCGCGAAAAAAAAGGCGGCACAGGGCCGCCTCACAGAACGCGTTTCTTTATAGATCCGGAGAATTTCTCCCCTCTTCGATAAAGTCTGCGTCCAGCTCCTCGGCGTTGCCTGCGTGGTCGCGGCCGGAGAAGAGGTTCCAGCAGGCGATAAACAGAGCGGCAATCAGCGGCCCAATCACAAAGCCGTTAATGCCATACAGCTCCATACCGCCGAGCGTGGTAATCAGTATCAGGTAGTCCGGCATTTTGGTGTCTTTGCCCACCAGCAGCGGACGCAACAGGTTGTCCACCAGCCCGACGATAATGACGAAGAAGCCCACAATGAACAGACCCTGCCACAGCTGGTGAGTGGCAAACAGGAAGATGGCGGCGGGAACCCAGACGATGGCCGACCCAACGGCAGGCACCAGGGAGAGAAATGCCATCAGTGCGCCCCACAATACGCTGCCGTCAATACCGACAATAGCAAAGGCGATACCACCGAGCGTGCCCTGAACCACCGCCACGACCGCCGTGCCTTTTACCGTGGCGCGCGACACGCCGACAAACTTAGCGAACAGGTGCTGTTTGACGAAGTCAGACAGCGGCAGCGAGTCGAGGATCTGGCGCACCAGGTACGGCCCGTCTTTCAGCAAGAAAAACAGCAGATACAGCATAATGCCAAAGCTGATGGCAAAGCCGAACGTCCCTTTCCCAATCAGGAACGCGCTGCCCGCCAGATACTGCCCGCCCTGTAACGCGACATCGGAGAGTTTTTTCTGGATCTGCGCGGCGTTGGTCAGGTTGTGATCCGCCAGGAAGCCGCTGGCCCAGTCCGGCAGGCGGTTGAAGATACCAGCGATCACTTCCGGGAACTGCGTGTTGTTCTGTTGCAGCCTGGTGTAAACCATGTTCAGTTCCACCGCGAGCGAGGAAAGGATCACCATCAACGGAATAAACACGATCAGGCAGATAATGCCGAGTGTGAGGAGTGAAGCCAGCCCGTTGCGATCGCCCAGCGCGGTACGCAGTTTGTTTTTCACCGGGTTGAAAATGATGGTCAGGATCGCGGCCCACAGAATCGCCGAGAAATAGGGAGACAGCACGTCAAAGAAGGCCCAGGTTACAAGGGCCAGGATGAGAATAAAGAAACCTTTGGTCAGTCCGTTAAATCGCATAGTGAGTCCTGGTGAAGAAGAAACTGTGTCGACTATAGAACTGATTTAAGGATTTACCAATAATTGCGCTGAAGTCGCGCCGGGTGGCTTTTTGTTAACAATCGCGGTATAACACTCCTTCTTTGGATGTTTAGATGTCCATACGTTTAGAAGGTAACATGCAAACACAACAAGAAAACGGGCAACTTAAGCGCACCATGAAAACCCGCCACCTGATTATGCTCTCGCTGGGTGGCGTTATCGGCACAGGGTTATTCTTCAATACCGGATATATCATCTCGACAACCGGCGCGGCGGGCACGCTGCTGGCATATCTTATCGGTGCGCTGGTGGTCTGGCTGGTCATGCAATGCCTGGGCGAACTTTCCGTGGCGATGCCGGAAACCGGCGCGTTTCACGTCTATGCCGCCCGCTATCTCGGCCCGGCGACGGGGTATACCGTGGCGTGGCTCTACTGGCTTACGTGGACAGTGGCGCTGGGATCGAGCTTTACCGCGGCCGGGTTCTGCATGCAGTACTGGTTCCCACAGGTTCCCGTCTGGACGTGGTGCGTTGTCTTTTGCGCTGTGATTTTTGGTCTTAACGTGATTTCCACGCGCTTTTTCGCGGAAGGGGAATTCTGGTTCTCGCTGGTCAAGGTTATCACCATCGTCGCCTTTATTATTCTCGGCGGCGCGGCCATCTTTGGCTTTATCCCGATGGCGGACGGCTCTGCCGCGCCGGGACTAAGCAACATTACCGCCGAAGGCTGGTTCCCACACGGTGGCCTGCCGATCCTGATGACCATGGTGGCGGTCAACTTTGCCTTCTCAGGAACGGAGCTTATCGGCATCGCGGCAGGGGAAACGGAAAACCCACACAAGGTTATTCCGGTTGCTATTCGCACCACCATCGCCCGGCTCATCATCTTCTTTATTGGCACCGTGTTTGTGCTGGCGGCGTTGATCCCGATGCAGCAGGCTGGCGTGGAGAAAAGTCCGTTCGTGCTGGTGTTTGAAAAGGTCGGCATTCCGTATGCGGCGGATATCTTTAACTTCGTGATCCTGACGGCGATCCTCTCGGCGGCGAACTCGGGTCTGTACGCCTCTGGCCGTATGCTTTGGTCTCTGTCTAACGAGAAAACGCTGCCGCGCTGCTTTGCCCGCGTCAACAAAAACGGCGTGCCGCTGACGGCGCTTTCTGTTTCCATGCTGGGCGGCGTGCTGGCGTTGTTCTCCAGCGTGGTCGCGCCGGATACGGTGTTTGTGGCCCTGTCAGCCATTTCCGGTTTTGCGGTGGTGGCGGTGTGGATTAGCATTTGCGCGTCGCACTTCGTGTTTCGTCGCCGTCACGTGCAGTCCGGCCAGCCGCTATCCGCGTTGCAGTATCGCGCGCCATGGTATCCGCTGGTGCCCGTGCTTGGCTTTATCCTCTGTCTGGTGGCCTGCGTCGGCCTGTGGTTTGACCCCAGCCAGCGTATTGCCCTTTATTGCGGGCTTCCGTTTGTCGCCCTGTGTTATGGTGCGTACTACCTGACCCGAAATCTGACCACGCAGGAGCCTGAACATGTCGCAGAATAATCCGCTTACCGCCCTCCTTGAAAAACAGCCGTTTGTCGTGCTGGATGGGGCGATGGCAACGGAGCTGGAAGCGCGCGGTTGTAACCTTGCCGACAGTCTCTGGTCGGCTAAAGTGCTGATGGAAAATCCGGAGCTGATCCGCGACGTACACCTCGACTACTACCGCGCGGGTGCACAGGTGGCGATCACCGCCAGCTATCAGGCGACACCCGCAGGCTTTGCCGCTCGCGGACTGGACGAGTCGCAATCCCGGACGCTGATCGGCAAAAGCGTAGAACTGGCACGCAAAGCGCGCGAAGCGTACCTGGCAGAGAATGCGCAGGCGGGCACGCTGCTGGTGGCGGGATCTGTGGGCCCTTACGGCGCGTATCTGGCCGATGGTTCCGAGTATCGCGGCGATTATGTGCGTAGCGCTGAAGAATTTACCGCCTTCCACCGCCCGCGTGTAGAGGCGCTGTTGGATGCGGGCGCGGACCTCCTGGCCTGTGAAACGCTGCCTTCGTTCACTGAGATTAAGGCGCTGGCGGCGTTGCTGACGGCGTATCCGCGCGCCCGGGCATGGTTCTCATTTACCCTGCGTGACAGCGAGCACCTGAGCGACGGAACGCCGCTGCGGGATGTTGTTTCTGCGCTGGAAAGCTACCCGCAGGTTGTCGCGCTGGGGATTAACTGTATCGCGCTGGAAAACACCACGGCGGCGCTGACGCATCTGCACAGCCTGACGTCGCTGCCCCTGGTGGTCTATCCGAACTCCGGCGAGCATTACGATGCGGTGAGTAAAACCTGGCATCACCACGGTGAAACGTGCGAGACGCTGGCGGGGTATTTACCGCAGTGGCTGGAAGCAGGCGCGAAGCTGATTGGCGGCTGCTGTCGGACCACGCCGCAGGATATTGCTGCGCTGACGGTTCAGCGCTGAGGCCTTTGCCGGGTGGCGGCTGCGCCTTACCCGGCCCACAAATTGCACGAACCGTAGGCCGGGTAAGCGCAGCGCCACCCGGCGAAACAACCGTACAAAATTCACTATCCTTTCCCGCTTTTTTTCTAAAAACGAATCGTCATTAGCGATTCTTTTTTATTCCTTTATCAAAAATCCCA
Organism: Enterobacter sp. 301B; assembly: GCF_003850715.1. Taxonomy (NCBI): domain Bacteria; kingdom Pseudomonadati; phylum Pseudomonadota; class Gammaproteobacteria; order Enterobacterales; family Enterobacteriaceae; genus Enterobacter; species Enterobacter sp. 301B. The sequence continues at coordinate 13,708 of NZ_PQTC01000010.1, forward strand.
CGCCGGAAATACTGCCCTTATAACAACAAGGGGAGCAGACGGTATGGCAATTTCATCGCGAATCACGTTACTTGGTGCACTGGCGCTGTGGGTATTTCAGGCGCAGGCGGTGGACGTCACCGTGGCGTATCAGACTTCTGCGGAACCGGCGAAAGTCGCGCAGGCGGATAACACCTTCGCCAAAGCGAGCGGGGCGAACGTCGACTGGCGCAAGTTCGACAGCGGCGCGGCAATTGTGCGGGCGTTAGCCTCGGGCGACGTGCAGATTGGCAACCTGGGTTCCAGCCCGCTGGCCGTTGCCGCCAGCCAGCAGGTGCCGATTGAAGTCTTCCTGCTGGCATCGCAGCTCGGAAATTCCGAAGCGCTGGTGGTGAAGAAAAGCATCACGAAACCCGAAGATTTGATTGGCAAACGCATCGCGGTGCCGTTTATCTCCACCACGCATTACAGCCTGCTGGCAGCGCTGAAACACTGGGGCATTAAGCCGGGCCAGGTGCAGATCATCAACCTGCAACCTCCAGCGATTATTGCCGCCTGGCAGCGTGGCGACATTGACGGAGCATACGTCTGGGCGCCCGCCGTCAACGAGCTGGAAAAAGACGGCACCGTGCTGACCGACTCCGAAAAAGTGGGGCAATGGGGGGCGCCAACACTTGATGTCTGGGTCGTTCGTAAGGACTTTGCCGAAAAACACCCTGAAGTGGTGAAAGCCTTCGCCAAAAGCGCCATCGAGGCCCAGCAGCCTTACATCAGCAACCCGGATGAATGGCTGAAACAGCCCGCCAACCTGGAGAAACTCTCACGTCTGAGCGGCGTGCCGGAAGCTGACGTGCCGGGGCTGGTGAAAGGCAACACCTATCTGACACCTGCGCAGCAGGTCCAGCAGCTGAACGGGCCGGTGAGCAAAGCGATTGTCGACACTGCGACGTTCCTGAAAGAGCAGGGCAAAGTGCCTGCGGTGGCAGCGGATTACAGCCGGTTCGTGACCGACCGCTTTGTGAAATAAGGGGGCTGCGATGCTGAACATTACAAACCTGTCTGCCGATTACGGCGGCAAACCCGCCCTGAAAGAGATCAACCTGACGCTGGACAGCGGTGAACTGCTGGTCGTACTGGGGCCGTCCGGCTGCGGGAAAACGACGCTGCTGAACCTGATCGCCGGGTTTGTACCGTATCAGCACGGCACGATCCAACTCGAAGGAAAACGGGTAACGGGGCCGGGCGCAGAGCGCGGCGTGGTCTTCCAGAACGAAGGGCTACTTCCGTGGCGAAACGTGCAGGAAAACGTTGCGTTTGGTCTGCAACTGGCCGGCGTAGCGCGTGAACAGCGTCTGAATACGGCGCGCGACATGTTGAAAAAGGTCGGGCTGGAGGGGGCTGAAAAACGCTTTATCTGGCAGCTTTCAGGCGGGCAGCGTCAGCGCGTCGGGATCGCCCGCGCGCTGGCGGCTAACCCTCAGCTGCTGTTGCTGGACGAACCTTTCGGGGCGCTGGATGCCTTTACCCGTGAGCAGATGCAAACCCTGCTGCTGCGCCTGTGGCACGAAACCGGCAAGCAGGTGCTGTTAATCACCCACGATATCGAAGAGGCCGTGTTTATGGCGACGGAGCTGGTGCTGCTCTCACCGGGACCGGGACGCGTGCTGGAGCGTCTGCCGCTTGAGTTTGCCCGGCGCTATGTGGCGGGAGAGCCAGTACGCAGCATTAAATCAGACCCGCTATTTATCGAAAAACGGGAATACATCCTGAGCCGTGTGTTTGAACAGCGGGAGGCGTTCTCATGAGCATTGTCTTCAGTGAAAAAACGCGGCGGACGCGCCGTGCCTTACGCTGGCCGTTCTCTCGCCAGCTCACCTTAAGCGTCAGCACGCTGGTGGTGTTGCTGGCGGTATGGTGGGCGGTTGCCGCGCAGCAGTGGATCAGCCCGCTGTTTCTGCCCCCGCCAGGCCAGGTTCTGGAAAAACTGATCGCCATCGCCGGACCGCAGGGCTTTATGGATGCCACCCTCTGGCAGCATTTAGGCGCCAGCCTGACGCGTATTCTGGTGGCGCTGCTGGCGGCGGTCATTATTGGCGTTCCGGTGGGGATTGCGATGGGACTGAGCCCGACGGTGCGCGGCATTCTCGACCCGCTGATAGAGCTTTACCGTCCCGTACCGCCGCTGGCTTATCTGCCCCTGATGGTGATCTGGTTTGGCATCGGCGAGACGTCAAAGATCTTACTGATATATCTGGCTATTTTTGCGCCGGTAGCAATGTCGGCCCTGGCTGGCGTAAAGAGTGCGCAGCAGGTACGCATACGTGCGGCGCAGTCGCTCGGCGCCAGCCGCGCGCAGGTACTGCTGTTCGTCATTTTACCAGGTGCGCTGCCGGAGATATTGACCGGGTTGCGCATCGGCCTTGGGGTGGGCTGGTCAACGCTGGTGGCGGCAGAGCTGATTGCCGCCACGCGCGGCCTTGGGTTTATGGTGCAGTCGGCGGGAGAGTTCCTGGCGACTGACGTGGTACTGGCAGGGATCGCGGTCATCGCCGCGATCGCCTTTGGATTAGAACTGGGACTGCGCACGCTACAGCGTCGCCTGACGCCCTGGCATGGAGAAATACAATGAGTGAACGTCTGACGATTATCCCGTTGGGGCCGTACATTGGCGCGCAGGTGTCGGGCCTGGACGTAACCCGTCCGCTGAGCGATAACCAGTTTGAGCAGCTGTACCACGCGGTGCTGCGCCATCAGGTGGTGTTCCTGCGCGATCAGGCCATCACCCCGCAACAGCAGCGCGCGCTGGCCCTGCGTTTTGGCGACCTGCATATCCACCCGGTCTACCCGCATGCGGAAGGGGTGGAGGAAATTATCGTGCTGGACACTCATAACGATAACCCGCCCGATAATGACAACTGGCACACGGACGTTACCTTTATCGACACACCGCCAGCCGGGGCGATTCTGGCAGCAAAACTACTGCCAGAGACCGGCGGCGATACGCTGTGGGCGAGCGGCATTGCGGCGTTTGAGGCGCTCTCCGCGCCGTTCCAGACCTTGCTAAGTGGCCTGCGGGCGGAGCATGATTTTAAAAAATCGTTCCAGGAGTATAAGTACCGTAAAACGGAAGAGGAGCACCAGCGCTGGCTGGATGCGGTCGCAAAACATCCGCCGCTGTTGCACCCGGTGGTGCGTACCCATCCGGTGACCGGCAAGCAGGCGCTGTTTGTGAACGAAGGGTTTACCTCGCGCATTGTGGACGTAACGGAAAAAGAGAGCGAGGCGTTGCTCAGTTTCCTGTTTGCGCATATCACGAAGCCGGAGTTTCAGGTGCGCTGGCGCTGGCAGGAGAACGATCTGGCGATCTGGGATAACCGCGTCACGCAGCATTACGCCAATGCGGATTACCTGCCGCAGCGAAGGATTATGCAGCGGGCGACGATTTTGGGGGATAAGCCGTTCTACCGTGCGGTTTGAGCCCCTCACCCTAACCCTCTCCCCAAAGGGGCGAGGGGACTGACCGGTGCGGTTTTCACCCTCTCCCTTTTAGGGAGAGGGCAGGGGTGAGGGTATTAAGTGCGCCTCTATATACCGCTGATAGCGGTTCGTCTTCAGATAACACAGATCCACCAGCACCAGCCCGTCGATACAGTTATTGAACGCCGGATCGCTGCCGAAATCGATAAACTGCACGCCGCCTGGCTCGCATAGCTCGGAATATTGTTTATAAAGCGGCGGAATACCGCAGCCCAGATTGCCGAGCAGGGATTTGAGCTTTGTCAGGTCATCCACGTAATCCACCCCGCTAAATTGCGCCAGCACGTCCGGGAGTGACGCCGGGTAGGGTTGACGCGAGGCGGCTAACGGGTGGCTGGCCGGAAACCAGAGACGATAAAACGCGACCAGCAGATCCCGGGCGGCAGGCGGTAAGCCGCCGGAGATGGACACCGGACCAAACAGGTAACGGTAATGTGGATAGCGCGCCAGATAGGCGCCAATGCCTGACCACAGGTAGTCCAGACCGCGACGTCCCCAGTAGCGCGGCTGTATAAAGCTGCGCCCCAGCTCAATGCCGTGCTCCAGTATGTCCTGCATTTTTTCGTCGTAGTGGAACAGGCTGTAACTGTACAATCCCTCGACGCCGCACTTTTCCACCTGCATGGCCGTTGGCATAAAGCGGTACGCGCCGACAATCTCGAGGTCATCATCATCCCACAGAATAAGGTGCAGATAGTCATCATCGTAGCTGTCGGTATCCCGGCGCTTTCCGCTGCCTTCCTCCACGGCGCGAAAGGCAATCTCGCGCAGTCGCCCCAGCTCGCGCAGCAGAGGCGCCTCTTCCTGCCCGTTGCGCTGCCACAAATAGATGGTTTTACCATCGCTGGTTTTGCCCAGACATTCGGCCTGCGCCAGCTCCCGCTTCAGCGTGGCCCTGTCTTCCGGGCGGGCAATGGCGCACTGGGTTTTAAAGACGCCAGGCAATCCCTTGCCAAGTCGTATCACGTGCTGACGGCACTGCTCGGCCATCTCACGCGATGAAAGGGTAGAGCTAAACCGATCATTCCAGGCAATCTGCTGGCCGATTTTGATCGGCAGCTGGCTGTGGCGGCGGCGAAACATCTGTTGCATCAGCAGCAGCAGGGATACCGTCGGCGATACCAGGGTGCTGGCATAAAACAGCAGGCTGTTGTGGGCCTGAATATGTACCGGTAGCAGCGGTACCCGTAGTTTGCTGGCCAGCTTGATAAAGCCCGGATGCCACTTTTTATCGCGGATGCCTTTACGCGTTGGGCGGGAGACTTCGCCCGCCGGGAAGAAGATCAGCACGCCGGCGTTTTGCAGGTGCTGCTCCATCTGCACCAGAGATGATTTTGCGGTTCTGCCGCCCATATTGTCCACGGGGATAAACAACGAGCTGAGGGGCTCAAGGTGAGACAGCATCCGGTTGGTGACAACCTTGACGTCCCGGCGCACGCGCGAAACGGCATACAGTAGCGCCAGCCCATCCAGGGTGCCCGTCGGGTGGTTCGCTATCACAATGAGTGGGCCGTGTTCGGGGATTTGTTCGAGGTCTCGGGCGGAAATGGTGCAGAGAATATCAAGGTGTTCCAGAACCTGCTCTACCATATCCAGCCCTTTCAGGTGACGGTGGCTGGCGGCAAACTGCTGAAATTCGTCTTCGTGGAGCAGTCTTTTTAACAGACTTTTTTGCCAGGGTGCGGGCCTCGCCTGAGGCCAAAGGTCATCAAGAACGCTGTCGAGACTAAACATTGATCACTCCTCCTGCCGTCTTGCCCAGACAGTAGAAGGAGGAGATGTCGGTTGTATTGCAGTTTAGTGAAGATTCGCGCAGAGAGTAGGCCGGGTATGGCGAAGCCACCCGGCGCTAAAGCGGATTAACGCAGAATTTTCTTCTCAGCCAGATCCAGCGCGAAGTAGCTGAAGATCAGATCCGCGCCCGCGCGTTTGATCGCCCCCAGGCTTTCGAGGATCACTTTCTCTTCGTCGATGGCACCCGCCTGCGCGGCGAATTTGATCATCGCGTACTCGCCGCTCACCTGGTATGCGCCCAGAGGCAGTTCGGTGCGTTCGCGAATGTCGCGCAGGATATCCAGATACGCGCCGGCCGGTTTCACCATCAGACAGTCTGCGCCCTGTGCTTCATCGAGCAGAGATTCACGAATCGCTTCGCGGCGGTTCAGCGGGTTCATCTGATAGGTTTTACGATCGCCTTTCAGCGCCGTGCCCGCTGCTTCACGGAACGGGCCGTAGAAGGAGGAGGCGAATTTGGTGGAGTAGGACATGATGGCGGTGTCGGTAAAGCCTGCCGCATCCAGCGCATGACGAATAGCCTGAACCTGACCATCCATTGCCGCAGAAGGTGCAATAAAATCCGCACCCGCGGCGGCGGCAACCACCGCCTGCTTGCCCAGATTCAGCAGGGTCGCATCGTTGTCCACGCCGTGATCGCACAGCACACCGCAGTGGCCATGAGAGGTGTATTCGCAGAAGCAGGTATCGGACATGACGATCATCTCCGGCACACTCTCTTTGCAGATGCGCGACATGCGTGCCACGAGACCGTCTTCTTTCCATGCATCACTGCCGGTTGCGTCAGTGTGGTGGGAGATACCGAACGTCATCACCGAGCGGATGCCCGCATTCGCAATGCGTTCGATCTCGCGGGCCAGATGCTTTTCAGGAATGCGCATCACGCCCGGCATCGCGTCGATGGCTTTGTAGTCATCGATCTCTTCTTCAACAAAAATCGGCAACACCAGATCGTTTAAGGTCAGTGTTGTCTCTTCAAACATGGCGCGCAGTGCGGGTGACTTGCGCAGGCGACGGGGACGAGCAATTAAATCGGTCATGGTATGCCTGATGTTTGTGGAACAAAGAGGCTTAGTGTACCTGAAAGCGGAGAGTGGTGTTTTACTAAAGTTGTCTTTTAGATTTTCGAAATCGATTAATATACGCTACATGTATTTTGTATATATTATAAATCTTATTATGGTGTCCAGAGTGGTATGTGATATTGGTGAGGCTTCTATATTGGTTTGGGATTATAAATATAAATGATTTATTGCTTTTTATTATATGTGTCGAAGCAACTAAAGTAGTTTGCAATCAGTTGAATTTATAATATTTATTCATAATGATTGATATTGTCCTGGGTTTATAAGCTTATTTGTCTGAATACGGACTTAATGGAATCATTCATTGAACCTTTTCGAAGTGAAACTGCATAATTCCTTCCGCAATTAAACGTTGCCAAATGATTTGATGGACAAACTTGCTTACGTCCCTGAGGAGGGATGACCCAATGCAAACATGGAAAAAGAAACTGGTTGTATCACAACTTGCATTAGCCTGCACACTGGCTATCGCTTCTCAGGCCAATGCGAAAGATATATCCGGCACGACATATAATACTTTTGGATATGACAATGCTGCGTCCACGCCCTGGTATTATGGTTATGCTGACTGGGATTATTCAGATGCCACACATGATGGTGACATTTATCCAGTCATCAATAAATCAACCGTAAACGGAGTTATTTCGACATACTATCTGGATGATGGTGTCAATGGCCGTGCGAACGCGTTGAGTATTTCTAACAGCACCATTAACGGCATGATCACGTCAGAGTGTATGACCACGACGTGTGCAGAAGGCGTGGATACTGACGGCACTACGCATACCCAGTACGATCGTTTTAGCCTGACTGTTGATAACTCCACCATCAACGATACCTACGAGCATTATGCGTATGATGTCGTTAATGGCGATACCACTGAAACGCATTATCTGGACACCTATGGTCTGGGTAACGCCATCACCCTGGATGTTGAGTCTGATATCGTTATTCAGAACAATTCCCACATCGCGGGCATCACGCTGACGCAGGGTTATCAGGAGCTTGATAACACGCCATACGACGGTGTTGAAGGCGTTGCTAACAGCAGCAATATCTTTACCGATACGCTGGTGGTGAAAGACTCTGTGCTGACCTCTGGCGCATACAGCGATCTGGGTACCAGCGGCTTCTACGGTCAAACGGCGAAGCCAAGCGACTACGGTGAAACCAACGCCACGGCTGCGGATGATGCGGCGCTGATCGTTGCTGCCAGTGCGTCTGATAACGCCATGCAGACCACCGCTACCTTCGATCACTCTACCGTTACGGGTGACATTCTTTTCTCCAGCACCTTTGATAACAACTTCTACGAGAATGGCGATCCGGCAACGGATACCACAGAAGATGGCGTCTATAACCCAACCACCAACGGCTGGGATGGTACCGATAAACTGGATGTCACGCTGACCAACGGCAGTAAGTGGGTGGGTGCAGCGCAGTCCAGCGTTGAAGCTATCGGCACTGCGCAGATGTATGGCCAGGGCTACAGCAACGTAGACTGGCACGCATTGTCCCCGAATAGCATCTGGCCTGATTCTACCTTTGACAGCAACGGTCACGTTGCCGGTGAAGAGGTGTATCAGAGCGGCCTGTTCAACGTGGCGCTGGATAACGGTTCCGAGTGGGATACCCGCAAGATCTCCAACATCGATGCACTGACGGTGAACAACCAGTCTCAGGTCAATGTTGAAAACTCCGGCCTGCTGGCAGATTCCATCACCCTGACCAATGCTTCAACCTTGAATATTGGCGACAGCGGTGCCGTGGCAACCGACAGTCTGTATCTGGATAGCTACAGCCGTGCGGCACTGACTGAAGAGACGGCAGAACTGTATGCCAACACCATTACTGTAGACAACGGTGCAGAGCTGGCGCTGGGTCTGGGTCAGGTTGATACGCACAATATGGTGCTGACCGATGGCGGTGTGCTCAACGTTGCCAGCCGCGATTATGTGCTGAACAGCGACCTGAACAACGCACGCTATATCACCAACGATAGCCATAAAGCGGACTACGACTATGGTGTTGTCGCGCTGAACTCTGACGGCCATCTGGCGGTGAACGGTGACGTTGCCGGTAACTATAAAGTGCGCATCGACGATGCGACCGGTGCAGGCTCCGTAGCTGACTACAAAAACAAAGAGATCATTCGCGTCTATGACAATAACGCGGATACCGCTGCCAGCTTTACTGCGGCAAACAAAGCTGATTTAGGTGCATACACCTATCAGGCGCAGCAGAAGGGTGACACCGTTGTTCTCCAGCAGGAAGAGCTGACTGACTACGCCAACATGGCGCTGAGCATTCCTTCTGCTAATACCAACATCTGGAATCTGCAACAGGATACCGTGGGTACCCGTCTGACCAACAGCCGTCATGGCCTGGCAGATAACGGCGGCGCATGGGTGAGCTATTTTGGCGGCAACTTTGACGCGGATAATAGCACCGTTAGCTACGATCAGGACGTAAGCGGCATTATGGTGGGTCTGGATACTCAGATCGACGGTAATAACGCGAAGTGGATTGTCGGTGGTGCGGCTGGTTTCGCGAAGGGTGATATCAGCGATCGTACTGGTCAGGTCGATCAGGACAGCCAGACTGCGATGATCTACGCGTCGGCGAAGTTCATGAACGACATCTTCCTCGACAGCTCCATGAGCTACACCCGCTTCAACAACGACCTCTCTGCTACCATGAGCAACGGTCAGTATGTTGACGGTAATACCACGACTGACGCCGTTGGTTTCGGGATGAAACTGGGCTATGACTGGAAACCAAACCTGTCTGGCTACGTCACGCCTTACGCGGCGATCTCTGGCCTGTTCCAGTCCGGTGATGACTATCAGTTAAGCAACGACATGCGTATCGATGGCCAGTCTTACGACAGTATGCGTTATGAGCTCGGCGTGGATGCAGGTTATACCTTCAACTACGGTGGCGAGCAGGCATTAACCCCTTACTTCAAGCTGGCTTACGTGTATGACGATGCCGACAACAATGCTGATATCAACAATGACAGCATTGACAACGGCGTGGAAGGCTCTGCGGTTCGCGTGGGACTGGGCACTCAGTTCAGCTTCACGAAAAACTTCAGTGCTTACACTGATGCGACTTATCTGGGCGGCGGTGACGTTGACCAGAACTGGGGAGCAAACCTGGGTGTGAAATATACCTGGTAAGAAAAAAACGCGGGGGATTTTGCCCCCGCTTTTTTATGTGCTTTAAAAATAATAAAGAACCGACATATACAGATGACTTGAGGTATGCATGAACGTTAATGCGAAACCACTTTCTGAATTAAGCCGGCTCATAAAGTGTCTGGAAGTCGCCGGTACCCCATTTAAAACGGAACCACAACAATTTATAACTACCGGCAATAATGATGATGAACCATTGACATTTGTAATACAATCCGGCCTGACAGTCGTTCACCGTAAATCAGATGAATTACTCGTGGGTATTGCACGGGCACCCTATATTCATGGATTAAGTGCATGGATTAATGACAGCTATCTTGAATATTCCCTGATGGCACAAACACCTTGTTCCGGATTTTATTTGCCAGCCTCTACTGCATGCGAAATTATTCAAGAAGCACAACTTTGGCAAGAAGCATTCTGCTGGCTTTCATGGCTAAATCATTTACTGGGAAAACGTGATATCCAGCTGGTCGGAAATAATTCGTATAGCCAAATTCGGGCGATGCTAATCAATATGGCCGAGTGGGATGACGCGCTACGCTCAAAAATTGGTGTGATGAATCATATTCAGCGTAGCACGCGTATATCACGTTCGGTGGTTGCGGAGGTTCTGGCGGCGCTGCGTCAGGGGAACTACATCAATATGAGCCGGGGCAAACTGATCAGTATCAACCGTTTGCCCACGGACTATTAAGCTCAGTTAGCGGCCGTAAGTACCTGCGCTTTATTGGCGCTCAGCTCGGCTACAAGGTTATTTACGCCATCACTCATATTCACGAAGCGGGTGTTCGGTGACCGGGTGACCACCACAAAAGCGCCCACGTTTGATTGCGGAATCATCGCCATGTAGGTGATGAATCCGCCACCCCCACCGGTTTTTTGAATAATACCCGGGCGACCATCTTTTGGCGCCATATATACCCAGCCCATGCCGAGGGCATCGGCTTTACCGGGAACATCCATACCAATGACGCGACGTAACTGAGCACGCTGGTAGATGAGCGTCTGCATTCGGTCGGCCTGATTACTGCGCGCGTAAAAATCCGATGAGAGGAACTGTTGCATCCAGCGCATCATGTCGCCAGGCGTAGAGTAAACCCCACCGCTGCCAATGGCTGCCAGCGTGTTATTACACGGGCTGGCCCCTTTTTCCGCCACCATCAGACGCTTGCACTGGTCCGGGGAGGGGGTGTAAGTAGTATCTTTCATCCCGAGCGGACGCGTGATTTGCTCTTCAAACAGCTGAGGGTAAGGCTTACCTGATGCCGTTGCTAACGCGTCGGCCAGCAGATCAAACGCCAGGTTAGAATAGCCAGCCTGAGAACCCGGAGCCGATTTCAGCGTTGCGGTGCTCAGGTAATTCCAGCGTTGTTCGCGAGTTGGCCAGACAAAGACAGGGCGATGCGCAGCGCCACCGGGCTGTTCTCGCGGCAGGGCGCTGGTATGGGTCGCCAGGTTCACCAGCCTGATCGGCGTTCCCTGATATGTCGGAACGCGAGCGCCGGGTGGCGCATATTTGCTAAGTGGATCGTCGAGTTTTACCACGCCCTGATCGAGCAATTTCACCAGCATTTCGCTGGTCATCAGCTTGGTTATCGACGCGACACGGATAACGGAATCCAGCTGCGGGCGAACGTTATTTCCCGGTCGTGTTTCACCGAAGCTGCGAAACACCCGCTGGTTACCGTCGATCACGACCAGCGCCATTCCCGTCGCACCACTGCCGTAATAAATAAGGTTCGCATAGCGATCGGCAATGTCAGAGGCCAGAACCGGTGCCGTCAGAGGCTGTGCTGCCTGGGCGGTGGACAGGCTCACCGCACACAGCGCGGCGAAAGAGAGCAGACAACGTTTCAACGAAAAGCATCCATCCAGTGAATAAGGAGAGTTACGGGTAGTTATACTACTAATCGGCGTCGGGCAATCGTCCGATTTGCATAACGATAGCGAGAAAAACGTAACCGTGGGTAAATTTGCACAATTTACTTACGGCCAGACTCCCATTTTGTGACATCGGGCTTATGATAGTCACCAGTTACATTCATTATTGCGGAGAACGGTATGTCTGAAAAGCGTGTGGTTTTGGTGGTTGATATACAGAATGGGGTGTTTAAGACGCCGCGCCATCAGAGTGAGAAATGTGTCTCACTGATCAATCAGCTTACCCAGGCTGCTGAGGCCGTTATTTTCATACAGCATACTGAAGCTGGCGGGCTAGAGGAGGGGAGCGAAGGGTTTGCATTGCTGCCCGATCTCAACCAGCCGGCAGGGGCGTTTTACGTCACGAAGACCGCTTGCGATGCCTTCTATGACACTTCGCTCGAGGCACTGTTGCGCGAACAGGAGATCGATGAATTTATTATCTGCGGCTGCGCGACGGATTATTGTGTCGATGCCACCTTTAAAAACGGTGTCAGCCGGGGCTACCACATCACGGTTGCGGAGGATGCCCACACCACGGCCAATCGTCCAGCGGCCGATGCCCAGGTTCTGATCGCGCACTATAACGATGTCTGGCGTAACTTCATCGCCCCTGCCAACCCGCCTTCGGTGAAACGCACCGAAACAATTCTTGAAAACTGGAAAGCGAACTAATAATTCACCCGCAGGTCTGACTTTTTTGCCTGAGCCGGGAGGCTGGCCCAGGCAAGGTTTCGTGTGGCGATATGTTAAACACAGCAACAGCCATAACAACAAGAAGGAAGCACAATGTTTAAGTCTTTTTTCCCAAAGCCGGGGCCCTTTTTCCTGTCGGCATTTATTTGGGCACTGCTGGCTGTCATTTTCTGGCAGGCCGGTGGCGGCGCGTGGCTGACCCGTCTTACGGGGGCAACGGGCGACATTCCCATTAGCGCTGCGCGCTTCTGGTCCATGAGCTATCTGCTTTTCTACGCCTATTACATGCTCTGCGTGGGGCTTTTTGCCATGTTCTGGTTTATCTATTCGCCTCACCGCTGGCAATACTGGTCGATTCTCGGCACGTCGTTAATCATCTTTGTCACCTGGTTCCTGGTGGAAGTGGGCGTGGCGGTCAACGCCTGGTATGCGCCGTTTTACGATCTGATCCAGACGGCGCTGAGTTCGCCGCATAAAGTGACCATTAACCAGTTCTACCATGAGGTGGGGATCTTCCTCGGCATCGCCCTCATCGCCGTGGTGATCGGCGTGATGAATAACTTTTTCGTCAGTCACTATGTGTTCCGCTGGCGTACCGCGATGAACGAACACTATATGGCGCACTGGCAGCACCTGCGTCATATCGAAGGTGCCGCACAGCGTGTGCAGGAAGACACCATGCGTTTTGCCTCTACACTGGAAGATATGGGCGTGAGCTTTATTAATGCCATCATGACGCTGATCGCCTTCCTGCCGGTGCTGGTGACACTCTCATCCCACGTTCCGGAACTGCCGATTGTCGGCCATCTGCCGTACGGCCTGGTCATTGCCGCGATTGTCTGGTCGCTGATGGGAACGGGACTGCTGGCAGTGGTGGGGATCAAGCTGCCGGGGCTGGAATTTAAAAACCAGCGCGTGGAAGCGGCCTACCGTAAAGAGCTGGTGTATGGTGAAGACGATCCCAACCGTGCGTCACCGCCTACCGTGCGTGAGCTGTTTGGCGCCGTACGTCGTAATTACTTCCGCCTCTATTTCCATTACATGTATTTCAATATCGCGCGCATCCTTTATCTTCAGGTTGATAACGTTTTCGGGTTGTTCCTGCTGTTCCCGTCCATCGTTGCGGGTACGATTACACTCGGTCTGATGACCCAGATCACCAACGTTTTTGGTCAGGTTCGCGGTTCGTTCCAGTACCTGATTAGCTCCTGGACTACGCTGGTGGAGCTGATGTCCATCTACAAACGTTTACGCAGTTTCGAGCGTGAGCTGGACGATAAGGATTTGCAGGAAGTCACCCATACATTAGGTTAAAAAGGAATTGCTATGCCATTTGCCGTACCACGTGCATTACCGCTGACGTTACTCGCCGCCGTCGTGCTGGCGGGCTGTGCCGAGAAAGGGACTACCCCGCTCAAAGAAGGGGAGAAGCCCGTTGATGTGGCGAGCGTGGTGCGGCAAAAAATGCCCGCCAGCGTGAAGGATCGCAGTGAGTGGGCTGATGCGCTGGCAACGACCTTCAAAAGTCAGAAGATCGCGCCTACCGAGGAGAACATCTGCTCGGTGCTGGCGGTGGCGCAGCAGGAATCGATGTATCAGTCAGATCCTGTTGTGCCTGGCCTGAACAAAATCGCCTGGAAGGAGATCGACCGCCGGGCCGAATCGATGCATATCCCGGTTTTCCTGGTACATACCGCCCTTAAAATCACCTCGCCAAACGGGAAAAGCTACAGCGAACGGCTGGATACGGTGAAAACCGAGAGGCAGCTCAGCGCCATTTTCGATGATTTCATCAATATGGTGCCGATGGGGCAGAAGCTGTTTGGCTCGCTGAATCCGGTACATACCGGCGGTCCGATGCAGGTAAGCATCGCATTTGCGGAAAAGCATACCGACGGCTATCCGTGGGAGATCGACGGTACGGTGCGTCAGGAAGTCTTCTCCCTGCGCGGTGGGCTGTGGTTTGGGACGTATCACCTGCTGAATTATCCGGCCAACTACGATAAACCGCTGTATCGTTTTGCCGACTTTAACGCGGGCTGGTATGCCAGCCGAAATGCAGCCTTCCAGAATGCGGTAAGCCGCGCCAGCGGTGTGAAGCTCGCTTTGGATGGCGATCTCATTGCATACGGCAGCAGCGAGGCAGGGTCCACCGAACGGGCAGTGCGAAAAATTTCGACGAAACTGGAGATGAGCAACAGTGACATTCGCCGACAGCTGGAGAAGGGTGACAGCCTGGCGTTTGAGAAAACGGATCTGTATAAGCAGGTTTTCGCGCTTGCAGAGAAGAAAAGTGGAAAGGCACTACCCAGAGCCATTCTGCCAGGCATTCAGCTTGAAAGCCCGAAGATCACGCGTAACCTGACGACCGCATGGTTCGCAAAACGCGTGGACGATCGTCGGGCTCGCTGTATGGGACTGTAATCAGTGGCGGTTGCGCCAGCGCAGCACGAGCGCAATCACGCCCAGAACCATGCTGCCCGCGAGGAAGGGAATGAGCCCGAATACGGTGCTCACGCCTAAACCGATTTCAACGCGCGGGCGGCCGGTATCCTGCACCTGCATCAGATGCTCATACACGCCAGGGGCATGCACCAGCATGTTCAGCAGTTGGGTTCCTGCCCAGAAACAAAACAGAACAAACAGGGCATAGGCAATATTCCCCGCCGTGGAGGTTTTTGGTTGTTTTCCGCCAAAAATCGGTTTCGACAATGTAAAGTCTGCCATAAGACCTCCCGAAAATATCACTCTGTTTTAATACGCGTCGTACAGGGTGAGTGTGACAGGTCATAGCATTTGTCAATATCAGAATCGTGGGAAATTCGGCTCAGGATTTCTCCTGGATTGTCGATTTCTGCATCACGTCACAAATTGATAACATAAGTGAAACTACGCTGCTTTTCAGAATTTACGTATCCGCCACAGACGGCTTTATCAAACTGTGAGAGGATAGTTTTTTTTCTGCCGGAGTTGTCATGAAGCTCACTTCCAAACTACGCCGTGACTGGCATTACTACGCCTTTGCGATCGGGCTGATCTTTATACTCAACGGTGTTGTCGGGCTGCTGGGATTTGAAGCGAAGGGCTGGCAAACCTATGCGGTTGGGCTGGTGACCTGGGTAATCAGTTTCTGGCTGGCGGGATTCATTATCCGCCGTCGTCCCGATGAGACGACGGCAGAGAAAGCCGACTAACCGTCAGTTAACAGAGCTTTTCAGGGCGCTGTCAGCGGCGTGACGCTCCAGCGCCAGTTCAATCAGGCGGGTGATCAGTTCTGGATAGCTTATTCCGCTGGCCTGCCACAATTTCGGGTACATGCTGATATTGGTAAAGCCCGGCAGGGTGTTGATTTCGTTAATCACCACCTCGTTATCCGCCGTCAGAAACACATCGACGCGCGCCATCCCACTGCATCCCAGCGCCTGATAGGCTTCAACGGCGATCGCCCGGATCTTGTCGTTAACGTCAGGATCGAGCGCGGCGGGAACCACAACCTGGGCACCTTTGTCGTCAATATATTTGGTGTCGTAGGAGTAGAAGTCGCTATTCAGCACCACTTCACCACAGGTACTCGCCTGCGGGAAGTCGTTACCCAGTACGGCGCACTCAATTTCGCGCCCGTTAATTCCCTGCTCAACCACCACCTTGTGGTCAAACTCAAAGGCCAGACGAACGGCATCGTTAAACTGTGCTTCGCTGGTGACTTTGCTGACGCCGACGGACGAGCCCTGATTCGCCGGTTTCACGAACAGCGGCAGGCCGAGTTGCGCCTGGATCTGCGCGAAGCTGTGTTTATCACGGTTGGCGCGAGTGAGCGTGACGAACGGTGCAATATTCAGACCGGCGTCGCGCAGCAGACGTTTAGTGACGTCTTTATCCATGCAGGCGGCAGAACCCAGCACATCGGAGCCGACAAACGGCAGGTTCGCCATCCGCAACATGCCTTGCAGGGACCCGTCTTCGCCCAGCGTGCCGTGAACGATAGGGAACACCACGTCAATTTGTGCCAGCGCCTGCGCGTTCCCGGCATCGATAAGCTGTCCCTGTGCCACGCCTGGAACCGTTGCGACGCTGATATCAGAAGGATTAAGGGCGATGCGCGCCGGATCATCAGCGTGTAACAGATACTGGCTGGCATCGTTAACATGCCATTGGCCCTGTTTATCAATGCCCAGCAGCACCACGTCAAAACGGCTTTTATCAATCGCATCAACGATATTTTTAGCCGATTGCAATGACACCTCGTGCTCTGATGATTTTCCCCCAAAGACAATACCTACGCGCTGCTTTGCCATCTCACTCTCTTCCAGTCTGACGAAAAGCCAATAACATACCACGATGCCCGGCGGGTTTCGCGGCCTTCTGCCATAATGTTTGAGGGATGTTGAAGGGGGGCGCGTGAAAGGAAAAGGTCTGCTTATTCTTATTGTTATTGCCGGGATCGCCACGGTGGGCTACCGCTGGTTGCCGCCGCATTACAACCCTTTCGTGCCGCTTACGCTTGACGATCCGCCTGGAAAAATAACCCAGTTAAAACTCCGGCGCTTAACGCCGCAGGCGTGCGCAAACCTGTTAGCGCAGGCGAATCAACGCCAGCTTATCCGTACCCAGGCGGTCGCTGACAGCGCCGGTGAGTGTCCGCTGAGTAACGTGGTGCGCGTGCGCGATTTTGGCCCGGTCAGCCTGAACAGCAGCTTTATTGCCAGTTGCCCGCTGGCGTTAAGCTCGGCGCTGTTTGTCAGCCAGCAGGCCCGGCCGCTCACCAAAACCTGGACCGGAAGCGAGCTTACGCGTATTGAACATCTGGGCAGCTTCGCCTGCCGCAATATCTACAGCCGCCCGGATGCGCGGCGCAGCGAACATGCCACGGCGGATGCGCTGGATATCAGCGCTTTCAGGCTGGCAAACGGACAGCGTGTTACCGTCCTCAACGGCTGGAAAGCGGAAAAGACGCAGCCCTGGCTACAGGCGCTGCTGTCGGCAAGTTGCGGCTATTACGGTAACGGTCTGGGGCCGGACTACAATGCCGCCCATGCCAACCATTTCCATCTGGGAATGCGCGGCTATGGCTTATGTCGATGAAGCATAATCTTCCGCCGAAAATTGGATAGATTGTGACTTATCTCACAAATATGATGACTGGGAAGATAAAACACCAAAGTCTGCAAGGCCGCATCTCTGGCGCTATGTCATTGCGCGTAACTTGCTAATCTGTCGGCGAATTCGCCTAAAAATGAAGACTATTTCTGTTATGGAATCCTGGAAAGTTAACCTCATTTCAGTCTGGTTCGGCTGCTTCTTCACCGGACTGGCTATCAGCCAGATATTGCCCTTCCTGCCGCTTTACGTGTCGCAGCTGGGGGTCACTTCCCATGAAGCGCTCTCTATGTGGTCCGGCCTGACGTTCAGCGTGACGTTTCTGGTGTCCGCCATTGTGTCACCGATGTGGGGCAGCCTTGCGGATCGCAAGGGGCGCAAGTTGATGCTGCTCCGCGCCTCGCTGGGGATGGCGATAGCCATTTTGCTCCAGGCCTTCGCTACCAACGTCTGGCAGCTGTTTATTCTGCGGGCGATAATGGGGCTGACCTCCGGGTACATTCCGAATGCCATGGCGCTGGTGGCCTCACAGGTACCGCGCGAGCGGAGCGGCTGGGCACTCAGCACGCTTTCCACGGCCCAGATTAGCGGTGTAATTGGCGGCCCCCTGCTCGGCGGCTTCCTGGCTGACCATGTTGGGCTGCGCGCGGTCTTTATCATTACCGCCATCCTGCTAACGGTCAGCTTTCTGGTCACCCTTTTTCTGATTAAAGAGGGCGGTCGGCCTGTCGTCAGCAAATCAGAACGCCTGAGCGGAAAGGCGGTTTTCGCCTCGCTACCTTATCCTGGCCTGATGATTAGCCTTTTTGTGACAACGATGGTGATCCAGCTCTGTAACGGCTCGGTGGGACCGATTCTGGCGCTGTTTATCAAGTCGATGGCACCGGACAGCAGCAACATTGCTTTTCTGAGCGGGATGATTGCCGCCGTGCCGGGCGTGTCGGCGCTGATGTCCGCTCCGCGTCTGGGGAAACTGGGCGACAGGATCGGTACGGCACGCATTCTGATGGCAACGCTCATCATTGCGGTGATCCTTTTCTTTGCCATGTCGTTCGTCACAACACCGCTTCAGCTCGGGGTGTTGCGCTTCCTGCTTGGCTTCGCGGATGGTGCTATGCTGCCCGCTGTACAGACGCTGCTGGTGAAATATTCCAGTGACCAGGTAACCGGCCGCATTTTTGGCTACAACCAGTCGTTCATGTATTTAGGCAACGTAGCGGGCCCGCTTATTGGCGCCTCGGTCTCGGCGATGGCGGGTTTCCGCTGGGTATTTGCCGCGACGCCGGTGGTGGTGCTTCTTAATATTATTCAACTGGCCTTTGCCTTGCGCCGTCGCCGGCGAATCGCTGAGGCAAAGTCAGCCCGGCAAACACGATAATATATTATTAATTCTTATGATGGCCGCATTTTTATATAACGAAATGCGGCTTCTGTCTTTTAGAAAAACGTTTCGCTTGCGCTCCGAAATATCTTTTTTGGCAGCAATGTCACTTTTGCATAAGATAAAACCAATCCATGCTTTTCATTATTCAGTGAGGGTGTTAATTTCAGGGGAAATCACATAAGGACATAGCACCATGAAAAATCTCATTGCTGAGTTGTTGGTTAAGCTTGCCCAAAAGGAAGAAGAGTCGAAAGAGCTGGTTGCCCAGGTCGAGGCGCTGGAGATCGTTGTGACGGCGCTGTTGCGACAGATGGCAAAACCAGAGCAGGAGGCGTTGATCGACAACGTTGAAGGCGCGCTGGAAAAAGCTCGCCCTGATTCACAGGTGCCTGCAGAGGACGCGGAGCTGCTTCAGCAATACGTAAAGAAGCTTTTAAGGCATCCTCGCAGTTAACCCGCCAGAGGTGAAATGACGTGTCACAGAATTGTCATGCAGGATGCCTGGCGTCGCTCTGTTTTTATTTTTACCCTGTTACCATAGGGAAATTAAAATGAAGCAGAGCACACTTTTCACCGTATTAAACTCGCTCGTAATTACCTCCTCCGTTCCTGCGAAACCGGTTAATAATAATCGCGCTGCGACGGGACTGAAATAACCCTGAATCACGGTGAAAATCATGGCCGCAGGGTGGTTTTTTTCCCGTAACGAACCAGACTTAACGTGGAACTTCACATAAAGGATGGTGCAATGAAAACAACAATACTGGTTACCCTGCTCTCTGGCCTGTGTCTGATCGCCTCAGCACATGCGGAAGAGAAAACGTTAACGCCCCAGCAGCAGCGCATGACGACCTGTAACCAACAGGCGACCTCGCAAAGTCTGAAAGGGGATGCCCGTAAAACGTATATGAGCGACTGCCTTAAAAATGGTACGACCAAACCGGGTGAAAAAAGCCTGACCCCGCAGCAGCAAAAAATGCGCGAGTGCAATGCCCAGGCGACACAGCAGATGCTGAAAGGCGACGATCGCAGCAAGTTTATGAGCGCGTGCCTGAAAAAACAGGCGTAGTGCTAACGGGTGAGTCACGGCTGTGGCTCACCCAAAATTTCATACTTTCCCCGCTATCCCCCTCTCTATAATTTGGGAAAATGTTTCAGAATATTCCCAAAAATGATGAATGATGAGTTTTATGACAATCACGAGAACATTCGGGAAGCGTGGTATCAGCAGCTTTCTCAGGATGACTCATACCGTTCCGGTCTGCGATTTGCCCGGCGAATACGGCTGGCACGCATCGTTGGTCTGGCGGCACTGTTTGTTCCGCTTGCCAGCGTTCTGGTGAGTCAGCTTCTTTCTGGCGTCTGGTGGTTGCTATTGGTGGGCTGGGTCTTTGTCTGGCCCCATCTGGCCTGGCAGCTGGCTTTTCGTTCGACCTGCCCCCACGGCGGTGAAATCGTTAATCTGAAAATCGATGCCATCATTGCTGGCGTCTGGATGGGATTAATAGGGTTCAATGCGCTGCCAACGGCGGCGCTGATCGTGATGATCGGCATGAACATGATGGGATCGGGGGGATGCCGCTTATTCCTGACAGGACTTGCGCTGCTTGCTCTGTCTGCCCTGCTCACCGTGCAATCCACGGGTACTCCTGTGCTATTGACCTCTGAACCGCTGGCGTTGTGGCTGACGCTCCCCGTGCTGGTGGTCTACCCCATGCTGTTTGCCTGGCTCAGCCACCGCACGGCGATCCGGCTGGCAGAGCATAAGCGTCGGCTTGAGCTGATGAGTACCCGCGACGGAATGACCGGCGTGTTCAATCGCCGTCACTGGGAAACGTTGCTGCGTAACGAATTTGAGGCCTGCCGTCGCAGCCATCGACAGGCGACGATACTGCTCATCGATATCGATCACTTCAAGACGATCAACGACACCTGGGGGCATGACGTGGGGGATGAAGCGATTGTCGCCATCACGCGCCAGCTTCAGCTGACCCTGCGCGCAGGCGATTATATTGGCCGCTTCGGGGGAGATGAATTTGCGGTGATCATGTCCGGCACGCCTGCCGAAAACGCGATTGCGGCGATGGCGCGCGTCCATGAAAGGCTGGTCAACATGCCGCTGCACGGAGCACCTATGGCGAGGTTGTGTATCAGCGTTGGGGTTGCCCCCTGGGGGGCGCAGTTCACGCACTATCGTGAATGGCTAAAGGCCGCGGACGTGGCCCTCTATAAAGCCAAAAATGCCGGACGGGGTCGCACCGAAGTGGCCGCCTGACGCCCGGCGTAACGCATCAGGACTTACTCAGCTTCTCTGATTTTTCCATGCATTTTTCCATCGCCTCGATCACGGCGGAGCGGAACCCGCGCTCTTCCAGCACGCGCACGGCTTCAATGGTTGTGCCACCCGGCGAGCACACCATATCTTTCAGTTCGCCCGGATGTTTACCCGTTTCCAGCACCATTTTGGCCGAGCCCATCACCGCCTGCGCCGCAAATTTGTAGGCCTGCGCGCGCGGCATACCGCCAAGTACGGCGGCATCGGCCATGGCTTCGATAAACATAAAGACATACGCTGGGGCAGAACCGCTCACGCCGACAACCGGGTGGATCATCGGTTCGGCAATCACTTCCGCTTCGCCGAAGCAGCGGAAAATGTTCAATACATCCGCCACCTCTTCAGAAGTAACCAGCGCGTTCGGGGTAACGGAGGTCATACCGGCATTCACCAGCGACGGGGTGTTTGGCATGGCGCGAACAATCTTACGGTCGTGCCCCAGCGCGCGGGCGAGCTGGTCGAGGGTCACGCCTGCGGCAATCGACACCACCAGGCTCTCTTTGTTCAGGCTGGAGGTGATCTCGCTCAGGACTTTAATCATGATATTCGGCTTAACGGCGCCAAAGACAATGTCCGCCACCTGAGCCACTTCCTGCGCGCTTTCGGCGGCGTTGATACCATACTCATCACGCAGCGCCGCGACTTTATCCGGGGATGGGGTATAGACCCAAATCTGCCCCGGCAGCACCTGGCCGCTGGCTATCAGTCCACCGAGAATAGCTTTACCCATGTTTCCGCAGCCGATAAACCCGATTTTCTTATCCATCACGTCTCTCCGTTATTATGCGTTGTTATCTCTCATTGATAGCTTAACAACGAAATGCAGGCGACAATAGTCGCCAGAATCATAATGGGGAGACACTATGGCGATTTGGGTTGATGCGGACGCGTGTCCGAATGTGATTAAAGAGATTTTATTCCGCGCCGCCGAGCGGGTGCAGATGCCGATGACGCTGGTGGCGAACCAGAATATCCGCGTGCCGCCCTCCAGGTTCATTCGTTCTCTGCGCGTGCCGGCCGGGTTCGACGTGGCAGATAACGAGATAGTACGCCTGTGTGACGCAGGAGATCTGGTGATCACGGCGGATATCCCGCTGGCTGCCGACGTGCTGGCGAAGGGGGCCGCGGCGCTTAACCCGCGCGGCGAGCGCTACTCTCCGGCAACGATCCGGGAGAAGCTCACCATGCGTGATTTTATGGATACCCTGCGTTCCAGCGGCGTGCAAACCGGTGGGCCGGACAGCCTGTCGCAGCGCGATCGCCAGCAGTTTGCCGCCGAGCTGGATAAATGGCTGCTGGAAGTGAAGCGCCGCCCGGCGTAGCCCACCTCCGGGCTGTTTTGTGGTACAGTGTGACTTCCACAGGCTTGTCATTCCGTACCGCTTTGCAGTAAAGTTAGCGCAACATCTTCTGCAATCATTTCTTTACAGCCTTCAGTTATCCGGCAGCAAGGGGAACACCTGGTTATGAACCCACCCATCTTTTTAGTTGGCCCTCGCGGCTGTGGGAAAACCACCGTTGGTCTGGAGCTGGCGCGTCTGTGCCAGAGTCAGTTTGTCGATACTGACCACTGGCTCCAGGAGAATGCCGGTAAGACCATCGCCGATATCGTGGAGAATGAGGGGTGGGAGAGCTTTCGTGCGCGCGAAACGGCCACGCTGGAAGCGGTGACCGCGCCGTCGACCGTGATTGCGACCGGTGGAGGCATTATTCTGGCGCCGTATAACCGCCAGTTTATGCGCGAAAAGGGTGTCGTAATCTACCTCTGTGCCCCGGTTTCTACGCTGGTGGGGCGGCTGGAGGCGTTTCCGGAAGAAGGGCAGCGCCCGGCGCTGACCGCGAAACCGCTGAGTGAAGAGGTCAGCGAGGTCCTCGCCGAACGCGATGCACTGTACCGCGAGGCGGCACACCACGTTGTGGATGCGTCGGCGTCACCCGAGAAAGTTGCGATTCAGATTATTACCGCCCTGCGTTTGGCTTGCGCCAGCTGACAGCCGTCTATACTCATAGCTCAGACATAAAAAAAGGATGAGCTATGCCAACCAGACCTCCCTATCCACGTGAAGCCCGCATCGTTACCGTTGAAAAAGGTAATAGCGATCGGACCGTAACCTGGTACCAGCTGCGTGCCGATCACCCTAAACCTGATTCGCTGATCAGCGAACATGAAACCGAACAGGAAGCGCTGGATGCGAAACGGCGCTATGAGGATCCCGAGAAGTCCTGACAATAATCCGAATTCGTTACAACCGTGCCTGAATCACACTTTTAACTTATCGCTGATGTTAAGCAGCAGTTAATATTAGTTATTACAGGTAGATTTGGAAAGGCCAGTCGATCTTTACATTACGGTGTAGAGATCCCCTGCTACGCTTGGTGCTGTTTTGTTGAATAAATGAACAGTGCAGCGTAGTGAGCCTGTACCTGTGTGGCAGTAGTGGTAGTAACGGAAGGCGATCAAAATGAAGGCGACGTTGGCGATCCTCACGATTGGTGTGGTCCCTGTAAGCGAAGTATTACCGCTCTTAACCGAGCATGTCTCTGAACAACAAATTACGCATCTCAGTCTGTTAGGGAAGCTGAGTCGGGAAGAGGTCATGGAAGACTACGCAGTCGGGGAGGGGGAAGATCCCCTGGCAACGTTACTCAGTGACGGTATACTGGCGCACGTGTCACGCCAGAAAATTGAGCGCGCGCTACAGGGTGTGATCGAAGTGCTCGACAATCAGGACTATGACGTCATTTTGCTGATGAGCACAGCACCCGTTAAAGGACTCAGCGCGCGTAATGCCATTCTGCTCGAACCGATGCGGATTATCCCCCCGCTGGTGGCGTCAATTGTTGATGGTCATCAGGTGGGCGTTATCGTTCCCGTAGAAGAACTGCTGGATAACCAGACGGTGAAGTGGGCCGCGCTGGAGCACACCCCGCTGTACGCGCTGACTAACCCGTTCTGGGACAGCGAAGCGAAGCTAATTGCGGCCGGGCAGGAGTTGATCGACAGAGGGGCGGATGTCCTGATGCTGGACTGCCTGGGCTTCCATCAACGGCATCGTGATTTACTGCAAAAGGCGCTGGATGTTCCGGTGCTGCTCTCTAACGTCCTGATGGCGCGTCTGGCGTCAGAATTACTGGTGTAATGATTTTGCGTGACAGGTCATGAGCATGGCCCCTATAGTGGATTTTTCTCTATAAATATAAGGGCCAGTTCATGCTTCAAAGTAACGAATACTTTTCCGGTAAAGTGAAATCCATTGGTTTTACCAGCAGCAGCACTGGCCGCGCCAGTGTCGGCGTCATGGCGGAAGGGGAATACACCTTTGGCACCGCAGAAGCGGAAGAGATGACGGTGGTCAGTGGTGCGCTGAACGTCCTGCTGCCGGGTGAAACGGAGTGGAAAGTCTATAGTGCCGGGCAGGTGTTCAACGTGCCGGGCCACAGCGAGTTCCATTTGCAGGTTGCAGAGCCAACCTCTTATCTGTGCCGCTATCTGAAATAAAAGCATGCCGGGTGGCGCATTCGCTTACCCGGCCTACGTTTTGCCTGTCAACGCTGCGCTTCGCCGCCGAGACCTTCCACCAGGTTCTGGATCAGCGCCGCCAGCTCGCCGGTCATCAGGATAAAGTCTGCGTCAAAGCGCTGAGCATAATCTTCGCGGTCGATATCTTCGTTCTGATCGCGCAGTTCATCGCAGAATTTAAGGCGCTTCACGGAGCCGTCATCACACATCACAAACTGAATGCGCTGCTGCCAGTCGAGTGCCAGTTTAGTCACCACTTTGCCCGCTTCAATGTGCACGGCGATCTCGTCGCTCACCAGATCCTGTTTCTTCGCGCGGATCACGCCGCCATCTTCCAGCAGCGCTTTCAGCTCTGCTTCATCAAGGATCTGGAAGCCCTGCGCGGCAGTCCCGCTGCGCACCCACTCAGTCAGGGTCAGCTCAATCGGCGTCTCCAGTGCCAGCGGTACCACCGGTAATGAGCCAAGGCTCTTACGCAGCAGCGCCAGCGTATCTTCCGCTTTTTTGGCGCTGGCGCAGTCGACCATGATCAGCCCGTTCACGGTGTCGATCCACATCATGGTCTGGCTAAAGCGGCTAAAGGCGCGCGGCAGCAGCGAGTGCAGCACTTCATCCTTCAGTGAATCTTTTTCGGTTTTTTTAAGCTTACGGCCCTGTTCAGCTTCCAGCTTGAAGATCTTCGCTTCGAGCGCCTGCTTCACCACAGGCGTCGGCAGGATCTTCTCTTCTTTGCGGGCGCAAACGATGATTTGCCCCGTGCTGCTGGCGTGGGTCAGCGCATCGCTTTGAGAACCCATTGGCGGAACCCAGCCGGTTTTTGCCATATCCTGGCTACCGCAAGGGGTAAAGGAGTAAGCGGCTAACTGTTTTTCCATCTCTTCTGCACGCAGCGAAACGTCGCGGCTGAGACGGTAAACCATCAAATTTTTGAACCACAGCATGATAATTTCCACGGCCTTGTCGTTAAATCAGCGGGCATGATAACGAATTGTCGCATCGCTTGCATTGCTAATCGGGAAGTGGGCTTCTACTCTGTTGATAATCAAAATAATGAGGAGTGTCTTGTGCGTATTGGGATTGATTTGGGCGGCACCAAAACAGAAGTTATTGCGTTGAGCGAGCAGGGGGAGCAACTGTTTCGCCACCGTCTGCCTACGCCGCGCGATGATTATCACCAGACCATAGAGACGATTGCCCGTCTGGTCGATATGGCAGAGCAGGCAACGGGCGAGACGGGCACGGTCGGGATGGGGATCCCCGGCTCCATTTCGCCGTATACCGGCGTGGTGAAAAATGCCAACTCTACCTGGCTCAACGGTCAGCCGTTTGATAAAGACTTAAGCCAGCGTCTGAACCGGGAAGTGCGTCTGGCAAATGACGCTAACTGCCTGGCGGTCTCTGAGGCCGTAGATGGCGCAGCGGCTGGCGCGCAGACCGTATTTGCGGTCATTATCGGTACCGGCTGCGGGGCGGGCGTGGCCTTCGGTGGGCGCTCGCATATTGGCGGCAACGGCACCGCAGGTGAGTGGGGGCACAACCCGTTACCGTGGATGGACGAAGATGAACTCAAATACCGTGCCGAGGTGCCGTGCTACTGTGGCAAGCAGGGCTGTATTGAGACTTTTATTTCCGGCACGGGGTTTGCCACCGATTATCATCGTCTGAGCGGCCAGCCGCTGAAAGGCAACGAGATTATGCGTCTGGTTGAGGAACAGGATCCGGTGGCTGAACTGGCGCTCAGCCGCTACGAAATGCGGTTGGCTAAATCACTGGCGCATGTGATCAATATCCTCGATCCGGACGTGATTGTGCTGGGCGGCGGCATGAGCAACGTTGACCGGCTGTACGCGACGGTGCCAACGCTGGTGAAACAGTGGGTATTTGGGGGCGAATGCGAAACGCCGATCCGCAAAGCCGTCCATGGAGATTCCAGCGGTGTGCGCGGCGCGGCGTGGCTCTGGCCGGAATAAACGCAAAACGGCAACTTGCGTTGCCGTTTTTGATGTTTGTACCCTCTCCCACAGAGAGAGGGCCAGGGTGAGGGCAACATCCCCCATTTACTGCACCGCAAACTCCCTGTCCAGCCTGCTATACCCCAGCCCGTTGATCTTCTTCACCTTGATCTGCACCGGAATACGTTCTTTCATTGCCTCTACGTGGCTGATCACGCCAATGGTTTTCCCGGTGGCGTTCAGCGCGTCGAGCGCATCCAGCGCGGTGTCCAGCGTTTCGCTGTCGAGTGTGCCGAACCCTTCATCCAGGAAAAGCGAGTCAATGCGCGTTTTGTGACTGACCAGATCGGAAAGCGCTAAAGCCAGCGCCAGACTGACGAGGAAACTTTCCCCGCCGGACAGGGTACGGGTATCGCGTACCGCATCGGCCTGCCAGGTATCAACCACCTCCAGCTCCAGCGCGTCGCTGGCTTTACGCTGAAGCAGATAGCGGCCATGCAGACGGTTGAGCTGCTGGTTGGCAAGCCACACCAGATTATCCAGCGTCAGCCCCTGGGCGAATTTACGGAATTTATCGCCGGTGCTGGAGCCTATCAGCGCATTGAGATAGCCCCAGTCGTCAGCCTGACGCGCCGCCTCCTCAATCTGCTGCATAAGCGCCTGCTGGTGCAGACGGTTATCGGCGTCCTGTTTGAGCTGCTGGCGGATCTCCCCCTGATGCGTGGTGTTTTCACGAAGCAGTTGCGCCAGCTGGTGTAACTGCGCCTGAAGGGTTGCGGCGTCGGTTTCCAGCCCCTCCGGGCGTTGTGCCTGATGCGCCTGAAGCTGCTGGTTTGCCTGTACGGAGAGCGCCGTGGCCTGCTGGAGCTGGTTCTCCAGCGTCTGCTTTTGTTGTTTAAGCTGGCGGATCGACGCTTCATCCAGCAGGGCGGAGAGAAATGCCTCCTGACTGGCAAAGCAGCTCGCGGTCAGCGCGGCGCTGAACTGAGCCTGCGACTGCTGAAGCCGTTCACGCTCAAGCGTCTCCTGCTGCTGTAGGGTGGCGAGCTGGCTTTGTAGCGACACGCATTCGTCATGGATGCCGCGCCAGTTCTCAGGGATAACCGCGTCGGCTTCTGCGTCATCAGAATCCGGCAGCGTCTCCAGGATGGGCATCAGGGCGTTAATACGTTCCTGAATCGTACCGTGCTGGGCCTGTTTTTCCTGCCAGCGGGTATATTCAGCTTCGCGTGCGCTCAGCCAGGCGCTTTCGGCCCCTTCATCGGGCACGCTAAGCGACAGCGACTCTAGCGAGGCTGCCAGCGCCTGACGCGTCGCCGTCAGCTGCTGCTGGTACTGGCGCGCCTGATCTTCCTGTTCATTGAGCTGGTTTTGCAGCGTCAGACGCTGGCTAAGCTGATACAGATGGCGTTCATACTGCTCCTGTTCGCTCATCCAGGGGGCAATATCATCCTGAATATTCAGCGCTATGTTCAGGGAGGCGCAGACCTCCAGCCACTCTTTAGTGAGTGCTTGCTCTTCCTGAGAGAGGGCCTTTACTTCCTCTGTCTCGCGCTGGATCTGTTGGGTGAGCGCATTCACCTGCCCGAGCACCAGCAATCCTTCCTCTTTTAGCGCGGCAACCTCTTTCTCCAGCGCGTCGCGGCGGCGCTGATTGTCGGTCAGTTCAAGCGCCTGATACTGCACAACTGCCGGATGTTCGCGTGAACCGCAGAGCGGGCAAGGTTTACCCGCTTCGAGCTGTGCACGATAGTTCTCAAGATCCTTGATTGTTGCCTCACGCTCACAGAGCGCTTTCAGGTCGGCATAGTGCTGATTTTTCTCTTTGAACTGCTGACGCCGCAGGATCAGCGTTTCATTGAGCTTACCCTGCTCAGCCTGCGCTTTCTGCACGCTTTCCGCATTATGGCGCAGCCGTTTTTGCAGCGGCTGATAGCGAGCGTGAAGCGCAGTCAGACGCTGGCGGAGCGTCCGCGATTGTACCTGTTGCTCCATTGCCGTCGCGAGATCCTCAGCCGTCAGCGTCAACGTACTCTCCGGCATCTCAGCCAGCTTCTGACGAAGCTCAGCTATGCGCGCTGACTGGGCCACAAGCTGATTTTTATCGCGACTCAGTTGCGTAAAATGCGCCCGCCAGCCGGCAATTTCCTGCCCCCACTGACGGAAACGATCGTGTTCGGTTATCCACTGCGTCAGTACCGTGTATTCTGTCTGCAACTGTTCACGGTTGCGTAGCGCACCGTTGCGAATACGCGAGCGCTGCGCCGCTCTGTCGAGTAAGCGAGTATTTACTTCAACAATTCGCGCTGTTGTCTGCGCCAGGCGGGTGGTCTGCTCCTGCTGATACTCCCACAGCGGACGTAGCTGGGCGGCGGGCTGTGCCAGCTGGAGCTTCGCCAGTTGCGGCGCGGCGTCCGTCAGAGCCTGTTGCGCCTGCTGCTGCGAAGCGGCTGCGCGTTGCTGCTCACGTATCAGCTCGTCGTTACGCGTAAGCCACTGAAAATCTTTCTGTTGGCTCTGCTGCTGTGCCAGCAGGATTTTTTCTTCGTCAGTAAGTGCCTGCAAACTTTGCTGCAAGTGCTGCTGCTGTTCCTCGCTCAGCAGCACAACGCCTGCGGCCTGCGCTTCGCACATCTCCAGCGCGTTGCGTGCCGCTTTGTGTTTTTCAAAAACCATGGCGGAAATGTGGCCGTAAATTTCCGTGCCGGTCAGTTCCTCCAGCAGCTCTGCCCGATCGCTCGGTTTAGCATTCAGGAAGGCGGCAAACTGCCCCTGTGAGAGCAACATCGAGCGGGTAAAGCGACCATAGTCCAGCCCGGTGAGTGCGGCGGTTTGTTCCAGCTTATCCGTGACTTTATCGGCCAGAATTTTGCCGTCTTCGCAGCGGGCCAGCTCAACGCGCGGTGCCTGTAAGTTCCCGTCTGGCTGGTTGCGGGCGCGGTTCTGGCTCCAGAAAGCGCGATAAGCAACGCCTTTGACCTCAAATTCCACTTCAGCCAGGCATTCGGCGGTATCGCGCGTCATCAGGTCGTTTTGTGCCTGAGAGACCTTATTAAGACGCGGTGTTTCGTGGTAAAGCGCCAGGCAGATGGCATCCAGCAGCGTGGTTTTACCCGCGCCGGTTGCGCCGGTGATGGCAAATAGCCCATTGCTGGCGAAAGGCTCCGCGGTGAAATCGATTTTCCACTCACCCTTTAGCGAATTCAGATTTTTCAGACGCAGGCTCAGAATTTTCATGCGTTTTCGTCCTCGTCATTGAGGGAATGCAGGGTATGGGCAAACAGCTCGTTAAGCCTGGTGCGCCTGGCCTCGTCCACTTCTTCATGCGCAAGCCGCCGCGCGAACACCTCTTCAACCCGAAGTTCGCTAAGCGTTTCACGCTGGGCGTTCAGCAGAATTTTCTCGCGCTGCTCGCGGCTGCGACGTACCAGCAGCACCTCTACGGGAAGGTCTTCCGTCAGCGTCTGAATTTTACGCTGCATATCGTACAGGTAGTCGTCGGTGGCGATTTCGATATCGAGCCAGACGGGGGGATTAAGCACTGCGCCGCGCCACTGCTCAAGCTGAGCGGTAATGGCGGCCAGATCGCCTTTCAGCACTGCCAGCGGCTGGGTGACCGGCACCTCAAGCGTCTCAACGGCGCTAAGTTTGCCTTCGGTGAAGCTCACCAGATGCACGGATTTGGCTTTGCCCGTTTCGTCAAAACTGAGGGAAATGGGCGAGCCGCAGTAGCGAATATGCTCGCATCCCCCGACGATCTGGGCCCGGTGAATATGCCCGAGGGCAATGTAGTCGGCGGGAGGAAAGTTTTGCGCTGGAAACGCGTCCAACGTACCGATATAAATCTCGCGCACCGCGTCACTCTTACTGGCCCCGACGGTGGTGAGGTGCCCGGTGGCAACGATCGGAATGGCCTGTTCGCCGCGCAGGGCGCAGGCTTCCGTATGCTGCTGGTGATAATAGCGGGTGATGGCCTGCAGCAGATGCTGCTGTTTTTCGCTCCCGGACAGGCCTGCCTGGCTTTGCACGATATCGCGCGGGCGTAAAAACGGAATTGGGCATAGCACCGCGCCCGGCGTGCCATCACGTTTTTTTAGGATCTGCGGCGCGTGTCCGGCGCTGGCCACCACGGTGGTATTGAGGAACGCCAGAATATCGCGGGATTCATTCAGCGTCGCCACCGAGTCATGGTTTCCGGCGACAATCACCAGGTGACAACCGGTTTGCTGGAGGTTGACCACAAAACGGTTGTACAGCTCACGCGCATAGCTCGGCGGCGATCCGGTATCAAAAATGTCGCCCGCCACAATAATTGCGTCCACCTCGTGAGCCTGAGCCGTCTCCAGCAGCCAGTTCAGGAACGCTTCATGTTCCGCGGCGCGGCTTTTGCTGTAAAAATTTTGACCCAGGTGCCAGTCTGAGGTGTGAAGTATGCGCATAAGAGATCCGTGGCAATAATAAGAAAGCAGGATTATAAACGTTCGGGGAACGGAAAATAACCGCTGTAATAAAACAACAGTTTGCTATTTATCGTGGTAATGTTTTTCATAAATCTGTCATAAATCTGACGCATAATGACGCCGCATTACAGACTTGTAACTTAAATACGATAAGACAGGGCAAAGTATGGCGAGACGTATTCTGGTCGTAGAAGATGAAGCTCCGATCCGTGAAATGGTGTGCTTCGTGCTTGAACAAAATGGCTTCCAGCCGGTTGAAGCGGAAGATTATGACAGCGCGGTGAACCAGCTGAATGAACCCTGGCCCGATCTGATCCTGCTGGACTGGATGCTGCCTGGCGGTTCCGGATTGCAGTTTATCAAGCATATCAAACGCGAGGCGATGACCCGCGATATCCCGGTGGTGATGCTGACGGCGCGCGGTGAGGAAGAGGATCGCGTGCGCGGTCTGGAAACCGGCGCGGACGATTACATCACCAAGCCATTCTCTCCAAAAGAGCTGGTGGCGCGTATCAAAGCCGTGATGCGCCGTATTTCACCGATGGCGGTGGAAGAGGTGATTGAGATGCAGGGTCTGAGCCTGGATCCTACCTCACACCGGGTCATGACCGGTGAAAATCCCCTCGATATGGGCCCCACCGAATTTAAACTCCTGCACTTCTTTATGACACACCCGGAGCGCGTTTACAGCCGCGAACAGTTGCTGAATAACGTCTGGGGAACTAACGTCTATGTCGAAGACCGAACGGTTGACGTCCATATTCGCCGCCTGCGTAAAGCACTGGAACTGAGCGGCCACGATCGCATGGTACAGACGGTCCGCGGCACGGGTTATCGCTTCTCGACCCGTTTCTGAACAATGACAGGAGTGTGACGCGTGCTGGAACGTCTGTCATGGAAAAGGCTCGTCTTTGAACTGATCTTATGCTGTATTCCGGCCCTCATTCTGGGGGCTATTTTTGGCTATCTGCCGTGGTTTTTACTGGTGGCCGTGACGGGGTTGCTCGTCTGGCATTTCTGGAATTTACTGCGTCTTTCCTGGTGGCTGTGGGTCGACAGAAGTATGACACCCCCGCCGGGAAGCGGGAGCTGGGAACCGCTACTCTACGGCCTGCACCAGATGCAGATGCGTAATAAAAAGCGCCGTCGTGAGCTGGGAAGCCTGATAAAACGCTTTCGCAGCGGCGCGGAGTCGCTGCCGGACGCAGTGATCCTGACGACGGAAGAAGGGACCATCTTCTGGTGCAATGGCCTCGCACAGCAGCTGTTGGGCCTGCGCTGGCCGGATGATAACGGTCAGAACATCCTCAACCTTCTGCGCTATCCCGAGTTCACGCTGTATCTGAAAACGCGTGATTTTAGTCGTCCGCACAATCTGAAGCTCAATAACGGTCGCCATCTTGAAATTCGCGTGATGCCCTACAGCGATCGGCAGTGGCTGATGGTGGCGCGGGATGTCACCCAGATGCATCAGCTTGAGGGCGCAAGACGTAACTTCTTTGCCAACGTCAGCCACGAGCTGCGTACGCCGTTGACGGTGCTTCAGGGCTATCTGGAGATGATGCAGGAGCAAACGCTTGAGGGGGCGCCGCGTGAGAAAGCGCTGCATACCATGCGGGAACAGACGTTCCGCATGGAAGGGCTGGTCAAACAGCTACTAACGCTTTCAAAAATTGAGGCTGCCCCGTCGCTGGCGCTAAACGACATCATTGATGTGCCGATGATGTTGCGGGTGGTGGAGCGCGAAGCCCAAACGCTGAGCCATAATCAACACACCCTGAGTTTTGATGTTGATAACACGCTGAAAGTGCTCGGCAGTGAAGATGAGCTGCGAAGCGCTATCTCAAACCTGGTCTATAACGCCGTGAATCATACCCCGACAGGGACGCATATCGCGGTGCGGTGGCAGCATACTCCGGCAGGGGCTGAGTTTAGCGTCGAGGACAACGGGCCGGGGATTGGGCCTGAACACCTCCCGCGCCTCACCGAACGGTTCTACCGGGTGGATAAGGCGCGCTCGCGGCAGACCGGCGGGAGCGGACTGGGGCTGGCAATTGTGAAGCATGCCGTCAGCCACCACGAAAGCCGGCTCAATATCGAAAGCACCCTGGGTAAGGGCACGCGCTTTAGCTTCGTGATTCCGGAACGATTAATTGCCAAAAAAAGTGCCTGACAGCGTGTGTGTCAGGCTACCTTTCCACGGGCCAGCGATTGCTGGCCCGTTTGCTTTGCAGTCAAGCGAAACGCGAGTGAATATTATACGGCTGGTGCTTTTTTGTTCGCATGATTAGCCATGAGTTTTTCTTATACATGGCATATTATTTTGGTCTAAATTTTCATGCTGGCATATTGTTCTGGTTTTACGATCCCTTCTTGCCTTTAAACGTTATAAGCGTTTAAATTGCCCCCCATATACTGTCAGACCGACTGTATTTGCGTGGTAAATCGAAAAACTATTCTTCGCCACGCCTGGACGGGAGCATATCCCGCTGAAATTGAGCAAATTTTCCGCTGTATCGTCCCGTCAGGGATGGCGAAAATCTCAACGTATTCAACACCACATCCACAGGCAGTAAGGTTTTATGACCCATCACTTGAAATCGCGTGACATTATCGCGCTGGGCTTTATGACATTTGCGCTGTTCGTTGGCGCAGGTAACATCATTTTTCCTCCAATGGTTGGCTTACAGGCGGGTGAACACGTCTGGACGGCTGCGTTTGGCTTCCTGCTTACTGCCGTGGGCCTGCCGGTACTGACCGTTATCGCGCTGGCGAAAGTCGGTGGCGGTGTGGACAGCCTCAGCACCCCGATTGGCAAAGTGGCTGGCGTTCTGCTGGCAACCGTCTGCTATCTGGCCGTTGGCCCGCTGTTCGCGACCCCGCGTACGGCGACCGTCTCCTTTGAAGTGGGTATTGCCCCGCTGACCGGTGACGGCGCGATGCCGCTGTTTATTTACAGCCTCATTTACTTCGCCATCGTGATTCTGGTTTCTCTCTATCCGGGCAAATTGCTGGATACTGTGGGTAACTTCCTGGCACCGCTGAAAATTGTGGCGCTGATTGTGCTGGCGGTTGCGGCCATCGTCTGGCCTGCGGGGCCCATCAGCTCCGCGATGGACGCCTACCAGAACGCGGCGTTCTCAAACGGTTTTGTGAACGGCTATCTAACGATGGATACGCTTGGCGCGATGGTGTTTGGTATCGTTATCGTTAACGCCGCGCGTTCCCGCGGGGTGACCGAAGCGCGTCTGCTGACTCGCTACACCATCTGGGCTGGCCTGATGGCCGGTGTCGGCCTGACGCTGCTGTATCTGGCGCTGTTCCGCCTGGGTTCAGATAGCGCAACGCTGGTCGATCAGAGCGCAAACGGCGCGGCGATCCTGCATGCTTACGTGCAGCACACCTTTGGTGGTGCAGGCAGCATGCTGCTGGCGGCGCTGATTTTCCTGGCCTGTCTGGTGACGGCGGTGGGTCTGACCTGCGCCTGCGCGGAGTTCTTCGCTCAGTATCTGCCGCTTTCTTACCGCACGCTGGTGTTTATCCTCGGCATCTTCTCCATGGCGGTGTCAAACCTCGGTCTGAGCCACCTGATTCAGGTCTCAATTCCGGTGCTGACGGCGATCTATCCGCCATGTATCGTGCTGGTAGTGCTGAGCTTCACCCGTCCGTGGTGGCATAACTCCACGCGAATTATTGCGCCAGCCATGTTTATCAGCCTGATTTTTGGTATCCTTGACGGGATCAAAGCATCAGCATTTGCAGAAATCCTGCCAGCCTGGACACAGCGTCTGCCGCTGTCCGAGCAGGGCCTGGCCTGGCTGATGCCTTCCGTTGTAGCGCTGGTTCTGGCGATTATCTGGGACCGTGCGGCAGGGCGTCAGGTGACATCCAACGCCCATTAATCAACGGCAACAAATTGTTTAACCACGGGGCTTAAGGCCCCGTGGTTTTTTGTTTTTTTCGTGTTGAATGGCAAGATTTTAATGGAAAGCACTAACAAACTTAAACGTGGATTGAGCACCCGCCACATCCGCTTTATGGCGCTGGGCTCGGCTATCGGTACCGGTCTTTTTTATGGCTCGGCAGATGCCATCAAAATGGCCGGTCCAAGCGTTCTGCTGGCCTACATCATCGGCGGCGTGGCGGCGTATATCATCATGCGCGCCCTTGGCGAAATGTCGGTTCACAACCCCTCTGCCAGTTCCTTCTCCCGCTACGCGCAGGAAAATTTAGGCCCGCTGGCCGGGTTTATCACCGGCTGGACCTACTGCTTCGAAATCCTGATTGTTGCCATTGCCGATGTGACGGCGTTTGGTATCTATATGGGGGTCTGGTTCCCCGCCGTGCCGCACTGGATCTGGGTGCTGAGCGTGGTGCTGATCATCTGCGCCGTTAACCTGATGAGCGTGAAGGTGTTTGGCGAGCTGGAGTTCTGGTTCTCCTTCTTCAAGGTCGCGACCATTATCATCATGATCCTCGCCGGTTTCGGCATTATCATCTGGGGGATCGGCAACGGTGGACAGCCAACCGGCATTCACAACCTGTGGAGCAACGGCGGCTTCTTTAGCAACGGCTGGCTCGGGATGGTCATGTCGCTGCAGATGGTCATGTTCGCCTATGGCGGAATCGAGATTATCGGCATCACCGCCGGGGAAGCGAAAGATCCGGAGAAGTCTATTCCGCGCGCCATCAACTCGGTGCCGATGCGCATCCTGGTGTTCTACGTGGGCACGCTGTTTGTGATTATGTCCATCTACCCGTGGAACCAGGTGGGCACCAACGGCAGCCCGTTTGTCCTGACTTTCCAGCATATGGGCATTGCGTTTGCCGCCAGCATTCTCAACTTTGTGGTGCTGACCGCCTCGCTGTCGGCCATCAACAGTGACGTGTTCGGCGTGGGCCGTATGCTGCACGGCATGGCGGAGCAGGGCAGTGCGCCGAAGGTGTTTGCCAAAACGTCGCGTCGCGGTACCCCGTGGGTAACGGTGCTGGTCATGACCGTGGCGCTGCTGTTCTCGGTCTACCTGAACTACATTATGCCGGAGAACGTCTTCCTGGTGATTGCGTCGCTGGCGACCTTTGCGACGGTGTGGGTGTGGATCATGATCCTGCTGTCGCAGATTGCGTTCCGTCGCCGCCTGTCACCAGAAGAGGCCAAAGCGCTGAAGTTTAAAGTGCCGGGCGGTGTTGCGACGACCGTCGTTGGCCTCATCTTCCTGGTGTTTATCATCGGCCTGATTGGCTACCACCCGGA
Source organism: Enterobacter sp. 301B (assembly GCF_003850715.1). NCBI lineage: Bacteria > Pseudomonadati > Pseudomonadota > Gammaproteobacteria > Enterobacterales > Enterobacteriaceae > Enterobacter > Enterobacter sp. 301B. Next base: position 49,924 of record NZ_PQTC01000010.1, read on the forward strand.
TACCCGCATTTCCCTGTACGTAGGCTTCGCGTGGATCGTCCTGCTGCTGGTGGGCTGGATGTTTAAATGTCGCCGCGATCGTCAGCTGGCGGAAGCACAGTAACATTCTTTTCCCCTCTCCCCGTGGGAGAGGGTTCCCCACAAATTAATGCGAGCACTGAGCAATCCCCTCGCCCCTCCGGGGAGAGGGTTAGGGTGAGGGGAACATACGGCGGTGGTGGTCATTCCGTTCACTTTATGTTCCTTGCTACTCTGTAACGACATGACCGGTGAACGTGCCAGGGTGGCTCAGTCGCCACCACCCTGGCGACCCGGGCTCCCGGCGGTAAATCGCCGCTTCGCGGTGCCCTCGGCTTATTCCTTCCGGCTTATCGGGTACGGGCGGAGGCAACGTCCCTGTAAAGCCGCCCTCTCGGCGCATCCCTGCGCCTCGCCCCGGCCGGAAGGCAAACGCCTCAGCGATTTACAGCCGGACCAGGGCATCGCTGACAGCCCTCAGTCATTTAGAAAGCAACTTTATTGCTTCTGCATAAAAAAATTACTGGGGATCCCTTAGCCCCGTGGGAGAGGGTGAGGGTGAGGGCATCAGGCCGCACTGATGCCTCCTCCCCCGTCCTCCTCCCCCAATAAATCCCATCATGGTGAGCTATCCTTAATCACCCTGTGGCAAGGTGACGTCAATTTCATCAAAGGGGATTCGTGATGTTAAACGCCTGGCACCTTCCGGTTGCCCCATTTGTTAAGCAAAACAAAGACAACCTTGTGATTACGCTCTGGCTGGCAGGGGAAAATCAGCCTGAACGTGTGACCCTGCGCGCCGAAGTGGATAACGAAGAGACATCGCTGAAAATGCACAAGGTGCGCAGCCAGCCTCAGCCGGGTATTACGGCGTGGCGGGCGAATATCGATTTGCGCAGCGGACAGCCGCGTCGCCGCTACGGCTTCAAGCTGCTGTGGAACAACCGCCAGCTGTGGTTTACCCCGCAGGGCTTCAGCCGTTTCCCTCCGGCCAGGCTGGAGCAGTTTGCCGTGGATCACCCGGATAACGGCCCGCAGTGGGTTAACGATCAGGTCTTTTACCAGATTTTCCCGGACCGCTTTGCGCGCAGTGAAAAGCGCACCGCCGACCAGGACAAGGTTTATTACCATCATGCGGTCGGTCACGACATCATTCTGAAAAAATGGGACGAGCCGCTGACCGCCCAGGCGGGGGGATCGACCTTTTACGGCGGCGATCTCGACGGTATCAGCGAAAAACTGCCGTACCTGAAAAAGCTCGGCGTGACGGCGCTGTACCTGAACCCGGTGTTTAAAGCGCCAAGCGTTCACAAATACGATACGCAGGACTACCGCCACGTAGACGAGCAGTTTGGCGGTGACGAGGCGCTGCTGCGGCTGCGCCACAACACGCAAAAAGAAGGTATGCGCCTGATCCTTGATGGCGTGTTCAATCACAGCGGTGATTCTCATGCGTGGTTCGACCGTCACAATCAGTCGATGGGCGGCGCATGCCATAATCCGGATTCCCCCCAGCGTGACTGGTACAGTTTTGACGAAAATGGACGCGCCCTGGACTGGCTGGGCTACCCGAGTCTGCCGAAGCTCGATTTCCAGTCGTCAACGCTTGTGAATGAAATCTACGGCGGCGAAGACAGCATCGTGCGCCACTGGCTGAAAGCGCCGTGGAATATGGACGGCTGGCGGCTGGACGTGGTGCATATGCTGGGTGAAGCAGGCGGGGCGCGGAATAACCTTCAGCATGTCGCCGCCATTACCCGGTCGGCAAAAGCGGCCCGGTCGGAAGCATTCGTCTTCGGGGAGCACTTTGGCGACGCGCGTCAGTGGTTGCAGGCAGATGCAGAAGACGCGTCGATGAATTATCGCGGCTTCACCTTCCCGCTGTGGGGCTTCCTCGCTAACACCGATATCTCTTACGATCCGCAGAATATTGACGCTGAAACCTGCATGGCGTGGATGGAGAACTATCGCGCTGGCCTGTCTCATCAGCAGCAGCTTCGGATGTTTAACCAGCTCGACAGCCACGATACCGCGCGCTTTAAATCGCTGCTGGGTAAAGATGTGGCGCGTCTGCCGCTGGCGGTGACCTGGCTTTTCACCTGGCCGGGCGTGCCGTGCATCTATTACGGAGATGAAGTGGGGCTGGACGGTAACAACGATCCGTTCTGCCGCAAAACCTTCCCATGGGAGCCTGAAAAGCAGGATCAGGATCTGTTCAGCCTGTACCAGCGTATGGCGACACTACGCAAGCAGAGCCAGGCCCTGCGCTACGGGGGCTGTCAGGTGATGTACGCACAAGATAATGTGGTGGTATTTGTCCGCGTCTACAACCAGCAGCGTGTGCTGGTGGCGATCAACCGGGGCGAGGCGTGTGAAGTGGTGCTGGAAGATTCACCGCTGCTGGCCGGTAAAACGTGGAAGAGCAAAGAGGGGAAAGCGACGTTACAGGAGAACGTGCTCACGCTGCCGGCGATCTCCGCTACGGTCTGGTTCGGCAGCTAAGCGCAGGCAGCATGGTTTTCACCTTTTAGATGGCGCAAATGCAACTACTTGTGTCAATCTTAACGGATCTTTTACGGTGAAGGTGGAAACATGGACGAGCTTTACATCCTTGGCTGTTTGTTCCTGGTTTTTGCGCTGGTCGTGGCCCCCGTGCTTGCGGTGATAGGCTTTAATCGAAGCACGGCGGCGCGGCAGGAGATCGCCCGGCTTCGCCAGCGCATTGAGGCGCTTGAGCAGCACGGTGTAGCTGAGAAAGCGCCGGAGCCGGTGCAGACCGCCGCGCCAGTGGAGACACCAGCGCTGGTGCCAGAGGCCGTTAACGCACCTGTCGATCCCTGGCGTCCCGAACCGCCCGTCACTGAAGCAGAACCTGCGCCTGTCCCGGCGGCAAAACGGCCTTCCGCCTTTGGCGGCATCCTGTCCTCGCTGACGCGCTGGTTTATGCAGGGCAATCCGCTGGCAAAACTGGGGATTGTACTGCTCTTCCTCGGCCTCTCTTTCCTGCTGCGCTATACCGTTGAACATTCACTGTTTCCGCTTGAGCTGCGTCTTGCCGCCACGGCGCTGTTTGCCATGGTTCTGCTGGCCGTTGGATGGCGGCTGCGGCACAGGCAGCGGATCTACGCGCTGATCCTCCAGGGCGGGGCGACCGGCGTGCTTTACCTGACCGTCTTTGGCGCATTCCGGCTGTGGCAGATGCTGCCGATGACGCTGGCGTTTGCGCTGCTGGTGGTGATTTGTGCGGCGAGCGTCGGGCTGGCCGTGCTGCAAAAGGCGCTGAGCCTTGCCATGCTGGCGAGCCTGGGCGGATATCTTGCGCCGCTGCTCCTGTCTACCGGGGGCGGTAGCTTTGTGGCGCTGTTCTCCTTCTATCTTCTGCTCTCCATCGGCATTCTCGTCATCAGCATCTGGCAGCACTGGCGCGAGCTCAACCTGCTCGGGCTGCTCTTCACGTTTGGCGTTGGCGGAGTGTGGGGGCTGAGCAACTACCAGCCTGAAAACTATGTTATCTGTCAGCTGTTCCTGATTGCCAATACGCTTATTTTTGGCGTGTTTAGCGTAGCGCTGTCGCTGCGGGCGCAGGAAAAAGGCAAACAGATTATTGACGGCGTACTGCTGTTTGCACCGCCGCTGATTGGTTTTGGGATGCAGTACGGCATGACGTCGCACTGGACGTACGGCCCGGCGCTCAGCGCGCTGGGTTATGGTGCGTTTTATCTCTCACTGGCGTTCCTCGCGCTGCGACGTTACCCCTCCATTGGGCGACCACTGATTATGGCGGCGCTGGCGATTGGCGGCGGGTTTGCCACGCTTGCCATTCCGCTGGCGCTTTCGGCGCGCTGGACGGCGATGGCCTGGGCGCTGGAGGGGCTGGGTATCCTCTGGCTGGGCGTGCAACAGCAGCAGCGGCGTATGAGCTATAGCGGGACGGCGCTGCTGGTGCTGGCGCTCGGCAGCGCGATATGGGCGCAGATGGACGGCGTCACCTCCCTGAGCCTGCTGCTTATTTTCGCAGTGCTCAGTCTTTGCTGGGTGGCTGCGGCCTGGCTGTGGCGAAAAATCTCTCTGCCGGGTAGTTGGGCGCTGCTGGTCGGTGGGCTGCTGTTCTGGTTAGTGGCGCAACTGGGTGCGTCGCAACTGATCCTCAAGACAGAATTATCGGTTCTGGCGGGCGTGCTGGCGCTGACGGCGGCGTCGGCCTGGGGATGGCGGCAGGCTGCTGCTCGTCTGGCATGGCGGGAGCTGGATGCCAGCAAATGGCTGCTGTGGCCGGTGATGCTGCTGATGGTGCTTTATCAGGTCTGGCAACAGCAGATCCTGGCAGCCGGCTGGGCAAATCTGGCCTGGGCTATTGCGCTGCCTGCCGCCCTGATGCTGTTGCGGCGCGACGAAGATAAACTTCTTCCGCGCATCGCAATGGGGCTGCATCTGTCGCTGTTGTGGATGATTTTACTCGCCATGGCCGCCGAGCTTTACTGGTTTGCCCGCTCCCTGCCATGGGGCATGGCAGCCTGGGGAAGCGGCATTGCGATGGCTGTCGGCGGTGGGGTGATTATGGCGCTCTCCGCGGCCGTACGGCGTCGCGGGTGGCCGTTCCGGGTATGGCCTGCGCTCTACGCCTGCCTTGCCGTGATCCCTGTGGTTGTGGCGCTGGTGGTATTGCTGGTCGTGACTAATTTCCAGGACGGGGTAGTCTATCGACAGACCTGGCTGCCGCTGGTGAACCCGCTTGAGGAAGGGGCGGCGTTCGCGCTGCTGGGGCTGGTGGTGTTTTATCGGGCAGTGGATCGCCACTATCCGGCATCGCTTGCGCAGTCCCGACCGTGGTCCGCCGTTGTGCTGATGGCCCTGGGTTTCTGGTGGCTCAACGGCGCGCTGCTGCGCGCGCTGGCGTGGTACGGCGAGGTGGCCTGGAACATGGAGTCGCTGTGGCATTCGCGGCTTATCCAGACCACCTTTGCCCTGTTCTGGATGTTCTGCGCGCTGGTGGTCATGATCCGCGCCACCCGTCAGGCCTCCCGTCAGCAGTGGCTTGCCGGTGCGGTGCTGCTGGGAGTGGTCATGCTCAAACTGATGCTGGTGGACAGCGCGGGCGGTGGCGGCCTGGCGCGTGCTGTCGCGTTTATTGGCGTGGCGATCCTGGTCCTGATTGTGGGCTATTTCTCGCCGCTACCGCCTAAAGCAGGAGAAGAAAAATGAAATGGATGAATGCGGTTGTTTGTGCGGCACTGCTGGCCGTGGCCGGTCCGGCATTCAGCGAGGGCGCGCCGGTGGAATCCCCGCGGGATTATGCCTATGGCCTGTCCCTTGATACCTCTGCCTCTTCGCCGTGGTATCGGGTCATGCTGCCGCTGGCGGTTTATCAGCAGAGCACATCGCCCGATCTGCGCGACGTGCGCGTGTTTAATCAGTCGGGCGAGCCGGTACCGTTCAGCCTGGTTACCACGACGCGTCCGCAGCCAGCACCGACCACCACGGCGCTGCGCCTCTTTGCGCTTAACGCCTCGACGGGCGGGGAAGAGGGCAGTGGCGATAAAATTATGTTACGTGCCAGAAACGGCGTGGAGATTGTGCTGGAAGGGCAACACGCGGCGGCTGCCGGACAGCATTATCTGCTGACCCTGCCGGAAAACGCGACGGAGGTTCCGCTCTCTCAGCTCCAGCTTTTCTGGGACACGCCGCAGGGCTCGTGGCAGGGGACGGCATCGGTCTATTACAGCGAGGATCTGAAAAACTGGTATACCCTGCGCGAAGAGATGCCCCTGCTGGACGTGATGAGTGGACAGGATCGCCTGAAGCTCGACCGCATCGATACCGATCTGGTGTTATCTCCTGAGGCGAATCGCTATCTGCTGCTGGTGCTGAACACGGGGCGTTCAGCCCTGACGTTAACCGGCGTCAACGCGATTAACGCTCCTGCGCAGCCGGAATCAGAGCACATTAGCCTGGCGGGAGAGGGGGAGCGGCTATCCGAAAGCGAAGCCGTGTGGCGCTGGACGCATCCGCAGCCTCTGAGTGCGATCGCCTTCATGCTGAATGGTGACGGCGTTCTCCCGGCAGAAATAGCCTGGCGGGGGGCGGACAAGGATCGGTGGCATACGCTGAAAAAAGAGGTGATCTACCAGCTCGGCGGCAAAACGTCTGAACCTGTTCCGCTCCCGGGCGGGCTGGTTGAGGCGGTAAAAATCAAGACCTTCAATGCGCGTTTGCCAGAGAACCTGCCGGGCGTGATCGGGCAACGCGTGCGCTATGATCTGGTGTTCAACGCGCAGGGGAAGGGGCCGTATCTGCTTGCATGGGGGAACGGGGCTGCGAAACCGGCAAGCGTGGAGACGGATATGCTGATCCCGACCGAACTGCGTAAAACCTACGCTCTGGCAGCCCTGCCGATGGCGGATACGCTGGAACCTGTCCCGCTGGGCGGCGAGGCGCGTTTAACCGCGACGTCTGCGGCTGAGCAGGAAAGCAGAATGAAAACGCTGATGGTCTGGGGCGTACTGATCGTCGGGGTGATGGTGCTTGCGGGTATGGCATGGCGCATCTGGCGCGAGGTAAAAAAAGACGGCGCAGCATAAGCCATAAAAAAACCCGCGTAGTCGCGGGTTTTTTCGTAAACCGTGCCGATTACAGGCTGGATACGTTCTCAGACAGGTATTTAGCTACGCCGTCTGGGGAAGCCGCCATACCTTCTTTACCTTTTTCCCACTGAGCCGGGCACACTTCACCGTGCTCTTCGTGGAACTGGAGCGCGTCAACCATGCGCAGCATTTCGTCAATGTTACGACCCAGCGGCAGATCGTTCACAACCTGGTGACGAACGATGCCGTTCGCGTCGATCAGGAAAGAACCACGCAGCGCAACGCCAGCGTCCGGATGTTCGATACCGTAAGCCTGCTGGATTTCGCGTTTGATGTCCGCAACCATCGCGTATTTCACCGCACCGATGCCGCCGTTTTCGACAGGGGTGTTACGCCATGCGTTGTGTACAAATTCAGAGTCGAAGGAGACGCCAACCACTTCCACGCCACGCTTCTGGAATTCTTCGTAACGTTTGTCGAACGCGATCAGCTCAGACGGGCAAACGAAAGTGAAGTCCATTGGCCAGAAGAACAGAACGGTCGCTTTACCGTTGGTGTGCTGTTTGAAGTTGAAGTTTTCAACGATTTCACCGTTGCCCAGAACGGCGGCAGCTGTAAAATCCGGAGCCGGACGAGTTACCAGAACCATATGATTCTCCTGTAGATACTAAGGTTATTTGGAACGCAACGCGGGCCAGTATAGAGGCAGCGCGGGAATAAGACAAAGAGGTGGTAACAATCGTTCCACCAGCTTTTACCTATCAATCGAACCGGCATCACAGTTCTTTATTTTTCGCCTGCGCCATCATGCGCGGGTAGAACTGCCAGAAGCGCGTCTCCAGCGCGTCATAATGTTCGTCCAGGTCGTGCCAGGAGTCGCGCAGCGCGTCCAGACGCGGTCGACGGCTGGCCATGCCGTTGAGCACGTTCTGAATGAAATCCATCTCGCGGTAACGCTCCAGCCAGCGTTCAGACCACAGATAGTTATTCAGATTCACAAAGCGCGGTGGGGAGTCCGGCAAAATGATCGACACCTGCGCGTGGGCGTAGCGCACAAACTCAGGCAGCGACATATCAGGCGACAGCTGGGACCAGTGGCGCGACAGGAAATGATCCCACATGACGTCGAGCGTGATCGGCGCCACGCGTCGCGTTTCGGGGCGGAACCAGGCTTTGGCTTCCGTCACTTCCGGCAAGTTATCGGTCAGCACGTCGATACGGCGGTGCATAAAAATCCCGTCGATAACCTCGGGGGAATAATCTTCCGCGGGGTTGCCGCGTACGAAATCGGCCAGCAAATTGCCGGAGAGGGAGCTGTCCGCGAGGTGAGCGAGATGCAGGTGAGCGAGAAAATTCATGCGTTTTATTCGTCCGGTGGCGGCTAGTTGTTGCAGCAAAAGGGTGTGAGCACTAGACTATGCCGCCTGTTTTTAAGTCACGAGTATACGTCATGCGCGTCGCCGATTTCTCCTTTGAACTACCTGAATCCCTGATTGCTCACTACCCCATGCCTGAGCGTAGCAGCTGTCGCTTGCTGTCACTGGACGGGCCAACGGGCGCGCTGACGCACGGTACTTTCACCGATCTGCTCGACAAGCTCAACCCTGGCGATCTGCTGGTCTTTAACAATACCCGCGTGATCCCAGCGCGTCTGTTTGGCCGTAAAGCCAGCGGCGGCAAGATTGAGGTGCTGGTCGAACGTATGCTCGATGATAAACGTATTCTGGCACATATTCGCGCATCCAAAGCGCCGAAGCCGGGCGCTGAACTGCTGCTGGGTGATGACGAGAGCATCAAAGCGACCATGACCGCGCGTCACGACGCGCTGTTCGAGGTGGAGTTCAACGACGAGCGCACGGTGCTTGATATCCTCAACGCCATCGGCCACATGCCGCTGCCGCCGTACATTGAACGCCCGGATGAAGAAGCCGACCGCGAGCTGTATCAGACCGTCTACAGCCAGAAGCCTGGCGCAGTGGCGGCGCCAACGGCGGGCCTGCACTTTGATGAACCGCTGCTGGAAAAGTTGCGCGCCAAGGGTATTGAGATGGCCTTCGTGACGCTGCACGTCGGCGCGGGGACGTTCCAGCCGGTGCGCGTGGACAGCATCGAAGACCACATCATGCACTCTGAGTATGCCGAAGTGCCGCAGGAGGTGGTTGATGCGGTGCTGGCGGCGAAAGCGCGCGGTAGCCGCGTCGTGGCCGTCGGTACAACGTCGGTACGTTCCCTTGAGAGCGCTGCGCAGGCCGCGAAAAAAGAGCTGATTGAGCCCTTCTTTGGCGATACGCAGATCTTTATCTACCCGGGCTATCAGTACAAAGTCATTGATGCGCTGGTGACCAACTTCCATCTGCCTGAATCGACGCTGATTATGCTGGTCTCCGCGTTTGCGGGGTATCAGCATACGATGAACGCCTACAAGTCTGCGGTAGAACAAAAATATCGCTTTTTTAGCTACGGTGACGCGATGTTTATCACGTACAATCCGCAGGCTTTGAATGAGCGTGTCGGGGAATAAGTCCGCGGCACCGTGTTACAACGTTGGACTGTTTTTCTGACGTCGGAGAAAAAATGAAATTTGAACTCGATACCACCGATGGCCGCGCGCGTCGCGGTCGCCTGGTGTTTGATCGCGGCGTGGTAGAAACCCCCGCGTTTATGCCTGTGGGCACGTACGGCACCGTAAAAGGAATGACGCCGGAAGAAGTTGAAGCCACTGGCGCACAGATAATTCTCGGCAACACCTTCCACCTGTGGCTGCGTCCAGGCCAGGAGATCATGAAGCTCCACGGCGACCTGCACGACTTCATGCAGTGGAAAGGCCCCATCCTCACCGACTCCGGCGGTTTCCAGGTCTTCAGCCTGGGCGATATCCGTAAGATCACCGAGCAGGGCGTACACTTCCGTAACCCGATCAACGGCGATCCAATCTTCCTCGATCCGGAAAAGTCTATGGAGATTCAGTACGATCTCGGCTCCGATATCGTGATGATCTTCGACGAATGTACGCCATACCCGGCGGACTGGGACTATGCCAAACGTTCCATGGAGATGTCCCTGCGTTGGGCGAAGCGTAGCCGCGACCGTTTTGACTCCCTGCAAAACAAAAATGCGCTGTTCGGCATTATCCAGGGCAGCGTTTACGAAGATTTACGCGATATCTCGGTTAAAGGTCTGGTAGAGATAGGCTTTGATGGCTACGCTGTCGGCGGTTTGGCTGTGGGTGAGCCGAAGGAAGATATGCACCGTATTCTGGAGCATGTCTGCCCGCAAATCCCGGCGGATAAACCACGATACCTGATGGGTGTGGGTAAACCAGAAGATCTGGTGGAAGGCGTACGTCGCGGCATTGATATGTTCGACTGCGTTATGCCAACCCGAAACGCACGTAACGGTCATCTGTTCGTTACCGATGGCGTGGTGAAAATCCGTAACGCGAAGCATAAGAGTGACACCAGCCCGCTCGATTCCGAGTGCGATTGCTATACCTGTCGCAATTATTCTCGCGCGTATCTGCATCATCTCGATCGTTGCAACGAGATTTTGGGGGCGCGTCTCAATACCATTCATAATCTTCGTTATTATCAGCGCTTAATGGCTGGTTTACGTAAGGCTATCGAAGAGGGTAAATTAGAGAGCTTCGTGACCGATTTCTACCAACGTCAGGGGCGGGATGTTCCACCGTTGAACGTTGATTAATTTTAATAATGAGGGAATTTGAATGAGCTTTTTTATTTCTGATGCGGTAGCAGCAACGGGTGCACCAGCGCAGGGCAGCCCGATGTCTCTGATTCTGATGCTGGTTGTGTTCGGTCTGATCTTCTACTTCATGATCCTGCGTCCACAGCAGAAGCGTACTAAAGAGCACAAAAACCTGATGAACTCCATCGCGAAGGGCGATGAAGTCCTGACCAATGGTGGCCTGGTGGGTCGCGTAACCAAAGTAGCGGAAAACGGCTACATTGCTATCGCCCTGAACGACACCACTGAAGTGGTTATCAAACGTGACTTCGTAGCTGCCGTTCTGCCGAAAGGCACCATGAAGGCGCTGTAATCCCAACTTTTCCCAAAGGGAACTGCCGTGTTAAACCGTTATCCTTTGTGGAAGTACATCATGCTGGTCGTCGTGATTATCGTCGGCCTGCTGTACGCGCTTCCCAACCTGTATGGTGAGGATCCGGCCGTTCAAATCACTGGCGCGCGCGGTGTCGCCGCCAGTGAGCAAACGCTGATCCAGGTCCAGAAAACGTTACAAGAAGAAAAAATTACCGCTAAGTCTGTGGCACTGGAAGAGGGCGCAATTCTTGCTCGCTTCGACACCACCGACACGCAGCTCCGCGCACGTGAAGCGCTGATGGGCGTGCTGGGTGATAAATATGTCGTGGCGCTTAACCTTGCTCCTGCAACCCCACGCTGGCTGGCTGCGCTGAACGCAGAGCCAATGAAACTGGGTCTTGACCTGCGTGGCGGCGTTCACTTCCTGATGGAAGTGGATATGGATACCGCGCTCGGCAAGCTACAGGAACAGAATATCGACAGCCTGCGCAGCGATCTGCGCGATAAAGGCATTCCGTACACCACCGTACGTAAAGAAGATAACTACGGCATGAGCATCACGTTCCGCGACAGCGCGGCACGCGATCAGGCTGTGACCTATCTGTCTCAACGTCACCGCGATCTGGTGATCACCTCTCAGGGCAGCAACCAGCTGCGTGCGGTAATGACCGACGCGCGTCTGAGTGAAGCACGTGAGTACGCCGTTCAGCAGAACATTAACATTCTGCGTAACCGTGTAAACCAGCTGGGCGTGGCTGAGCCACTGGTACAGCGTCAGGGTGCTGACCGTATCGTGGTCGAACTGCCAGGTATCCAGGATACCGCCCGTGCGAAAGAGATTCTGGGTGCGACGGCGACTCTGGAGTTCCGTCTGGTTAACGCCAACGTTGACCAGGCTGCTGCGGCTTCAGGCCGTGTGCCGGGCGATTCCGAAGTGAAACAGACCCGCGAAGGCCAGCCGGTTGTGCTGTACAAACGCGTGATCCTGACCGGTGACCATATCACCGACTCCACTTCAAGCCAGGATGAGTACAACCAGCCGCAGGTTAACATCTCGCTGGACAGCGCAGGTGGCAACATCATGTCTAACTTCACCAAGGACAACATCGGCAAGCCGATGGCGACCCTGTTCGTGGAGTACAAAGACAGCGGTAAGAAAGACGCCAATGGCCGTGCCGTGCTGGTGAAAGAGGAAGAGGTGATTAACATCGCCAACATCCAGTCTCGTCTGGGTAACAGCTTCCGTATTACCGGTATCAGCAACCCGAACGAAGCGCGTCAGCTCTCTCTGCTGCTGCGTGCCGGTGCGCTGATTGCGCCAATTCAGATTGTTGAAGAGCGTACCATCGGTCCAACCCTGGGTATGCAGAACATCAAGCAGGGTCTGGAAGCGTGTCTGGCCGGTCTGGCGGTGTCCATCATCTTCATGATCTTCTTCTATAAGAAGTTCGGCCTGATTGCGACCTCCGCGCTGATTGCCAACCTGGTGCTGATCATCGGTATCATGTCCCTGCTGCCGGGGGCGACGCTAACCATGCCGGGTATCGCGGGTATCGTTCTAACCCTTGCGGTGGCGGTCGACGCCAACGTACTGATAAACGAACGTATTAAAGAAGAGCTGAGCAACGGTCGTTCTGTACAGCAGGCGATTGAAGAAGGCTACAAAGGGGCGTTCAGCTCCATCTTCGATGCGAACGTAACAACACTGATTAAGGTTCTTATCCTGTATGCAGTGGGTACTGGCGCGATCAAAGGCTTTGCGATTACTACCGGTATCGGTGTCGCAACGTCGATGTTTACCGCTATTGTCGGCACCCGTGCCATCGTGAACCTGCTGTACGGCGGCAAGCGCGTCAAAAAGCTGTCTATCTGAGGAGTGCGTTGTGGCACAGGAATATACTGTTGAACAATTGAACCACGGCCGTAAAGTCTGGGACTTTATGCGCTGGGACTACTGGGCCTTCGGCATTTCAGGTTTTCTGCTGATCTTGTCCATCGTCATTATGGGCGTGAAAGGCTTTAACTGGGGTCTGGATTTCACCGGTGGTACGGTGATCGAAATTACCCTGGAAAAACCGGTCGATATGGACCAGATGCGTGAGTCTCTGCAAAAAGCGGGCTTTGAAGAGCCGCTGCTACAGAACTTCGGCAGCAGCCGCGACATCATGGTGCGTATGCCGCCGGTACACGATGCCAACGGCAGCCAGGAGCTGGGCAGCAAGGTCGTTCAGGTTATTAACGAAACGACCAGCCAGGATGCAACGGTTAAGCGTATTGAGTTTGTCGGCCCGAGCGTTGGTGCTGACCTGGCGCAGACCGGTGCGATGGCGCTGCTGGTGGCGCTGATCTCGATTCTGATTTACGTCGGTTTCCGCTTTGAGTGGCGACTGGCGGCAGGCGTGGTTATCGCTCTGGCGCACGACGTGGTGATCACCATGGGCATACTGTCTTTCTTCCACATTGAGATTGACCTGACGATTGTGGCATCCCTGATGTCCGTTATCGGTTACTCACTGAACGACAGTATCGTGGTATCTGACCGTATTCGTGAAAACTTCCGTAAGATCCGTCGCGGCACGCCGTACGAAATCTTTAACGTGTCGTTGACCCAGACGCTGCACCGTACGTTGATCACCTCCGGCACCACCCTGATGGTGATCCTGATGCTGTTCCTGTTTGGTGGCCCAGTGCTGGAAGGCTTCTCGCTGACCATGCTGATCGGTGTGTCTATCGGTACGGCCTCGTCTATCTACGTCGCGTCCGCGCTGGCGCTGAAGCTGGGCATGAAGCGCGAGCATCTGATCCAGCAGAAAGTCGAGAAAGAAGGGGCGGATCAGCCGTCCATTCTGCCGTAAGAGTCTTATGCGGTATTGAAATCCCGGCCTGCTGGCCGGGATTTTTTTTGTCTACTCCTGACAGTATGCATACCGCTGCTTCCGGCTCGACAGGTGCCTCAATATTGTGCAGACGGAGAGACGCTTTAGCGAAAGTGCGGACAGAGCTCTGGCAGATTTTTTGCGGAAGGTGAAGCAGTAAAAAGCCGGGTGGCGTCTACGCCTTACCCGGCCTACATTCGGATCGTAGGCCCGGCAAGCGCAGCGCCACCGGGCGAAGTCCGCACAGGTTAGAAGTTGTAACCCACGACCAGGTAACCACCCCAACCGGTAGAGCGAACGCTGAAGTCGCCGTTGCCGAAGTTCAGGCTGGCGTCGTCGTTCCACTGACCACCGTTGTGCCAGTAACGCGCAACAACAGAGTAGTGCCAGTGATCGTAGTTCAGCGCCAGAATGTGGCTGGAGGCGATGGAGTTACTGGTACGAGCATGCTTCCCGTTGTTGTCATAGAAGTTATCGTCGCCCAGGTCTGAACCCCAGTCAAAGTTGGTGAAGCCGATATAGCTCAGGTTACCGCCCCACAGCTGAGTGATTGGCACAAAGTATTTCACTTTGAAACGGTAGCCATCCCACTCGTTCTCATTTGATGCGCCATAGTTCTGCCACTGGTATTTCGCATACACGTTCAGTGACAGGCTCATTGGCAGGCCGGTTTCGATGTCAGTACCCAGACCCATATACCAGGTGCTCTGTTCCTGAGAATCGTTGCGACCCATGTCATAGATGTAGTTGTTCGCGAAGTACCACTCTTTGAACGGACCAAACGCCAGGCTGGTGCCGGTCAGTTTGTCGATAGAGAAACGCGGTTCGATTTCCATGAACAGCGGGGAGCCATTGTTCCAGATACCTTTCGCATCGGAGTTACCGCCGAAGAATACCGGCAGATCGACGTAGCCGTAGAAATCAAACCAGTCTTTTTTAGCGAATGCTTCGTACTCGAGGTAAGTATCGTTGCGGATCTGCGGCCCGAAACGGGTGTGGTAGCTGCCTACCACGTTAACGCTCTGGTGCCACCAGTCGGAGAGATATTGTGGTTTGTCGTTTTCCGCTGCGTTAACAGTGAAAGAGGAGGACAGTGCCAGCACGGCGCCAGCTGCGAGTAATGTTTTTTTCATAATCATGCCACTGATTGAAATTCCCTTCCGGGAGTGAAAAATGCGCGAATTGCGTTTCTAAATATTTCGTGTTTCTGCGGAGCCTATTATAGGAATCCTTGCTCACAAAAATATGTGTTGTTTCACATATCTCTCACATACGTAATCGATTGCGTTCACGTTTGCGTACTTTAAACGGCCGGGATTGTAGCGGCAATCATTTATGTTGCCAATCCATACGAAATGTAAATGTTAGCGGAGTGACATTTCACTCCGCTAAAAGGGCGGGTTATTGCGCGGCAGGTTGAATGTCGTGAATGCGGATAAAGCCCAACTGTTCTGGCGTCAGTCCGCTCAGCTGGAGCGGGATATCAACATCGCTCGGTGCCAGCGTGCTGGCGGGGGCGGTGAAGAGCTGATTCTTCACATTCACCTCCTGATAGCTCTCCGTGGTGCCCTGAATCTGGCCCCACTCTACGGTGCCGCTGAAGGCGGGAAGCGGATCGTTGGATTCACCCTGAATGCGTAATGTTGCGCGCGTACCATCGGCATTCGCTGCAACATTCACCAGAGACATCCTTAGCGTGCCAATCTGGCTGTTCAGACGCGCGGGCGTGTTTGCGCCCGGCAATAAATAAACGCCATTGCTGGATTTGGCATTCAGCGCGTTCTGCTGGGTGATCTTCACGGTTTCTTTATTAAGTTTGTCCATCGCCACATTGAGCGTATTCACGCTTTGTTTCATCTCGCGAACTTCACTTTGCTGTGCGCAGGCGCTGAGCGTGAACAGGCTCCCAACCAGCACTATTTTCAGGTAACGTCTTGTCATTGCGTTTAATTCCTTGAAATCACACATTGCTGCAATGGTAGACAGGATAGTGGCGTCAGGCATAGATCCTTTGTCTCAAAAAGCTCTTCCTTTGTTGTCGGGCCAGTTCAGGGTAAAATAGAAATCAGTTAACCAGATAACAGGGACATCGTATGCATTGCCCATTTTGCTCCGCTGTGGATACCAAAGTCATCGACTCACGTCTTGTAGGCGAAGGGTCTTCCGTGCGTCGTCGTCGGCAGTGTCTGGTGTGCAACGAGCGTTTTACCACCTTCGAGGTGGCAGAGCTGGTAATGCCGCGCGTGGTAAAAAGTAACGATGTGCGCGAACCGTTCAATGAAGAAAAACTGCGTAGCGGGATGCTCAAGGCGCTGGAAAAACGGCCCGTCAGCTCCGATGACGTCGAAATGGCGTTAAATCATATTAAATCTTATCTGCGGGGGCTAGGTGAGCGCGAAGTGCCGAGCAAAATGATCGGTAACCTGGTGATGGAACAGCTAAAAAAGCTCGATAAAGTCGCCTATATTCGCTTCGCCTCCGTTTACCGCAGCTTCGAAGACATTAAAGAGTTTGGCGAAGAGATCGCCCGCTTACAGGATTAAGCCTATGCAGGACGAGATGTACATGGCGAGAGCCATGAAGCTGGCGCAGCGCGGTCGGTTTACCACTCACCCTAACCCTAATGTCGGGTGCGTCATTGTTAAAGATGGCGAGATCGTGGGTGAAGGTTTTCACTACCGCGCAGGCGAGCCGCACGCTGAAGTGCATGCCCTGCGCATGGCGGGGGAGAGGGCGCGTGGCGCGACGGCCTACGTGACGCTGGAGCCATGCAGTCATCACGGGCGCACGCCTCCGTGCTGCGAAGCACTGATTGCGGCGGGAGTCTCGCGCGTTGTCGCCGCCATGCAGGATCCTAACCCGCAGGTGGCGGGCCGCGGGCTGTATCGTCTGCAACAGGAAGGGATCGACGTCAGTCACGGCCTGATGATGCAGGATGCCGAAGCCATCAACAAAGGCTTCCTGAAGCGTATGCGCACCGGTTTCCCGTTTATCCAGCTTAAGCTTGGCGCGTCACTGGATGGCCGCACGGCGATGGCGAACGGCGAGAGCCAGTGGATCACCTCGCCACAGGCAAGGCGCGATGTGCAACGTCTGCGTGCGCAAAGCCATGCTATTCTCACCAGCAGTGAAACGGTGCTGGCTGACGATCCGGTCCTGACCGTGCGCTGGGATGAGCTGAATGCCGATACCCAGGCACTCTATCCGCAGGAGAACCTGCGTCAGCCGCTGCGCATTATTATTGATAGCCAGAACCGCGTGACGCCGGAGCACCGCATCGTGCAGCAGCCGGGGGAAACCTGGATTGCCCGCACCAAAGAAGATACGCGCGAATGGCCGCAAGGCGTGCGCAGCATTATGGTGCCGGAACACAACGGGCATCTCGATCTGGTGGTGCTGATGATGCTGCTGGGTAAACAGCAGGTCAACAGCATCTGGGTCGAAGCCGGTCCGACGCTCGCCGGCGCGCTGCTCCAGGCAGGGCTGGTGGATGAGCTTCTGGTCTACGTTGCGCCTAAACTGTTAGGTAACGACGCGCGCGGCCTGTTTGTGCTGCCCGGCCTTGAAAAACTGGCCGATGCGCCGCAACTCTCATTCAGCGAGATTCGTCCGGTAGGCCCGGATGTCTGCCTCCATTTAACGACAGCGTAATTGCTCCTGAAATAGGGAAGCAGTGCGCAAAGTATTATGATAAAATCCGCCCCCCTGCGGGGCCAAATGAACCCGTAAAGGAAGAGTATGAACATTATTGAAGCTGCTGTAGCTACCCCGGACGCTCGCGTCGCCATCACCATTGCGCGTTTCAACAACTTCATCAACGACAGCCTGCTGGAAGGTGCGGTTGACGCCCTGAAACGTATCGGCCAGGTTAAAGATGACAACATTACCGTCGTTTGGGTACCAGGTGCTTACGAACTGCCACTGGCAGCGGGCGCGCTGGCGAAAACCGGTAAATACGACGCGGTGATTGCACTGGGTACTGTTATTCGTGGCGGCACTGCGCACTTCGAATACGTTGCGGGCGGTGCAAGCAATGGTCTGGCGCACGTTGCACAGGATGCTGAAATTCCTGTCGCGTTCGGCGTACTGACTACTGAAAGTATTGAACAAGCCATCGAACGTGCTGGCACCAAAGCCGGTAACAAAGGTGCAGAAGCTGCACTGACCGCGCTTGAAATGATCAATGTATTGAAAGCCATCAAGGCCTGATTTTTTTGTAAGGGGAATTCCGTGAAACCTGCTGCTCGTCGCCGCGCCCGTGAATGTGCCGTCCAGGCACTTTACTCCTGGCAGTTGTCCCAGAACGACATCGCTGATGTTGAATACCAGTTCCTGTCAGAACAGGACGTGAAAGACGTTGACGTTCTGTACTTCCGTGAACTGCTGTCGGGAGTGGCGACTAATAGCGCGTATCTCGATGGTCTGATGAAGCCATACCTGTCCCGTCTGCTCGAAGAGCTGGGCCAGGTCGAAAAAGCAGTGTTGCGTATCGCGCTGTTTGAGCTGTCTAAACGTGATGATGTGCCGTACAAAGTGGCCATCAACGAAGCGATCGAACTGGCAAAAACCTTCGGCGCTGAAGACAGCCACAAGTTTGTAAACGGCGTGCTGGATAAAGCCGCACCTGCGATCCGTCCCCACAAAAAGTGATCCGCAAACCGGAGTCTTGCATTGCCTTTTTGGCAGTGCGGCTCCGGTTTTTTTCTTTTATTTGCTGAGGCATAACGTATGGCATGCGGCGAATTCTCCCTGATTGCCCGTTATTTCGACCGTGTCAGAACCTCTCGTCTTGATGTTGAAACCGGCATTGGCGATGACTGCGCACTTCTCAATATTCCCGAAAAACAGACGCTGGCAATCAGCACCGACACCTTAGTATGTGGGCGTCACTTCCTGCCCGATATCGATCCTGCCGACCTGGCGTATAAGGCGCTGGCGGTCAACGTTAGCGATTTGGCGGCAATGGGCGCCGACCCGGCCTGGCTGACGCTGGCTCTGACCCTGCCGGAGGTGGATGAAGCCTGGCTTGAAGCCTTCAGCGATGCCCTGTTTGAACAGCTGAATTATTACGATATGCAGCTGATTGGCGGTGATACCACCGCCGGGCCGCTGTCGATGACCCTGGCAATCCACGGCTATGTGCCAGCGGGGCGCGCGCTGAAGCGTTCGGGCGCAAAACCGGGCGACTGGATCTACGTGACCGGTACGCCGGGGGATAGCGCGGCCGGGCTGGCGATCCTTCAGAACCGTTTAGCAGTTGAAGATGCTGACGATGCGGCGTACCTGGTGAAGCGCCACCTGCGGCCCACGCCGCGTATTTTGCACGGTCAGGCGCTGCGCGAGCGGGCCAGTTCTGCTATCGATCTCTCTGACGGGCTGATCTCCGATCTCGGCCATATCCTGAAGGCCAGTGGCGTGGGCGCACGGATCGATCTGGATCTGTTCCCACTGTCAGAGCCGTTGCGTCGCCATGCCGATCCTGAACAGGCGCTGCGCTGGGCACTATCCGGTGGGGAAGATTATGAGCTGTGCTTTACCGTTCCCGAGCTGAATCGCGGGACGCTGGATGTGGCGTTAGCGCATCTGGGGGCGAAATTTACCTGCATCGGGCAGGTGATGCCGGAAAGTGAAGGGCTGCTGTTTGTCCGCGACGGCGCCCCGGTTACGCTTGACTGGAAAGGGTACGATCACTTCGCGTAATTTTGTGCGCTCTGTATTGCCGGGTGGCGCTGCGCTTACCCGGCCTACGGATTTTGTTCCCTGAATTGTTTATTTAAACCCTACCACCGGATGTTGCTGATACGGCGTCTCCAGCTCGGCAATCTGCTCCGGCGTCAACGATAAGTCCACCGCACTCAACAACTCGTCCAGCTGTTCTTCCCGCGATGTGCCCACAATCGGCGCGGCGACACCGCGCTTGCTCAGCAGCCACGCCAGCGCTACCTGCGCGCGCGTTGCACCGATATCGTCGGCGATCCCGGCTAATCGTTCGGCAATTAACGCATCGCTGGCTTCTGTATCGTCATACAGATTTTTACCTACTTCATCCGATACCAGCCGGGCGGTAGTTTCACCCCACGGACGGGTTAACCTTCCGCGCGCCAGCGGGCTCCACGGGATCACCGCCACGCCTTCCTGGTAGCAGAGCGGCAGCATCTCGCGTTCTTCTTCCCGGTAGATCAGGTTGTAGTGATCCTGCATAGTGACAAAGCGCGCCCAGCCATGCTGCGCCTGGAGATCGAGCGCCTGAGCAAACTGTGAGGCATGCATGGACGATGCGCCGATGTAGCGCGCTTTACCGGCTTTCACGACATCGTTCAACGCTTCAAGCGTCTCTTCGATCGGCGTGTTGTAATCCCAGCGGTGAATTTGCAGCAGGTCGACGTAATCCATGTTCAGGCGTCTGAGGCTGTCATCAATGGAGCGCAGGATTTGCGTGCGAGAAAGGCCTTCCGCCAGATCGCCTGACGGGTAATACACCTTGGTGGCGACCACAATCTCATCCCGACGGGCAAAATCTCGCAGGGCGCGGCCCACAATCTCTTCGCTGCTGCCGTCGGAGTAGCTGTTGGCGGTATCGAAGAAGTTGATGCCGCCGTCAATGGCGCGCTTAATGATAGGGCGGCTGCTCTCTTCCGGCAGCGTCCAGGCGTGATTTCCCCGGTCAGGCTCGCCAAACGTCATGCAGCCCAGGCAAAGCCGGGACACCTTGAGGTCTGTTTTTCCTAATGTCGTGTATTGCATGGTTCCGCTCCTGCTGTTTAAACAATACGTTTAAGCATAGCAGGAGCAGAAAAGGGGAGGGATCAGGCCAGCCAGGTGCGGATTTTAGCTTCGATACCGACGGCGTCCAGGCCAATGTCGGCGCGCGCCTCGTCCTGAGTGCCTTGCGGGATGAAGTGGTCCGGCAGGCCGAGATTAAGCACCGGAACGACTTTACGGTTCGCCATCAGCACTTCGTTCACACCGCTACCCGCGCCACCCATGATGGCGTTCTCTTCCAGCGTGACCAGCACTTCATGGCTTTCCGCCATGCTCAGAATCAGAGATTCATCGAGCGGCTTCACAAATCGCATATCGACGAGCGTCGCATTCAGGGTTTCAGCGACTTTTGCCGCTTCCGGCATCAGGGTACCAAAGTTCAGGATCGCCACTTTTTCACCGCGACGTTTCACCAGACCTTTACCGATGTCCAGTTTTTCCAGCGGCCGTAATTCAACGCCAAGGGCATTGCCGCGTGGATAACGTACCGCACAGGGACCGTCCTGATAGTGGTAACCGGTATACAGCATCTGACGACACTCGTTTTCGTCGCTTGGCGTCATGATCACCATGTCCGGGATGCAGCGCAGGAAGGAGAGGTCAAATGCGCCCTGGTGCGTCTGGCCGTCAGCCCCCACGATGCCCGCACGGTCGATAGCAAACAGCACCGGCAGCTTCTGGATGGCAACGTCATGGATCACCTGATCGTAGGCGCGTTGCAGGAAGGTAGAGTAAATCGCTACCACCGGCTTGTAGCCGCCAATCGCCAGGCCCGCTGCGAAGGTCACCGCGTGCTGCTCGGCAATGGCGACGTCGAAATACTGGTCCGGGTATTTTTTGGAAAACTCCACCATGCCGGAGCCTTCACGCATGGCAGGCGTCACCGCCATCAGCGTGTTGTCTTTCGCCGCCGTTTCGCACAGCCAGTCGCCAAAGATTTTTGAGTAGCTCGGCATCCCGCCGCTGCTTTTCGGCAGACAACCGCTGGTATGGTCGAACTTGGGCACCGCGTGGAAGGTGATCGGATCTTTTTCCGCCGGTTCGTAACCACGCCCTTTTTTGGTCATGATATGCAGGAACTGCGGGCCTTTCAGGTCGCGCATGTTTTTAAGCGTCGTCACCAGACCTAACACATCGTGGCCGTCCACCGGGCCAATATAGTTAAAGCCCAGCTCTTCAAACAGCGTACCCGGCACGACCATGCCTTTGATATGTTCTTCGGTACGCTTAAGCAGCTCTTTGATCGGCGGTACGCCGGAGAAGACTTTTTTCCCGCCTTCGCGCAGTGAGGAGTAAAGCTTACCGGACAGCAGCTGCGCCAGATGGTTATTCAGCGCGCCGACGTTCTCGGAGATCGACATTTCGTTATCGTTGAGGATCACCAGCATGTCCGGTTTGATATCGCCCGCGTGGTTCATGGCCTCAAAAGCCATCCCGGCGGTGATCGCCCCGTCACCAATCACGCAGACGGTACGGCGTTGCTTATTCTCTTTTTCGGCGGCAACGGCAATCCCGATGCCTGCGGAAATGGAGGTGGAAGAGTGGCCGACGCTTAACACGTCAAACTCGCTCTCGCCGCGCCACGGGAACGGATGCAGGCCGCCTTTCTGGCGAATGGTGCCAATCTTATCGCGACGTCCGGTCAGAATTTTGTGCGGATAGGCCTGGTGGCCAACATCCCAGATCAGCTGATCGAACGGCGTGTTATAGACGTAATGCAACGCCACGGTCAGCTCAACCGTGCCAAGTCCGGAGGCGAAGTGGCCGCTGGAGCGGCTAACGCTGTCGAGCAGGTAGCGACGCAGCTCGTCACACAGCTTCGGCAGACTCTCTTTCGGCAACAGACGTAACTCCTGAGTGGAGTCAACTAACGCCAGTGTCGGGTATTTGGCAATATCAAAACTCATCAAAGGCTCATCGAGATATATAGTTTATTTATTACGCTGGATTATGTAGTCCGCTAGCGCTTCCAGTGCCGAGGTATCCAGCGATTGCGCGGCCAGCTCATTCAGTGACCGGCGGGCATCGTCTATCAGATCCCGGGCTTTACGTTGGGCATGCTCAAGGCCCAACAGGGCGGGGTAGGTACTTTTGCCAAGCTGCTGATCCGCACCCTGACGTTTTCCCAGTGTTGCAGTATCGCCCACCACATCCAGAATGTCATCCTGAACCTGGAATGCCAGACCGATACTTTCTGCGTATCTGTCCAGAATCGGCAGGGCTTTGCGCCCGCGTTCACCCGCGCTCAGTGCGCCCAGACGAACGGCTGCCCGAATCAGGGCGCCCGTTTTGTGACGGTGGATGCGCTCCAGCTGTTCCAGAGTTACCTGACGACCTTCAGCCTCTAAATCCAGCGCCTGGCCGCCGCACATCCCGGCGACGCCGCTGGCCATTGCCAGTTCGGACACCATTGCCAGACGATCGCGATCGCTCACTTCAACCATCGGCGCATCGCTCAGAATAGAGAACGCCAGGGTTTGCAGCGCATCACCCGCCAGAATGGCATTCGCTTCGCCGAACTTAATGTGGCAGGTCGGCTGACCGCGACGCAGATCGTCATCGTCCATGGCCGGCAAATCATCGTGGATCAGCGAATAGGCGTGGATACACTCCACGGCGGCTGCCGGGGCGTCCAGCGTGTTATCGCTGATACCGAACATGTTGCCCGTGGCATACACCAGGAACGGACGCAGGCGTTTACCCCCCAAGAGTGCGCCATAGTGCATGGCTTCAACCAGAGGAGTGTTCTGAAAAGGCTGCGGCTCAATGAAACGGCGCAGCGCGTCGTTGGCGCGGATGACGCGCGCCTGAAGCGCGTTGGAGAAATCCATTTACTCGGCGTCCGGTGTGAATGGCGTGGTTTTAGCGTCTTCGCTGTCGGAAAGCAGGATCTGCACACGCTGCTCGGCCTGCTGGAGTTTTACCTGCCCCTGGCGCGCGAGCTGCACGCCGCGTTCAAATTCGTTGAGCGCGTCTTCCAGCGGGAGATCGCCGCTCTCAAGACGGGTAACGATCTGCTCCAGTTCACTCAGCGCAGTTTCGAAACTGGCCGGTGCGTCGTTTTTCTTCGGCATAGTGAATTGACTCTTAAATTTTTCGCCCTGACATGGTAACGGACTCGGGGCAATTATCAAATAACGCGAGTGGCGCGATGGTGGTATACTTGCGCGCCTGGATGCAGCCACGGGTGTGGGCTGCTGTATCATTTTCCACTACAAGCCTTTATAAGCTTGCCTAAGAAACATTGCCGCCATGAAGTTTATCATTAAATTGTTCCCTGAAATCACCATCAAAAGCCAATCCGTGCGTTTGCGCTTTATTAAAATTCTCACCGGGAACATTCGTAACGTATTAAAACACTACGACGAAACGCTCGCCGTGGTGCGTCACTGGGACCACGTTGAAGTCCGCGCGAAAGACGAAAACAAACGTCTTGATATTCGCGACGCGCTGACCCGTATCCCGGGTATTCACCATATTCTGGAAGTGGAAGACGTTCCCTTCACCGATATGCACGATATCTTCGAAAAGGCGCTGGTACAGTACCGCGATCAGATCGAAGGGAAAACGTTCTGCGTACGCGTGAAGCGCCGTGGTAAGCATGAGTTTAGCTCCATTGACGTTGAGCGCTATGTCGGCGGCGGTCTGAACCAGCACGTTGAGACGGCGCGCGTGCGCCTGACTAATCCGGACGTTACCGTTAATCTTGAGATCGAAAACGATCGCCTGCTGCTGGTTAAGGGCCGTTATGAAGGTATTGGCGGCTTCCCGATCGGCACGCAAGAAGATGTGCTGTCGCTGATCTCCGGCGGGTTCGACTCCGGCGTTTCCAGCTATATGCTGATGCGTCGCGGCTGCCGCGTGCACTACTGCTTCTTTAATCTGGGCGGCGCGGCGCACGAAATCGGCGTACGTCAGGTGGCGCATTACCTGTGGAACCGTTTCGGCAGCTCTCACCGCGTGCGTTTCGTGGCGATCAACTTTGAGCCAGTGGTTGGCGAAATTCTTGAGAAAGTGGATGACGGCCAGATGGGCGTGGTCCTGAAACGTATGATGGTGCGTGCGGCGTCCAAAGTGGCTGAGCGCTACGGCGTGCAAGCGCTGGTCACCGGTGAAGCACTGGGGCAGGTCTCCAGCCAGACGCTGACCAACCTGCGCCTTATCGACAACGTGTCTGATACGCTGATCCTGCGTCCGCTGATCTCTCACGATAAAGAGCACATCATCGATCTGGCGCGTAAAATCGGTACTGAAGATTTTGCCCGCACCATGCCGGAATATTGCGGCGTGATCTCAAAAAGTCCAACCATTAAAGCGGTGAAGGCGAAGATCGAAGCGGAAGAAGAGAACTTCGATTTCAGCATCCTGGAAAAAGTGGTGGCGGAAGCGTCCAACATCGATATCCGTGAGATCGCCCAGCAGACCGAGCAGGACGTGGTTGAGGTGGAGACGGTCAGCGGCTTCGGTGCTAACGATACGATTCTGGATATTCGTTCTGTTGATGAGCAGGATGACAAGCCGTTGCAGGTGGAAGGCGTGGAGGTGGTTTCGCTGCCGTTCTACAAACTGAGCACCCAGTTTGGCGATCTCGACCAGAGCAAAACGTATCTGCTGTGGTGCGAACGTGGGGTCATGAGCCGTTTACAGGCGCTGTACCTGCGCGAGCAGGGCTTCGCGAACGTGAAGGTGTATCGCCCGTAGCCTATTGCCCGGCGGCGCTTCGCTTACCGGGCCTACGGTACCGTACACTTGTAGGCCGGGTAAGGCGTAGCCGCCACCCGGCTTTTTTTACTCGTAGTAGTTATAAATCCCTGCCGCCATCACCAGCGATGACGCCACTTCGTACGCTTTTTCGCGCCCGACCAGCAGGTCAATAATCTTCAGGCCAAAATCAATGGCGGTACCCGGCCCCTGGCTGGTGAGCAGGTTAACGCGCGGATCCCAGACCACGCGTTTATCCACCCACTGGTCTTCCGGAATCGTATCCTTCAGGCCTGGGAAGCCGGTCATATTGCCGATGGGGAAAATGTCGTGCGGAACCAGTACCGTACCTGCGGCCGCACAGATTGCCGCGACGATACGCCCGGAAAGATGAAACTGACGAACGGTTTCAACCAGCAGCGGGCTGTCGCGGAAACACTCCGCGCCCTTCAGACCGCCCGGCAGCACGATAATGTCGTAATCACCGTCCGCCACCTGTACAAGCGGTGCATCTGCCAGGATCTTGACTCCACGCGAGCAGGTAATCGCCAGACTTCCGTCGCTGGCGACGCTGGCGGTGGTAACCTTAATACCACCACGTACCATCAAATCAATGGTGGTGACCGCTTCTGTCTCTTCGCTACCAGGGGCGAGGCATACCAGTGCCGATGCGCTCATACTCACTCTCCTTTCGTTTAACTAACTCAAACAGACGGCTGTTTTCCGCAACGGTAATGCCGTGTGCCCGGGCGCGTTTTAACAGATAACCGGTAATGTAATCAATTTCGGTATGCCGCATAGCCCGGATATCCTGCAGCATTGAGGAGATATTTTCTGCCGTACTCTCAATGACCTGGTCGACATAATAACGTAAATCGGTTTCTGAGGTGTGGTAGCCTTCGCGTTCAATGACGGCGGCAACTTCCCGGCAAATCAGCGCTAACCGATCGGGATGCTGGCGCAGATCACCGTTAGGGCAATCCAGCAGGGCAGTCAGTGGATTGATCGCGCAGTTGACCGCCAGTTTGCGCCACAGTTCTGCGCGAATGTTATTGTGCCAGGCGACGTCAGGCAGCGTGCTTTGCAGGGTATCCGCAAGATAGCTGTAATCGCCGGGCTGTTCACGCGCCGGGCCGATATGGGTGATGCCACTGGCAACATGAATAATGACGTTACCGTCGCGGCGTGCCGCGTGGGTGGTTGTTCCCATTAGCAGCGGTTGCCGGACAGACTTTAGCTCTTCAATGGTACCCATACCGTTGTGAATCAGCAGGACTGGCGTGCTTTCAGGTAATTGGGCGGCCAGGCTTTTCACCGCATCGGAGACCTGCCAGGCCTTCAGCGTGACCAGCAGCAGATCGCTGCTCGCGAGAAATTCCGGATCGTTTGCCGTCAACGACTCGTTAAAAATTGAACCGTCTGTACCCATCACATTCACACTGCAATAGGGTTGGGGAATTCGCAGCCAGCCCTGAACGTCGTGTCCCTGTTTGCATAGCGCGCTGAGCCAGAGTTGACCAAGGGCGCCGCATCCAAGCACTGTTACTTTCATTGTTCCTCCTCACCTGCAACTGCGCCAGGTGCTAAGACGCTAAGTATAGCGCCATCAGCTAAGCTTCTCGTTATGCCTCGTTGCAGGTATTATGCAACGCAACAAAAATGAAGGGAGAAGAAAAGATGCCATCTTTCGATATTGTTTCTGAAGTTGATCTGCAGGAAGCGCGTAACGGCGTAGATAATGCTATTCGTGAAGTGGAGTCACGTTTCGATTTTCGTGGCGTTGAGGCGACCATTGAACTGAACGACGCGAACAAGACAATCAAAGTACTGAGTGAGTCTGATTTCCAGGTCAACCAACTGCTGGATATCCTGCGCGCCAAGCTGCTCAAGCGCGGCATTGAAGGGACCTCACTTGATGTACCGGAAGATTTTGTTCACAGCGGCAAAACCTGGTTTGTAGAAGCGAAGCTGAAGCAGGGGATTGAAAGCGCGGTACAGAAAAAAATCGTTAAGCTTATCAAAGACAGCAAGCTGAAAGTGCAGGCGCAGATCCAGGGGGAAGAGATCCGCGTGACCGGAAAATCCCGTGATGACCTGCAATCCGTGATGGCGCTGGTGCGTGGCGGCGATCTCGGTCAGCCATTCCAGTTTAAAAACTTCCGCGATTAAGACAATTATGCCCGGCTAAACCGGGCATTTTTTCAGGCCTTCAGCGCCTGCTCTACCTCAAAGCGGTTAGTCACTTTGCTGTCAATTTTGACATACGCACTGCGCTCTTCCGGGACAATCAGCACTTCGCTCACGCCCTCTGTCGCTTCCAGACGCTGTTGTAACGCGTCACCGATTGCCACGTCATCGGGAATTTCCACCCGCAGGCTACTCACATAGCGCGGCTCTTTCATGGTGCTGGCAACAAACAGCCAGAGCATCGCCAGTAGCGCACCGGCGAGGAACACGGTCTGAGAATCAAAAAGGCCGTCCACCCAGCCGCCGAGGGACCCGCCGATCGCCACGCCGAGAAACTGGCTGGTGGAGTAAATGCCCATCGCGGTGCCTTTGTATCCTGCCGGAGACTCTTTGCTGATAAGCGACGGCAGCAGGGCTTCCATCAGATTAAACGCCAGGAAGAACAGCTGTACGCCTGCGATCAGCTCCCAGAAATGTGGGCCGGCGCCCCACAGCACAATCTCGGCAATCAACAGTAACGCCACGCAGCCCACGAAGACGCGTTTCATTTTGCGCTTCACTTCGGCGTAAATAATGAAGGGCACAACGGAGACAAACGAGATCAGCATTGTGACCAGATAAATTTTCCAGTGCTCTGCCGCCGGGAAACCTGCTGCGGCAAGTTGACCGGGCAGGGCGACAAAGGTGGACATCAGCAGAATGTGCAGGCACATAATGCCGAAGTTCAGCTTAAGCAGGCGCGGCTCGGCGATGACTTTGCTGAAGCAGCCTTTGACCATCCCGGATTCACGGTTCAGGACATGGTTTTTACTGTCCGGCACAACCCACAGCGTGAGTGCGATCCCGATGGTTGCCAGCACGGCTATCATCCAGAACAGGGCGTGCAGGCCGAGTGAATGGGTAATAATCGGCCCCAGCACCATGGCAATGGCAAACGTAACGCCGAAGCTGACGCCAATAAACGCCATGGCTTTGGTGCGGTTTTGCTCGCGGGTTAAATCTGACAGCAGCGCCATCACGGCGGCGGCAATCGCCCCGGAACCTTGCAGGGCGCGGCCAAGAATAATTCCCCAGATGGAGTGGGAGAGGGCAGCGATGATGCTGCCAAGTACAAACACCAGCAGCCCGCCGACAATCAGCGGTTTGCGACCCACGCGGTCGGAGAGCAGGCCAAAGGGGATCTGGAATATCGCCTGCGCCAGGCCGTAGATACCGATCGCCAGACCAATCAGCGCTTCGCTGGCACCCTGTAACGCCATGCCATATGTGGTCAGAACGGGCAGGACCATAAACATGCCAAGCATCCGCAGCGAGAAAACAGTCCCTAAACCCCAGGTCGCACGCAGTTCACCTGGCGTCATTTTATAATCGTTCATTACCACCTCTACCAAAAAGCAGGCCATAGTTTAGGCGGGGTGATAAGTGCGGTAAATAGGTGTTTGTTTAAGAGATATTACGAGGGTGTGATAAAAGCACCCCCGGATAAAAAATTACGCCTCGACGCGCAACCCGTAGCTTTTAAATTTCTCAAGAACAATGGCAATTTCATCGTCACTGAGTACCGGAACGGGATCCACGATCGCCAGCGTGGCCAGGTAGAGTTTTGCCAGCACCTCTACCTCCTGCGCCAGCCACAGTGCCTTCTCAAGATTTTCTTCGCAGGTGATCAGACCGTGGTGCTGTAATAGCGTCGCTTTGCGATCGCGTAACGCGACCGCGACATGCTCTGACAGCGCGCGCGTCCCGAAGGTCGCGTAAGGCGCGCAGGGAATGGAGTTTCCCCCGGCGGCGGCAATCATATAGTGAATAGCAGGAATGGGGCGGTTGAGTATCGAGACGGCGGTACAGTTAACCGCATGGTTATGGACGACGGCGTTAGCATCCGGGCGGGTCTGATACACAACCTGATGAAAACGCCATTCGCTGGAGGGCAGTTTATCCTCTTCGTGTCGCCCCTGTGCATCGACATAGACGATACTCTCTTCGGTCAGATGCTCGTAGGGAATTCCGGTCGGCGTAATCAGCATACCGTCGCGATAGCGAACGCTGATATTCCCGGCGGTGCCCTGATTTAATCCCATGCGGGTCATCTCAAGGCAGGTGTCGATAATGTCTCTGGCTAATCGGGCTCGTTCCATTTTTTATTCTCCGGGTACAGTTTTATTTTTACTGGCGGGAACGTTTGACCAGCTTCATATCGACTTTCGCCGTCTCGTTGACCGCTTCGCCGTCGATGGCTCGCTGCATCAGTTCAAACGCTTTTTCCGCCCAGGTATCTTCATCCTGCTGCATGGACCAGACGCTGTTAGGCAGGAACCCCAGCATGGGGTGCTCATCGAAGGTGCCAATATTGATGTGTTGAGGCACGGTACCGGTACGCTTCCGCAGGGCTTCGATTGCCCCTTCCAGGACGGGTAACGATGAGGCGATAAACGCCTGCGGAACACCCTGGCTGTCGATAAGCGAATCCATCAGGGCATATCCCCCCTCCGGCGTATTGTCCGGCCCTTCGATGACCCACTCGCGATGGTGAATACCGGCTGTTTTCAGGGCCTGCAAATAGCCGTTCAGACGGTCCGTAATGCTGGGCAGTGCGGTATCGCCCACAAGGAACCAGAGCGGCGTTTTGCACTCTTCCAGCATATTGCGGGCCAGTTCATCCCCCCCAGCCTCGTTATGACTCTCTACCAGCGCGTTGTCAGTAAAGCCAAAATCCCGGTCAAGGAGCACCAGTGGCTTTTGGATCTGCCGCAAATGATGCTGCTGATTTTCCAGCGTCGAGGGAACGATAAATAAGCCGTCCACGTTGCGCGCCATCAGAGCTTTTACCAGCTTGTTTTCGTAATCCACATCGTTGTAAGTACAGCTGATCATCAGCTGGTAACCCGAACGGCGGCAGCGCAGTTCGAGTTTCTCGGCGAGCGTTGCAAAGAACACGTTTGAGATGTTGGGCACGATGAGCCCCAGCGTCTCGGTTTTGTTTAACTTCAGACTGCGCGCCGAATGGTTGAGGGTATAGCCGAAGCGCTCGACGTGTTCATTAATTCGGGACTGTGTTTTCACACTGATCCGATACTGTTCGGCTTTCCCGCTCAGTACCAGCCGCACGGTGGTGACGGATAAATTCAGATCCTTCGCTATCTGTTCAACTGTTTTGGCCATCGCTACGCCTCAATCCTTAACGTACGTAAAAACTGCTGATAAAGCATACGCATCCTGCCATTACATTTCCTGCTGCATCAGGAGATTAAGCGCCTGTTGCTGGGTCCACAGCATCAGGTACGCCTCATATTTTTGCCGGTGGAAGGCCGCGGTTTCCGGCCGACAGGTGATGATATCGCCGGCTTTGACCATTTCCCGGGTGGCGTCGGTAAGCGTTGCCCATGCACCGCTCGCCACAGCGCCGCAAATGGCCGCGCCGAGAGTGACCGCATCTTCTTCGGCTAAAAGGTGAATATCGCAGCCTGTGGCATCGGCATACTCCCGCAGCCAGAGCCGGTTATGAGTAGCTCCACCACAAATGACAATGCGCGACAAAGTGTGCCCATGATGTTTCAGAGTATCCATAATGTGTCGTGTGCCGTAGGCAATGGCCTGTAGCGTGGCCAGATAGAGCCTCGCCAGCGCGCGCTCACCGGTCTCTAATGTCAGACCGACAACGCTGCCCCGGGCATCAGGACGCGAACGCGGCGAGCGGTTGCCGTGGTGATCGGCCAGAATGTGCAGGTTGCGGGTGGGATATTTTTCTTCCTGTTCAAGCGCGGCTACCCAGTCGTTGAGTAATGCCACCGGATGGCATTGCGCCGCTTCTGCTTTTGCAAACAGCTCTGCGCTGACTCCGTGCTCGCGCAACGTCCAGTCGACCAGCGCCCCGGCAGCACTTTGCCCGCCTTCCGTCAGCCAGTAGCCCGGCAGCATGGCGCTCCAGTAAGGTCCCCAGACGCCGGGCGTATGGATCTCCGTCTGACTGGCAAGCATATGGCAGTTCGAGGTTCCGCTGATGAGCGCCAGCGTGCCTTCCGGGTGTGAGCCCGTCAGCGCCACGCCACCCGCGTGGGCATCGATCATGCCGCTTGCCACAATCACCTCTTCGGGCAACCCCAGAGCTTGCGCTGCCTGTGGGCTGAGTTTCCCGACGCATTCAGCGACGTCCAGAATAGTATCGGGAATTTTTGTCAGTAAGGTCTCCAGCCCCACCTCCCTGAGCAGCGATTCGCTGAACTGCGCCTCATGCGCAAGGTAGTTCCATTTGCAGGTGAGGGTGCACAGGCTGGCGGCGTCCTGGCCCGTCGCTTTCCAGACCAGAAAATCGGCAAGGTCGAAAAAGCGCCAGGCCTGATTCCATGTTTCAGGATGATGCCGCTGCAACCACAGCAGTTTTGGCAACTCCATCTCGATGCTGACCTCGCCGCCCACGTAGCACAGGGCCGGATCGCGTGTGGCATTGATGTGAACGGTTTCTTCGTGAGCACGATGATCCATCCACATAATGATGTCCTGCGATGCCGGACTGTCCGGGGAGACGCTCAGGCCGTTACCGTCAGCATCCAGCGCGACCAGCGAGCACGTGGCGTCGAAGCCAATCGAACGAATGGCGTCAGGTGAAATCCCAGAGGAGTCGACGGCTTCCCGCACCACCGCACAAACCTGCTGCCAGATTTCCACAGAGGATTGTTCCACGCGCGCATTGCTGGCGTGAAACTGCGAAATCGGACGGGTCGCGAAGCTCAAACGCTCGCCTTGCGCAGAGTAAAGCCCTGCACGAACGCTGGCTGAACCTACATCTACCCCGAGGAAATAGCCGTCACTCATCATGAACTTCCTTATTTTTTACCAAACGGATGCAGCAGTTTATCAATTTCAGGCGTGTTGATATTCTGCGCATTGACATATTTCACTGGAATATCAATTTCTTTGGCCACCGTCTGTCCGGAAATCACCGCGTTCAGCGCTTTTATGCCCTGATAACCAATCTGATAGGCGTCCTGCACCACGAAGCCCTGAATCACACCGTTTTTAAGGAAGTTAATGATGGCTTCGGTGCTGTCAAAACCGATGACTTTTACTTTGCCCTTCAGATTCTGGCTGTCGATAGCGTTCGCAACGCCCAGGGTTGAGCCTTCGTTGGTGGCATAAATACCGGCGATATCCGGGTTGGCCTGAACCATATCAATGGTTTTATCCATCGCTTTTTGCGGGTCGCCATCGCTGTATTGCACCGGCAGTACCTGAATATTCGGGTACTTCTCTTTCATCCGCTCGCTGAACCCTTCAGAGCGCTCAATGGCGGACGTCGTCCCGGCTACGTGAGCGATAATACCCACTTTCCCCTTCTGGCCTACCTGCTCCGCCAGCGCATCCGCAGCCTGTGCGCCCGCCTTACGGTTATTGGTGGCGACAAAGCTGGCCGGGATATCCGAGTTCACGCCCGAGTCGAAGGTCACCACTTTGATCCCCCGGCTGTTGGCGGTTTCGACCAGCGGGGCAAGGGCGTTTGCATCAAGTGCGGCCAGCAACAGGCCGTTTGGCTTTTGTGCCATGGTGTTTTCGACTAACTGGATCTGTTCGGCGATTTGCGTTTCATCGGCAGGGCCAACGTAGCTGGTTTTGTCACCCAACTCTTTTGCGGCAGCTTCCGTTCCCATTTTGACCGTCTGCCAGAATTCGTGCTGGTAACCTTTACTGACCACCGGCAGGTTTAAATCTTTTGCCAGCGCGCTGCTGGACAGGATGGCAACGAGCGACAGGGCGCTCAGGATATGGCTGGTTTTCATTATTTTGCTCCGTTGTAGGGTTGGCAGGGCTTGTTGTATCGAGAACCTAACGCATTCTTTTACGTAACGTGTCCAGGTAGACGGCGGCAACGACGACCACGCCCATCGCCACCATCTGCCAGAACTGGGACACGCCCATGAGATTGAGGCCGTTTTTCAGCACGCTCATAATGAACGCGCCTATGATGGTGCCGCCAATCGTGCCCACGCCGCCCATCAGACTGGTACCGCCGATCACTACCGCCGCAATGGCTTCCAGCTCATAACCCACGCCCACGGTTGGCTGGCCTGAGTTGAGACGAGAGGCGAGGATCACCCCGGCCACGCCGGTTAACAGGCCGCAGAAGGCGTAAACGAAAATTTTCACTCGCTGGACTTTGATCCCGGAAAGGTGTGCCGCCGTTTCATTGCTGCCGACAGCGTAGATATAGCGGCCCATCACCGTTTTCTTCAGGATCCACATGGCGATCAGTGCCACGATGACCAGGTAGAACACCGGATAAGGCAGAACGTCGAACAGGCGACCCTGTGCTAGCAGCTTGAACTGCGGGTAGTCAGAAAAATAAATCGCGCGGCCATCGGTCATCACCATATTGATGCCGCGTACCGACATCATTAAGCCGAGGGTGGCAATAAACGGTGGTATGGTCATTTTGGTGACCAGAAACGCGTTCACATAGCCGCAAAGTCCGCCTGCGAGCACGCCTGCCAGAATACAGACCGGCAACGGCATACCAAACCCGGCGGCGATGCCCACCGCAACCCCTGAGAACGCCACCACCGATCCAAGCGACAGGTCGATCCCGGCGGTAATAATCACAAAGGTCACGCCAATGGCCATGATGCCAATCACCGCCGTTTGCAGGGCGATAGTCATGATATTTTCAGTATTAAAGAAGAACGGAGTGCTGAAGCTGAAAAACAGAACCAGCAATACCAGGCTAAAAAGAGGCGCCAGACGCATCAGGAGCGCTTTATTTATTTTCATCGTATGACTTCCGCTTTGCGGCGATGGAACGGTAACGGACATGATTAATCCTCCAGCGTGGCGTATTGCATGATTTTTTCCTGGGTGGCGTGCTCAGCCGCTATTTCGCCGGCAATGCGGCCGCTGCGCATCACGAGTATGCGGTCGCACATTCCTAATACTTCCGGCAGTTCGGATGAAATCATGATGATCGATTTACCTTTAGCGACAAGGCGATTCATTAATTCGTAGATTTCCAGCTTGGCGCCAACGTCAATTCCCCGGGTTGGCTCATCAAAAATTAAAATATCGGTGTCTTTGCAGACCCAGCGGGCAATAATAATCTTCTGTTGATTACCGCCGCTTAAATTCAGTGCCGCCTGTTCCAGATGTGGCGTTTTTATTCGCAGCGTATCTACCAGTTTCTGGCTGGACTCCCGGCAGCGTTTTTCATCAACATTACCCGCGACGCCAGCGTAGTCCGGGTAATTGCCGAGCATAATGTTCATCTCAACAGAAAGGCCGAGGGCGAGTCCCTCTTTTTTGCGGTCTTCTGTTAAATAGCTGATGCCTTTCTCAATGGCGTCAGCCACGTCTTTAATACGTGTGGGGGTGCCGTTCAGCGTCAGGGTGCCAGCGTCGATCGCATCGGCGCCAAACAGGGCCCGGCCCAGTTCAGTTCGGCCTGCGCCCATTAAGCCAGCGAGACCGAGGATCTCACCGCGCCAGAGGGTAAAGTTGATGTCATGCAGTACACCATTACGCGTCAGGCCGTTCACCTCCAGCACTTTTTCTCTGCGCTGATGCGGCGGGCGTTTTGGGTAGATGTTATCGAGATTGCGGCCAACCATCATGGCGATAAGCTCGCCGATCTGAACCGTTTCATAATCTACGGTGGCGATGTATTGTCCGTCGCGCATGACGGTCGCGCGATCGGCGATCAGCGCCAGCTCTTCCAGACGGTGCGAGATGTAGACAATCCCCGTGCCCTGAGCCTTGAGCATCCGCGTGACGTCAAACAAACTCTCGATTTCACTTTCGGTCAGCGCGGCGGTGGGTTCATCCATGATTAGCACTTTGGCATTGACCGAAATCGCTTTGGCAATTTCCACCATCTGCTGCTGGGCTACGGTTAATTCACTGACGCGGGCGTCCGGGGCGATTTTTAAATTCAGCATGTGCAGTATTTTCTCAACCGCCTGTCGCTGGGCGCGTTTATCTAACTGCCAGCGACTATTTTTGCAGAATTCACGGCCAATAAAGATATTCTCTTCCACGGTTAAATCGGGGAAGAGATTAAATTCCTGATGGATAATCGTAATACCTGCATGCTGAGCACTTAGCGGATCGCTGAATGATACGGATTGCCCTTCAAAGCGAATTTCACCGGCATCAGGTTGGTAAACACCGGATAAAATTTTCATCAGCGTCGATTTGCCGGCACCGTTTTCACCTAAGAGGGCATGAACTTCGCCGCAGCGTAAATCGAAATCAACCTGATTCAGCGCCAGCACGCCGGGAAAGCGTTTGGTAATGCACGTCATCTGAATAAGAGTCTCTGACATTGCAAAATTCCTGTGTTGGAAAGGCAATGAATCACAAGCCACAGTGATTTAGTTAATAAGCTAACTCGACTTAGCTTTCGTCCTTAAAAGCTATTTTAGGGTTATAATTTAGCCAAATCATTTGTATTCAAATTGTGACGTCGTGCAAAGGTATTTTGTTATTTGATTGAATTTAAACGATATGTTTAGTTTTTGCTGAATCGTAATACCTGACACTGATCGAATTTTGACCTCTCATCGTGAAACTGCTCACAGATCCTGCACATTTATCTTGTCTCATTTTTAGTGTGAACCCTAAGCTAATTCGAGTTAGCAAATTTCACCACTTTCCGTTCACGGCGCTGCCTGGGCGCTTTTTCACGGCTATGCCCCTGAGACGGATAGGTTAACCAACGTGAGGAAGGGCTATGAAAACGATAAAAGCGTTACCCCGTATTGGCATTCGACCTGTTATTGATGGCCGCCGAATGGGCGTACGCGAGTCTCTGGAAGAGCAGACCATGAACATGGCGAAAGCCACGGCGGCGCTACTCAGTGAAAAATTACGCCACCCCTGCGGTACGCCCGTTGAGTGCGTGATTGCCGATAGCTGCATTGCCGGAATGGCGGAGACCGCTGCTTGTGAAGAGAAGTTCAGCACGTGCCACGTTGGTCTGACGATCACCGTCACCCCCTGCTGGTGTTACGGGAGTGAAACCATTGATATGGATCCGCTGCGTCCGAAAGCGATCTGGGGCTTTAACGGCACCGAGCGTCCGGGGGCAGTATACCTCGCGGCGGCATTGGCGGCGCATAACCAGAAAGGGATCCCGGCGTTTTCCATATATGGCCACGATGTACAGGATGCGGGCGACGAGACCATCCCGGCAGACGTTGAGGAAAAATTGTTGCGCTTCGCCCGGGCGGGCCTGGCGGTCGCCAGCATGAAGGGGAAAAGTTATCTGTCGGTGGGCGGGGTCTCGATGGGGATTGCGGGCTCGATTGTCGATCACAACTTCTTTGAATCCTGGCTGGGGATGAAGGTGCAGGCGGTGGATATGACCGAACTGCGTCGCCGCATCGATCATAAGATTTACGACGAGCAAGAACTTGAGCTGGCCCTGGACTGGGCGCAAGCACATTTCCGTTTCGGCGAGGATAAAAACGCGGAGCAGTATCGTCGCAATGAACAGGAGAATGCCGCGATCCTGCGGGAGAGTCTGCTGATGGCGATGTGCATCCGCGACATGATGCAGGGTAACCCAAAACTCGCTGCGATGGGCCGCGTGGAGGAATCTCTGGGCTATAACGCCATCGCGTCCGGGTTCCAGGGACAGCGCCACTGGACGGATCAGTATCCAAATGGCGATACCGCAGAGGCGCTGCTGAACAGCTCCTTTGACTGGAACGGTATTCGCCAGCCGTTGGTGGTGGCGACGGAAAATGACAGCCTGAACGGGGTAGCAATGCTGTTTGGACATCTGATGACCGGTACAGCGCAAATCTTTGCCGACGTGCGCACCTACTGGTCGCCAGAGTCGGTTGAGCGTGTTACCGGCCAGAAACTCACTGGACGGGCTGAGCAGGGCATTATTCATCTGATCAACTCCGGCTCGGCGGCACTGGACGGTACAGCGGAGCAGAAAGACGCCGAGGGGAAACCGACCCTGAAACCACACTGGGACATTACTGAGCAGGAAGCCAACGCGTGCCTGGCCGCAACCCACTGGTGTCCGGCGGTGCATGAATACTTTCGCGGGGGCGGTTTCTCATCAAACTTCCTCACCCGAGGTGGCGTGCCATTTACCATGACCCGCGTAAACCTCATCAAGGGGGTGGGCCCGGTATTACAGATAGCGGAAGGCTGGAGTGTTGAGCTGCCGGAAAAAGTACATGACATTCTGAATAAGCGCACCGATTCAACCTGGCCCACCACCTGGTTTGCCCCACGTCTGACCGGTAAAGGCCCGTTCAGCGACGTCTATTCAGTGATGGCGAACTGGGGGGCTAACCACGGAGTATTAACCGTCGGGCACGTCGGTGCTGATTTCATCACCATGGCGTCCATGCTGCGCATTCCCGTGTGCATGCATAACGTACCGGAGGCGCTGATTTATCGGCCGACGGCCTGGGGCGCTCACGGTATGGATCCGGAAGGGCAGGATTACCGCGCCTGTGAAAATTACGGACCGTTATACAAACAATAAGCCGGTTTGCCAGCCTGCTCCGGCGGACTGGCAGCCTGTGGGGACCGCAATGAAAAAATGTTTTCTGGTTCTCGATTGTGGCGCGACGAACGTGCGCGCCATTGCGCTGGATCCTGAAGGGAATATTGTGGCGCGAGCCTCGGTGGCGAACGAAAGCGAAAGTGCCGCTGAAAATCCGGCCTGGCACCAGTGGTCGCTCGACGCCATCATGCAACGTTTTGCCGTCTGTTGTCAGAAAATCAGCGCAGTGCTGAGCAAGCATCAACTGTGCGGAATGAGTGTGACGACCTTTGGCGTGGATGGCGCGCTGGTGGATGAGCGGGGAGAACTGCTTTACCCGATCATCAGCTGGAAATGTCCACGAACCGTGCCGGTGATGGAAGCGGTTGCCCGTTTATGCTCCCCGGCTGAACTACAGCAGATCACCGGCGTTGGGCAGTTTAGTTTCAACACGTTGTATAAGCTAGGCTGGCTTCAGGACAACCATCCCGATCTGTTACAGCGTGCTCACGCCTGGCTTTTTATCTCCTCGCTAATCAACCATCGCCTGACCGGAAAAATGACGACCGATCTCACGATGGCCGGTACCAGTCAGATGTTCGATCTACATCAGCGGTGCTTCAGCGAAACGATCTTAAGCAAGATCGGCGTGCCTCATTCCCTTTTCCCGCCGCTGGTTTCCCCCGGAGAGATGATGGGTGAACTGCAGCCCGACGCTGCATCCAGACTCGGATTGCCTTGCGGTGTGCCGGTGATCTCCGCCGGGCACGATACGCAGTTTGCCCTTTTTGGCGCCGGTGCGGGAATTAATGAGCCGGTTCTCTCTTCGGGAACCTGGGAGATTTTAATGGCGCGCACCTCGCAGGTTGATACCGCTTTACTGGGGCAATACCCGGGCGCGACCTGCGAACTGGATAGCCGGACGGGGCTCTATAATCCGGGAATGCAATATCTGGCGTCTGGCGTACTGGAGTGGATCCGCGCGCTGTTCTGGTCGCCTGATGTCAACTGGGACACTATTCTGGCTCAGGCGGCGGCAATTCCGTACGGGGCGGATGGCGTCACGATGAATACCCAGTTGCTCGATTCTCCGCTCGCTGGCTGGCAGGGCGTTACGCTCACCACCACGCCAGCCCATTTTTACCGCGCAGCCCTGGAAGGACTTACGGTGCATCTGCAAGAAAAACTCCAGGCGCTGGAGGCGATCGCGCAATTTAAGGCGCGTGAACTCCTGCTGGTGGGGGGAGGTAGCCGCAATATGCTGTGGAATCAGCTCAAGTCCAATGCGCTTGGGATCCCGGTGAAGGTTCTTGAAGATGCAGATACGACCGTGCTGGGAGCGTCTTTGTACGGATGGTGGGGCGTCGGAGAAACGGCCAGCGCTGAGGCTGCTCGCGATCGGGTCCACTATCGTTACCGTTATTTCTATCCTGAGGAGCAAAGCCGTGCTTAAAACGATATCCCCACTGATTTCACCCGAGCTGCTGAAAACGCTGGCAGAGATGGGCCATGGTGACGAGATTATTTTTGCAGACGCTCACTTTCCCGCGCACAGCCTGGGGCCAAAGACGATCCGCGCAGATGGCCTGCTCATCAGCGATTTGCTGGCCGCGGTGATACCGCTGTTTGAACTCGACAGCTATGCGCCACCGCTGGTGATGATGGCCCCTGTCGACGGGGATACGCTCGATATACAGGTAGAAGCACGCTATCGCAACGCACTCTTTGGTGAGGCGGAAGGGGAGGGGATTACGCGTATTGACCGTTATGCGTTTTATGCGCGGGCACAGAAAGCGTACGCCATTGTGGTGACAGGCGAGACAGCGAAATACGGCAATATACTGTTAAAGAAAGGGGTTACGCCGTACCAATAAAAAACGCCGGGTTAAACCCGGCGTTTTTACTTCAGTCTTCTTACCAGACGTACGTCAGCAGGCTTTGTGAATCTGGCACCATGAAGTCTACGGACATCATCACGGACAGGGAGGTGATGGCGACAATCGAGAACACAAACAGCTTGCGTGCCCAGACCTTGTCATCTTCCACTTTGTAACCGCGCAGAGCCATGCCGAGCCACCAGACGCTCACCGCAGCGGCCACCACCAGATATTTATATCCGGCGTAACCGCCCAGAGAGAGCATCAGCGTTGCCACGGCAAAAGCGATGATGTACAGCGTGATGTGGTTTTTGGCAACTGAGATGCCTTTCACGACCGGCAGAACCGGAATGTTCGCTGCCTGATAATCCTTAAAGCGGAAAATCGCGATAGCGTAGGAGTGCGGCATCTGCCACAGGCTAAAGATAGCCAGCAGGATCAGCGCACCGCTGTCGAACTCGTTCGTGACGGCGCAGTAGCCAATCACCGGCGGCGCAGCGCCGGAGAGAGAACCAATCAGCGTGCCGTAGACGGAGTGGCGTTTCATATACAGGCTGTAGACGCCTACATACACCACGAACCCCATCACCCCCAGCCAGCAGGCCAGCGGGTTAGCACCAAACCACAGCAGCATAAAGCCAGCAATACCCAGCAAGGTGGCGTACACCAGCGAGACGGAAGGAGCAATCAGGCCTTTAACCAGCACCCGATTTTTGGTCCTTTCCATCTTCTTGTCGATATCCATGTCGATGTAGTTGTTAAATACACAACCGGACGCAACCACCAGTGACACACCGACCAGCGTGTAAATAAAGAGGGTGTAATCAATGCTGCCTTTAGAGGCCAGCAGGAACCCTCCGATTACGGAGATCAGGTTGCCAAAGATGATGCCTGGTTTCGTGACTTGCAGGTATTGCTTAAACATACTCGCCGCTCTTAGTGAACCATCATGTTGTAGTTAAGGTTCCACATAATCCAGATGGAACCGACTACCAGGATAGCGATGATAATCACGGTAAAGATAAAGGCCGTCATGTTCCAGCCTTCATCGGACTTGGTGTTCATGTGCAGGAAGCAAACCAGATGCACCAGAATCTGAATCACCGCGGTCACCAGGATTGCGCCCAGGATAACCGGCTTAGATGCAGAACCGTTCATCACCATCCAGAACGGGATCACCGTCAGGATGATCGACAGGATGAAACCTGTCATGTAGGTTTTTACGCTGCCGTGGGAAGCGCCATGATCGTTAGAATGACTCATTACATCGCCCCCATCAGATAGACAACAGAGAACACACAGATCCATACCACGTCCAGGAAGTGCCAGAACAGGCTCAGGCACATGATACGGGTACGGTTAGTACTGGTCAGGCCGCGACGGGAGATCTGGAACATCAGCACTGCCATCCAGATCAGACCAGAGGTCACGTGCAGACCGTGGGTGCCGACCAGCGCGAAGAACGCTGACAGGAAGCCACTGCGA
The DNA here is from genome assembly GCF_003850715.1 of Enterobacter sp. 301B. Taxonomy (NCBI): domain Bacteria; kingdom Pseudomonadati; phylum Pseudomonadota; class Gammaproteobacteria; order Enterobacterales; family Enterobacteriaceae; genus Enterobacter; species Enterobacter sp. 301B. The sequence goes on from NZ_PQTC01000010.1 coordinate 90,962, forward strand.
TCCGGACCAAAGCCTTCCGCAATCAGGTGATGGAATTCATAGATTTCCATCCCGATAAAGCCAGCACCAAACAACCAGGTCAACGCCAGCCAGGAAACAACCTGGCTTTTGTTGTTTTTGTACATGGCGATAGCCGCCATGCCGTAGGTGATGGAGCTGAATAACAGCAGTGCGGTTTCAACCAGAACGAACGGCAGCTCAAAGATGTCCTTACCGGTCGGGCCGCCCGCTGTGCCATTCACCAGAACGGCATAGGTTGCGAACAGACAGCAGAACAGGATGCAGTCGCTCATCAGGTAGATCCAGAAACCGAAGACTTTCGTCGGTCCTGTATCATGGTGCGCATGTTCATGCGCGTGGGCAGTCGAGTGCGCCAGAGTATCAGTTGCCATTTTTCAGCCCCGCTTTAGAAATCTCGTCAAAATGCTGGTTTTCCAGCTTTTCAACTTCACGGACTGGTACGTAGTAGTCCACGTCCTCGTCAAAGCTCTTCACAATCCAGCTGATTACGATGCCAGCGAAGCCAACAATCGCCATCCACCAGATGTGCCAGATCATTGCGAAACCAAATACCGTTGCGAAGGCGGCAATCACGATGCCCGCACCGCTGTTTTTCGGCATATGGATCTCTTCGTAATGTTCAGGTTGCTTGTACGCTTCACCTTTTTCTTTCATTTCCCAGAATGCGTCACGCTCATGAATGTGCGGCACTACGGCAAAGTTATAGAACGGAGGTGGAGAAGAGGTAGACCACTCCAGCGTACGGCCACCCCACGGGTCACCGGTCAGGTCGCGGTTCAGGTTACGGTCACGGATAGACACGTAGTACTGAATCAGCTGGCACAGGATACCGCAGGCAATCAGCGCGGCGCCGCCCGCTGCAATCATCAGCATCGGATGGAACTGCGGATCGATCTGCTGGCTCAGACGACGGGTCATCCCCATGAAGCCCAGCACGTACAGCGGCATAAACGCCACGAAGAAGCCGATGATCCAGAACCAGAAGGCGCGTTTGCCCCATTTTTCGTTCAGGGTGAAACCGAACGCTTTTGGCCACCAGTAGGTCACACCTGCGAAGCAGCCGAAGACGACGCCGCCGATGATAACGTTATGGAAGTGCGCAATCAGGAACAGACTGTTGTGCAGGACAAAGTCAGCGCCTGGAACCGCCAGCAGCACGCCGGTCATCCCACCTACGGAGAAGGTCACGATGAAGCCGATGGTCCACAGCATCGCTGAGTGGAACTGGATACGGCCCTGGTACATGGTGAACAGCCAGTTGAAGATCTTAACCCCGGTCGGGATCGCGATAATCATAGTGGTAATACCGAAGAAGGCGTTTACGTTGGCGCCCGCACCCATGGTGAAGAAGTGGTGCAGCCAGACGATGAACGACAGGACGGTAATACACACGGTTGCCCACACCAGAGAGGTGTAACCAAACAGACGTTTACGCGAGAAGGTTGCCGCGATTTCGGAGAACACACCGAACACCGGCAGAACCAGGATGTACACTTCCGGGTGACCCCAGGCCCAAATCAGGTTGATGTACATCATCATGTTGCCACCCATATCATTCGTGAAGAAATGGGTACCCAGATAGCGATCCAGGGTCAGCAGCGCGATGGTGACGGTCAGAATTGGGAACGACGCGATAATCAGGACGTTGGCGCACAGAGATGCCCAGGTAAATACTGGCATCTTGAACATCGTCATACCTGGTGCACGCATCTTCAGGATGGTCACGAAGAAGTTAATACCGGTCAGGGTGGTACCGACACCGGAGAGCTGAAGCGCCCAAATCCAGTAGTCAACGCCCACGCCCGGACTGTACTCAATTCCCGAAAGTGGCGGGTAGGCCAGCCAGCCGGTCTGAGCAAATTCGCCCACACCCAGTGACAGGTTAACCAGGATAACGCCGACAACGGTGAACCAGAAGCTCAGGTTGTTCAGGAACGGGAACGCAACGTCGCGCGCGCCGATTTGCAGCGGAACGACAACGTTCATCAGACCGATTACCAGCGGCATCGCCACGAAGAAGATCATGATAACGCCGTGAGCGGTAAAGATCTGATCGTAGTGGTGCGGTGGCAGGAATCCGGCTTCGCCCGCAGACGCAAGCGCCTGCTGGCTACGCATCATGATTGCATCCGCAAAGCCACGAATTAACATGACGATACCGACGATGCAGTACATGATGCCGAGTTTTTTGTGGTCAACCGAAGTCAGCCACTCGTTCCACAGGTAGCTCCACTTACCGAAGTAAGTGATCAGGCCAACTAAGGCCGCGCCACCAATGATAATTGCAGCAATCGTAACCATGATAATGGGTTCATGGTACGGCACCGCATCCAATGTCAATTTTCCGAACATTTTCTTCCTCGGCCCCTTAGTGAGCGGTTTCCGCGTGGCTCATGTCCATGCCTTCCATACCCTGGTGCGTGTTGTGCTCGCCTTCAGGCTGGGTCATGTCCATGCTCATGCCGTGATCCATAAATTTGCCAATAACATCTTTGAACAGATTCGGTTTCACGTTAGAGAAGTACTCCACCTTGTTGTATTCGCTAGGTGCAGCCACTTTTTCGAACGCCGCCATGTCAGACATGGTGTTTGGAGACTGCTTCGCTTTTGCAACCCACTGGTCGAAAGTCGCGCGGTCTGGCGTAGCGATAGCTTTGAACTTCATACCCGAGAAGCCCGGGCCACTATAGCTGGCGGAGATACCGTCGTAGGTGCCTGCTTCATTCGCAATCAGATGCAGGTTAGTCTGCATACCGGCCATCGCGTAAATCTGGCTGCCCAGACGTGGGATGAAGAAGGAGTTCATTACGGAGTTGGAGGTCACTTTGAACTGAACCGGAGTGTTCGCCGGGAAGGCGATTTCATTCACGGTAGCAATGCCCTGTTCTGGATAGATGAAGAACCATTTCCAGTCCATGGAGACCACTTCAATGGTAATGGGTTTTTCATCGTGAACCAGCGGTTTGCTCGGCTCAAGTGCGTGAGTGGTTTTCCAGGTCAGTACAGCAAGGAACAGGATGATCAGAATAGGTACCGTCCAGACCACAGCTTCCACTTTATTGGAGTGTGACCAGTTAGGGCTATACTTCGCATCTTTATTGCTCGCACGATACTTCCAGGCGAAACCAACAGCCATCAAGATGGCAGGAATAACCACAATCAACATCAGGCCAAAAGCCGTCAGTATCAATGAACGTTGTTCCAGTCCAATCTGTCCTTTGGGGTCTAGTAGTGCAGAATCGCAGCCACTGAGTAATACAGTGCCTGCGAATAATGACAACCATCCCAAACTTTTATTGTATTTCCTGAGTCTCATTTAACGACCTCAATTCCACGGGAGTCTGGTGGCGTTTAAAGTGTGGGGGCATTTTACGGGAAGGTTACATTACTGTAAACATCATTAGCCCTGTGTCAGGAAGGTGTTACTGGGTTCTGCCGTACATGTCACAAGTGTTGCAAATTATGTCGCGTTTCCAGACGGAAGCCGCACGGAGTGGGCGTTATAACGAAAGGGTGCCCCAGCATACCGCAAAAGGGATAATTGGTATAACCATTGCGAAAAACACACAATTAGTTAACAATTAATTATCAATAAAAAGACAACTAAAAAACGAAAATTCAATGTTTCGAATGCTGAATCGTTTAATGAAAAATAGCGTAGCGAAATAAGCTCCAATAATTTCCGAATGCTATCCCGCACAAAACAACAAATATTTTTTTTGTCGATGGCGGTTATTTCACCGTTATAATTTCGGGCTGTTATTACAACGGGAAATAACCTTTCGCTTTTTACTTCATGTCATCTGCGTCTTTCGTAATGACATGAAATCCAGCATCCCACCCGTCAGGATCCCCGCCAGGGCGAGAAACACACCTGCATCAAGCAGAAGGGTTTCAAAAGGAAGTGACAAGTCGGTAGTCGCATTCATGATGAGCACCGTGAGCCACCCTACCAGGGCAAGACAACCTGCCATTAGCAGACGCAGGGCAAACCGATAGGCAGCGTGATATTCCGTGCGCGGCATGAAGTGTTCCGTCCGCTGGGTATATTCCAGCGTCTGGCGACAGACCAGCAGCAATAAAATCCCCGGCACGGCCGCCACCACCGAGAAGAGATAAAAGGTCGGCCAACCGTAGGCTTCAACAAACCAGCCCGCGACGGGGCCAACGTATACGCGCCCGACGGCGGAAAGGGCAGAGAGCAGCGCAAACTGGGTAGCGGAAAATGACTTATTGCACAGCGTCATCAGCAGGGCGACAAATGCCGCAGTGCCCATACCGCCGCACAGGTTCTCAAAGAATACCGCCGTCCCCATACTGATCATATTCTTGTCGGTGATCGACAGCAGCCAGTAACCGGCATTCGATGCGCCCTGAAGTATGCCAAATATCAGCAGAGCGCGGAACAGCGTCAGGCGCTGCATCAATACGCCGCCGTACAGCGCGCCGACAATCGTGGCAAACAGACCCAGGGTTTTGTTCACCACGCCGACCTCGCCCGCATCAAACCCGACGCCGCGGATCAGGAAGGTAGTGGTCAGACTCATGGCGAAAGCGTCGCCAAGCTTATAAAGGACAATAAGCAGCAGGATCAGCCAGGCATTATTGCGACCAAAGAAGTCGCGCAGCGGTGCGGCGACGGCCTGCTCCAGCGAGCGTGGAACCGGGATCACATCGCTCGGTTCAGGCGCGAACAGAGTGGCAATAATGCAGGGGATCAGCAGTGCGGCCATCAGCCAGTACATGCCCTGCCAGCCGAGATAGCGGTCAGCAAGCCACAGTGCGAGTCCGCCGGAAACCAGCATACCCAGGCGGTAGCCGAGCACGCTGATTGCCGCACCGGCGCCACGCTCTTCCGCTGGCAGGACGTCCGTTTTCCAGGCGTCAAAAACAATGTCCTGCGAGGCGGAGCAGAAGGCGATGACCACCGCAAGCGCGGCCATCCAGCGCAGCTGCGTTGACGGTTCAAGGAAACCCATTGCGGCAATGGCGAGCAACAGCAGCACCTGCGTCATCACTAACCAGCCGCGACGGCGCCCGAGGAACGGTGGGGTATAGCGATCCATCACTGGCGACCACAGGAACTTAAAGACGTAAGCCTGGCCGACGAGCGAGAAGAAACCAATGGTTTTAAGATCGATGTTCTCAACCGTCATCCACGCCTGTAACGTGCCGGAGGTGAGCGCAAGGGGTAAACCGGAGGCGAAACCCAGGATCAGCAGAATAGCTGATTTCGGTTGCTGGAAAATGCGTAAGTAGTGACTGGACATGTTCTTATGAACTGACCCGGTGAAGCACCGGGTCAGTCAGCAGGATTAACGTGCGTTCTGCTTGATGAAGTCGTGAATGCTGGTGTCCTGTGCCATGTCGGCAATGGTGTCAGTCAGCACGCTGTTAACCGCGTTAGCGATATTTTTGTTGGAGGCCTGGAATGCGCCTTCAACGGAATAGCTTGCACGGTAGTTTTTGTTCATCTTGTTGCCGTTCTTCGCGGTAGCGATGATGGAGATATCGGCTTTGGTCGCAATGTTGTAGCGAACGTTACCCTGGGAGACGTCAGCGTACAGGTTGTTCACGATGATTTGCAGATCAACCGCGCCGCTTGGGCCAATCATGTAGCCACGGGAGGTCATCTGTTTTTCCAGTACTTCCTGCAACAGGAAGCGCAGGTCGCGGGAAGCGGTCAGCGTAACCTGCTGGTTGTCGCGAGTCACTTTCGCCAGCGCCTGGTCCTGACGCTGATCGGCGCCATTAATGCTGACCGTCACGCCCATCAGGCTTGGATCCTGCTGAGGCAGGGTAATTTTTGGTGAAACGTCAATGGTCGTCGGCGGGGTTGCGCAACCGGCGAGCATAAAGAGTGCTACCAACGGAAAGAAGATTTTTTTTAACATTTTCGGGTTCTCAACGAATCGTAAGCAAAGAGAGAAAAATTGCCGCCATCATAACATCGCCAACGGCCAGGGGAAGTGGTCAACGCATGTAAATTCATCGCCTTGTCCGAAAACTGACCACCTTTCCGCTTTTCTCTGCCTGTAAGTGACAAAACGTATGAACCTCATAGTGAACTTCATCCGTTTGGATGAGAAAATCAGACGAAAGCTAAATATTTGTTGTCACGGTGTAATGGAACCGGTAAAAGCGGCTAATATTTAAAGGGATGGGTGACATCTTAGCGTTGTCGGAGGAGTGATTTCATGATGATACGTGAACAGATAGAAGAAAAATTAAGGGCAGCGTTCAACCCTGTGTTTCTCGAAGTTGTCGACGAAAGCTATCGTCATAACGTGCCGGCAGGTTCTGAAAGCCACTTCAAAGTGGTTCTGGTCAGCGATCGCTTCACGGGAGAACGTTTCCTGAACCGACACCGCTTGATCTACAGCACCTTGACGGAAGAACTCTCCACAACCGTACATGCGCTGGCGCTGCATACCTACACCATTAAGGAATGGGAAGGGCTGCAGGATACGGTATTCGCATCACCGCCTTGTCGGGGTGCAGGCACCATCGCCTGATAAATCGGATTTGCAACCGCCGGAGTTTTTCCAGTATGTTGCTTACAGATTTCGTCAAAACGGCCTTCGGGCCGTTTTGTTTTGTCTGAGTTTTGAGCGGATGGCGCGTTTTTAAGGCTAAAAATAGCCTTAAAGTGTGAAAAAAGCCGCAGCAACATGCTCCAACCGTTCTCGACTCACCTAAGTGATGCCGCTATAATGCCGCGTCTTATTGAATGTCTTCGGGATGATTCTGGCGACAGGGAATGTGAATCTGCACATAAGAGAGCATCCCGGTATAACAGACAGATTCAGAGTTGACCGAGCACTGTGATTTTTTTGAGGTAACAAGATGCAAGTTTCAGTTGAAACCACTCAAGGCCTTGGCCGCCGTGTAACGATTACTATCGCTGCTGACAGCATCGAAACTGCTGTGAAAAGCGAGCTGGTCAACGTAGCAAAAAAAGTACGTATTGACGGCTTCCGCAAGGGCAAAGTACCAATGAATGTTGTTGCTCAGCGTTATGGCGCTTCCGTGCGTCAGGATGTGCTGGGTGAACTGATGAGCCGCAACTTTATCGACGCGATCATCAAAGAAAAAATCAATCCAGCCGGCGCGCCAAACTACGTTCCAGGTGAATACAAGCAGGGCGAAGACTTCACCTATTCCGTAGAGTTCGAAGTGTACCCGGAAGTTGAGCTGAAAGGTCTGGAATCAATCGAAGTTGAAAAACCGATCGTTTCCGTGACTGACGAAGACGTTGACGGCATGCTGGATACCCTGCGTAAGCAGCAGGCGAACTGGAAAGAGAAAGAAGGCGCTGTTGACGCGGAAGACCGCGTAACCATCGACTTCACCGGTTCAGTAGACGGCGAAGAGTTCGAAGGCGGTAAAGCGTCTGATTTCGTACTGGCGATGGGTCAGGGTCGTATGATCCCAGGCTTCGAAGACGGTATCAAAGGCCACAAAGCAGGCGAAGAGTTCACCATCGACGTGACCTTCCCTGAAGAATACCACGCTGAAAACCTGAAAGGTAAAGCAGCGAAGTTCGTCATCAACCTGAAGAAAGTTGAAGAGCGCGAACTGCCAGAACTGACTGAAGAATTCATCAAGCGTTTCGGCGTGGAAGATGGTTCTGTTGCGGGTCTGCGTGCTGAAGTGCGTAAAAACATGGAGCGCGAGCTGAACGGCGCTGTACGTAACCGCGTGAAGTCTCAGGCGATTGAAGGTCTGGTGAAAGCGAACGACATCGACGTTCCTGCTGCCCTGATCGACAGCGAAATCGACGTTCTGCGCCGTCAGGCTGCACAGCGCTTCGGTGGCAACCAGCAGCAAGCGATGGAACTGCCACGCGAGCTGTTCGAAGAGCAAGCGAAACGTCGCGTTGTTGTTGGCCTGCTGCTGGGCGAAGTGATTCGTACCCACGAGCTGAAAGCTGACGAAGAGCGTGTGAAAGGCCTGATCGAAGAGATGGCTTCTGCATACGAAGATCCATCAGAAGTGATCGAGTTCTACGGTAAGAACAAAGAGCTGATGGACAACATGCGCAACGTTGCACTGGAAGAGCAGGCTGTTGAAGCGGTACTGGCGAAAGCGAAAGTAACCGAAAAAGAGACCTCTTTCACCGAACTGATGAACCAGCAGGCGTAATTTCGTCCCAACGGTTTAAAGTTTGAACAAAAAACCCGTTGCCCTCCGGCGACGGGTTTTTTTTATCACAGCTTTAGTCCTGGAAGGGTGCTAAAACGCCCTTTCAGTGTTAGCGTTACAACAAAACGTTGTTATGCTTGAAATAGGGCATGGCGACCCCCATTAGTATGTAATCACGATGATTGAGACTGGCTGATAATCCGTCCATAAGGTTACAATCAGTACAGCAGGTGTTTTCAATTTTGAACCAGGAGACGGAAATGTCATACAGTGGCGAACGAGATAACTTTGCACCCCATATGGCGCTGGTGCCAATGGTTATTGAACAGACCTCACGCGGTGAGCGATCTTTCGATATCTATTCCCGTCTGCTCAAGGAACGCGTTATCTTTCTGACCGGCCAGGTGGAAGACCATATGGCTAACCTGATCGTGGCGCAGATGCTGTTCCTGGAAGCGGAAAACCCGGAAAAAGACATTTACCTGTACATCAACTCGCCGGGCGGTGTGATTACGGCGGGCATGTCTATTTATGACACCATGCAATTCATCAAGCCGGATGTCAGCACCATCTGTATGGGACAGGCGGCGTCCATGGGGGCTTTCCTGTTAACCGCAGGGGCGAAAGGTAAGCGTTTCTGCCTGCCTAACTCCCGCGTGATGATTCACCAGCCGCTGGGTGGTTACCAGGGCCAGGCGACGGATATTGAAATCCACGCCCGAGAAATTCTGAAAGTAAAAGCGCGCATGAATGAACTTATGGCGCAGCATACGGGTCAACCACTCGAGCAGATCGAGCGCGATACCGAGCGCGATCGCTTCCTGTCTGCACCAGAGGCAGTTGAGTACGGCTTAGTCGACTCCATTTTGACCCATCGTAATTGATGCCCGCGACGCGAGTGTGCCGCTATACTAATTTAGGGCGGCACGTTGCCTGTAAGCAGCTTGCGTCTGAGTATGGCATTTGCGTCGTCATGTGCGGCACATAGAACTTAAAAAGAGGTTTGGACTCATGACAGATAAACGCAAAGATGGTTCGGGCAAACTGCTGTACTGCTCTTTTTGCGGCAAAAGCCAGCATGAAGTGCGTAAACTGATTGCCGGGCCGTCCGTGTATATCTGCGACGAATGCGTCGATTTATGTAACGACATCATTCGCGAAGAGATTAAAGAAGTCGCGCCGCACCGTGAGCGCAGCGCGTTACCAACGCCACACGAGATTCGCCACCACCTGGACGACTATGTCATTGGTCAGGAGCAGGCGAAAAAAGTGCTGGCGGTGGCGGTATACAACCACTACAAGCGTCTGCGTAACGGCGATACCAGCAATGGCGTGGAACTGGGCAAAAGTAACATTCTGCTGATCGGGCCTACGGGTTCCGGTAAAACGTTGCTGGCGGAAACGCTGGCGCGCCTGCTGGATGTTCCGTTCACCATGGCGGATGCCACCACCCTGACCGAAGCCGGTTATGTGGGCGAAGACGTTGAAAATATTATCCAGAAGCTGCTCCAGAAGTGCGATTACGACGTACAGAAAGCCCAGCGCGGGATCGTCTATATCGATGAGATTGACAAAATCTCCCGTAAATCAGACAACCCATCCATCACCCGTGACGTCTCGGGCGAAGGCGTGCAGCAGGCGCTCCTGAAGCTGATTGAAGGTACGGTTGCGGCTGTTCCACCGCAGGGTGGGCGTAAACATCCGCAGCAGGAATTCTTGCAGGTTGATACCTCCAAGATCCTGTTTATCTGTGGTGGTGCGTTTGCAGGCCTGGATAAAGTGATCTCACACCGTGTGGAAACCGGCTCCGGCATTGGTTTTGGCGCAACGGTGAAAGCTACGTCTGAAAAACCAAACGAAGGCCAGCTGCTGGCGCAGGTTGAACCGGAAGATCTGATCAAATTTGGTTTGATTCCGGAATTTATCGGCCGTCTGCCGGTTGTGGCGACCCTGAACGAACTGAGCGAAGACGCGCTGATTCAGATCCTGAAAGAGCCGAAAAACGCGCTGACCAAGCAGTATCAGGCGCTGTTTAATCTGGAAGGCGTTGAGCTGGAATTCCGTGACGAAGCACTGGACGCGATTGCCAAGAAAGCGATGGCGCGTAAAACCGGTGCCCGTGGCCTGCGTTCTATCGTGGAAGCAGCATTGCTCGACACGATGTACGATCTTCCTTCTATGGAAGATGTCGAAAAAGTCGTGATCGACGAGTCCGTCATTGGTGGCCAGACCAAGCCGTTACTGATTTACGGTAAACCGGAAGCGCAGCAGGCATCTGGCGAATAATTCACCATTTCATACAATCAGTTAATCAAAAAGGGGGGATTTTATCTCCCCTTTACTTTTTCCGTATTCATGGCGTTGAATGTATGGGAAACATCCCCATATACTGGATTACATGTTAATGGTTGTGTGAAGCACAGTTACATGACCAGTTTACCTGGCGGACACTAAACTAAGAGAGAGCTCTATGAATCCTGAGCGTTCTGAACGCATTGAAATCCCCGTATTGCCGTTGCGCGATGTGGTGGTTTATCCGCACATGGTCATACCCTTATTTGTAGGGCGGGAAAAATCTATCCGTTGCCTCGAAGCCGCCATGGATCATGATAAAAAAATCATGTTGGTTGCGCAGAAGGAAGCATCAACGGATGAGCCGGGTGTAAACGATCTTTTCACCGTCGGGACCGTGGCCTCTATTTTGCAGATGCTGAAGCTGCCAGATGGCACCGTGAAGGTGCTGGTGGAAGGCTTACAGCGCGCGCGTATTACCACTCTGTCAGACGATGGCGAGCACTTCTCTGCGAAGGCAGAGTACCTTGATTCACCGGAACTTGATGAGCGCGAGCAGGAAGTGCTGGTACGCACCGCGATCAGCCAGTTTGAAGGCTACATCAAGCTGAACAAGAAAATCCCACCTGAAGTGCTGACGTCGCTGAACAGCATCGACGATCCTGCACGTCTGGCGGATACCATCGCTGCGCACATGCCGCTGAAGCTGGCTGACAAACAGTCCGTGCTGGAAATGTCCGACGTTAACGAACGTCTGGAATACCTGATGGCGATGATGGAGTCTGAGATCGATCTGCTCCAGGTTGAGAAGCGCATTCGCAACCGCGTCAAAAAGCAGATGGAAAAATCGCAGCGTGAGTACTATCTGAACGAGCAAATGAAAGCCATTCAGAAAGAGCTCGGCGAGATGGACGATGCGCCGGATGAAAACGAAGCGCTGAAGCGTAAGATCGACGCGGCGAAGATGCCGAAAGAGGCGAAAGAGAAAGCCGAAGCTGAGTTGCAGAAGCTGAAAATGATGTCTCCGATGTCGGCGGAAGCGACCGTTGTACGCGGCTACATTGAGTGGATGGTTCAGGTTCCATGGAATGCCCGCAGCAAGGTCAAAAAAGACCTGCGTCAGGCACAGGAAATCCTCGATACCGACCACTATGGCCTGGAACGTGTGAAAGACCGCATTCTTGAGTACCTCGCGGTACAGAGCCGTGTGAACAAAATCAAAGGTCCAATCTTGTGCCTGGTAGGGCCTCCAGGGGTGGGTAAAACCTCTCTGGGCCAGTCCATCGCCAAAGCGACCGGACGTAAGTACATCCGTATGGCGCTGGGCGGCGTGCGTGATGAAGCGGAAATCCGCGGTCACCGCCGTACCTATATCGGTTCTATGCCGGGCAAGCTGATCCAGAAGATGGCGAAAGTGGGCGTCAAAAACCCGCTGTTCCTCCTCGACGAGATCGACAAAATGTCTTCGGACATGCGTGGCGATCCGGCGTCGGCGCTGCTGGAAGTGCTTGATCCAGAGCAGAACGTGGCGTTCAGCGATCACTACCTGGAAGTCGACTACGACCTGAGCGATGTGATGTTCGTGGCGACCTCCAACTCCATGAACATTCCGGCGCCACTGCTGGACCGTATGGAAGTGATCCGTCTGTCCGGTTATACCGAAGACGAGAAGCTGAACATTGCTAAGCAGCACCTGCTGCCGAAGCAGATTGAACGTAACGCGCTGAAAGCTAACGAGCTGACCGTTGAGGACAGCGCTATTGTCGGCATTATTCGTTACTACACCCGTGAAGCGGGCGTGCGTAGCCTTGAGCGTGAGATCTCTAAACTGTGCCGTAAGGCGGTTAAGCAGCTGCTGCTGGATAAGAGCCTGAAGTACATCGTGATTAACGGCGACAATCTGCATGCTTACCTCGGCGTTCAGCGCTTCGACTATGGCCGTGCGGACAACGAAAACCGCGTTGGTCAGGTGACTGGACTGGCGTGGACGGAAGTGGGTGGCGATCTGCTGACCATTGAAACCGCCTGTGTACCGGGTAAAGGCAAGCTGACCTATACTGGCTCGCTCGGTGAAGTGATGCAGGAGTCCATCCAGGCAGCGTTGACCGTGGTGCGTGCGCGCGCGGAAAAACTGGGTATCAACCCGGATTTCTACGAAAAACGCGACATTCACGTTCACGTTCCGGAAGGGGCGACGCCGAAAGATGGCCCAAGCGCGGGTATTGCTATGTGTACGGCGCTGGTTTCCTGCCTGACGGGGAACCCGGTCCGTGCTGATGTGGCCATGACTGGTGAAATTACGCTGCGTGGTCAGGTACTGCCCATCGGCGGGTTAAAAGAAAAACTGCTGGCGGCACACCGTGGTGGGATCAAAACCGTATTGATTCCTTACGAGAATAAACGCGATCTGGAAGAGATTCCGGACAACGTTATTGCCGATTTGCAGATCCATCCGGTGAAACGCATTGAGGAAGTTCTGACTCTCGCACTGCAAAATGAACCGTCCGGAATGCAGGTTGTAACCGCAAAATAGTGACCTCGCGCAAAGAGCGCTAATAAAAACAAGGCTGGTAAGTCATTTCGTACTTGCCAGCCTTTTTTTGTATAGCTAATTTAGATTGCTGATTGGGTTAGCCATCAACAACGGGTGTTGTAAGGTCATAGCAGGACTGATATAACTGCTGCGCGGTCGCGCTGTGAAGGATTCAGGTGCGATATAAATTATAAAGAGAGGAAGAGAACAGTGAATAAATCTCAACTGATTGACAAAATTGCTGCGGGTGCTGATATTTCTAAAGCTGCAGCTGGACGTGCTTTAGATGCTTTAATTGCTTCTGTTACTGAATCTCTGCAAGCTGGGGACGACGTTGCACTGGTAGGCTTCGGTACTTTTGCGGTTAAAGAGCGTGCTGCCCGTACTGGCCGCAACCCGCAGACCGGTAAAGAGATCACCATTGCTGCCGCTAAAGTGCCGGGTTTCCGTGCAGGTAAGGCGCTGAAAGACGCAGTAAATTGATTGCTTTCCCGCTCCAGGGAAGCTGAAAAGTACAAGGGCGCATCGTTTGATGTGCCTTTTTTGTTTGTCCAGACCTGATTTGTGCGAGTTTATGCGAGTTGTGGGCTGACAATTGCCCTGTTTTCTTGTCACAATACGCCTTTACGCGCGACGGTCAGGATTTTCCGTCAGCGTCAGGTAACCAGTCACCTACAGCGGAGTGTTGTTACACCATGATGGACAGCTTACGCACGGCTGCTAACAGTCTCGTGCTCAAGATTATTTTCGGTATCATTATCGTGTCGTTCATATTGACCGGTGTGAGTAGTTACCTCATCGGCGGTGGCGCGAACTACGCCGCAAAAGTGAATGGCCAGGAAATTAGCCGTGGGCAGTTCGAGAACGCTTTTGCTGGTGAACGTAACCGCATGCAGCAACAGCTGGGCGACCAATACTCTGAACTTGCAGCCAACGAAGGCTATATGAAAAACCTGCGTCAGCAGACGCTGAACCGCCTTATCGACGAAGCGCTGCTGGACCAGTACGCGAAAAGCCTCGGTCTGGGCATCAGCGATGAGCAGGTTAAAAAAGCCATCTTCTCGACGCAGGCTTTCCAGTCTAATGGGAAGTTCGACAACGCGCGTTACAACAGCATTGTTAACCAGATGGGGATGACGGCTGACCAGTACGCACAGGCGCTGCGTAACCAGTTGACCACGCAACAGCTGATCAACGCGGTGGTGGGCACCGATTTCATGCTGAAAGGCGAAACTGAAGCGCTGGCGGCACTGGTGGCGCAGCAACGCGTGGTGCGTGAAGCGACGATTGATGTCAATGCACTGGCGGCGAAACAGCAGGTTAGCGACGCTGAAGTTAATGCTTACTATGAGCAAAACAAGAACAACTTCATCTCTCCTGAACAGTTCCGCGTAAGCTATATCAAGCTGGATGCAGCTGCGATGCAGAAAAACGCGACTGACGCCGAGATCCAGTCTTATTACGACCAGCATCAGGATCAGTTCACTCAGCCGCAGCGTAACCGTTACAGCGTGATCCAGACCAAAACGGAAGCAGAAGCAAAAGCCGTGCTGGACGAGCTGAACAAAGGCGCTGATTTCGCGACCGTGGCGAAAGCAAAATCCACCGACATTATTTCTGCCAAAAACGGTGGTGATATGGGCTGGCTGGAAGATTCCACCACCCCGGATGAGCTGAAAAATGCGGGTCTTAAAGAGAAAGGCCAACTGTCTGGTGTAATCAAATCCTCCGTTGGCTTCCTGGTGGCGCGTCTGGACGATGTCGTGGCGGCGAAAACCAAGCCGCTGGCTGACGTTCGTGATGATATCGCTGCGAAAGTGAAGCAGGAGAAAGCGCTGGACGCCTTCTATGCTCTGCAACAGAAAGTGAGCGATGCCGCAAGCAACGACAACGAATCACTGGCGGGCGCTGAGCAGGCTGCTGGCGTGAAAGCGGTTGAGACGGGCTGGTTCAGCCATGAAAATCTGCCGGAAGAACTGAACTTCAAACCGGTTTCAGATGCCATTTTCAATGGTGGTCTGGTAGGTGAGAACGGTACGCCGGGCAGCAACTCAGACATCATTACCGTTGACGGTGACCGTGCGTTCGTACTGCGCGTCAGCGAGCACAAAGCCGAGGCAGTGAAGCCCCTGGCGGAAGTGAAAGATCAGGTGGTGGCGCTGGTCAAACACAACAAAGCGGCACAGCAGGCAAAACTGGATGCAGAGAAAATTCTGGCCGATCTGAAAGCCGGTAAGAACGATGCACTGAAAGCGGCTGGCCTGAGCTTTGGCGAAGCCAAAACGCTGAGCCGTACCGGTCAGGATCCTGTCAGCCAGGCGGCGTTTGGTCTGAGCCTGCCGGCGAAAGACAAACCTGTCTTTGGCACCACGACCGATATGCAGGGTAACGTGGTGATTCTGGCGCTGGATGAAGTCAAAGCCGGCACGCTGCCAGACGCGCAGAAGAAGGCCATGGTTCAGGGAATTACCCAGAATAATGCCCAGATTGCTTTCGAAGCGATGATGAGCAACCTGCGTAAAGAAGCCAAAATCAAGCTGGGTGATGTGGTGACCCAGGAGCAATAATTACGTACCTGCTCGCAGATTTTCGTAACGCTCTGCAAAAACTAAAGGCCGCTTTCGCGGCCTTTTCCATTTCTGCAATCTGCTGTTTGTCCCTGTTTTCTCGTACGGCTATCGTGGCGTGGCTGTCAACAAACAAGGAGAAAACAGCATGAAATGTGGAATCAAAGCACTGTTAATTACACTGGCTATTGCCACTTCCGGGATGAGTGCGGGCGCGCTGGCGGCGTCGCCCTCGGCTAAAGCGCAGGCTGCACAGACCAAAACAGACTCAGCTGCGCAGGCTTATACGCAATCAAAAGCGACTGAGGCCGGTAAAAGTGCAGAGGATGACGGTACGCGAGTCAGCATCAATTCGGCATCGGCAGAAGAGCTCGCGCGCGTGATGAACGGTGTGGGACTTAAAAAAGCCCAGGCCATTGTTAGCTACCGCGAGGAGTACGGTCCTTTTAAAACCCTTGACGATCTCAAGCAGGTGCCGGGTATGGGCAGCGCGCTGGTTGAGCGCAATCTCGCACACCTGACGCTGTAATCGCGTAATCACTTGCACTGCGGCAAAAATTTGCCAGGATAAAGAGGTCATACCAGTTATGACCTCTGAACCTATAACAACGAAAGGCTATTGCGCTATGCAGACACAAATCAAAGTCCGTGGTTATCACCTCGATGTTTACCAGCACGTCAATAACGCCCGCTACCTTGAATTTCTTGAAGAGGCGCGCTGGGATGGCCTGGAGAACAGCGAAAGCTTCCAGTGGCTGACCGCACACAACATCGCGTTTGTGGTCGTCAACATCAACATTAACTACCGCCGCCCGGCTGTGCTGGGGGATGTGCTCACCGTGACCAGTGAGGTCCAACAACTGAATGGCAAAAGTGGTGTATTGAGCCAGGTCGTCACGCTTGAGCCAGAAGGGCAGGTGGTGGCCGATGCGCTGATCACCTTTGTCTGTATCGATCTCAAAACCCAGAAAGCGTTGCCGCTGGAAGGGGAGTTGCGCGAAAAGCTGGAGCTGATGATCGCATAAGTAATATTTAGGAATGCCCGCGCTGTCGACTCCTGTTGTACGACAGCGCGGACAGTTAGCCCTTATTTCAGACCGGTCTTTTTCTGCATCGCGGCCATCACGCCCGCTTTATCCGCAAGATAATGATTCAGACCGTTCGCGCGCAGGTTACAGGCGGCACACTGCCCGCAGCCGTCCCCTTTAATGCCGTTGTAGCAGGTCAGGGTCTCGTTGCGAACGATATCCAGCTTGCCCCAGTAGTCGGCCAGCGCCCAGGTTTCGGCTTTATCCAGCCACATCAGCGGCGTTTCGAAGCGGGTCTCTTTTGCCATACCCAGATCGACGGCGTGATTGAGTGCTTTCACGAATTCATCCCGACAGTCCGGGTAGCCAGAGAAGTCGGTCTCACACACGCCCGTGATCACCGCTTCGGCTTTCACCTGGTAGGCATAGATTGCCGTCAGGGTCAGGAAGAGAATATTACGCCCAGGTACGAAGGTATTCGGAATGCCGCTGGCATCCGGTTCGTAATCAGGCACCGGAATGCTGTCGCGGGTGAGGCTGCTGACGGCCAGTTCATTTAACAGCGTCACGTCCAGCACTTTATGAGCGCGGGCGCCCAGTTTGAGGGCCAGTTCACGAGCGACATCGATTTCAGCGCGATGACGCTGACCATAATCAAAAGTGACGCAGTGCACTTCATCATACTGGTGAAGTGCCTGAATCAGGCAGGTTGTGGAATCTTGTCCTCCGCTGAACACGACGACGGCACGTTTCATAGATCATCTCGACAGTTACGGTAAAAGCGTCATGTTAACGCCTGGCTAAAGCGGCGACCAGCTTCTTCACGCGTTTGGTGGAGGAAGCCAGGCTTCGGTGAAGTCAAACCAGCCGCGAGTGTTAAGGCGTATTCCGTTGACGCCCGGAGGAGCGCTGATTTGATACTGGTAGTTAAAGAGCGGTGTCAGGACGGCTGTCTCCATTAATCGGCTGAAGATAGCCTGAAGTCCTGCGTGTCGGTCACGTTCGTCGGCCTGCGTCTGCACCGCATCCAGCGTGGCCTGCAAATGGGCGTATGCCGGTGCGCTCAGCAGATGCGGCCAGAGCGCATCGCAGCGGAGCCATTGCTCAAGGGTGTACGCTGGCGCTTCGCCAATCAGTCTGTCTCCCATCATGATGTCTGCATCGGCAAGCTGCTGGCAACCGTCCCACGTCTTGGCGTCGTGAAAGATGACGGTCAGTTCACAGCCCTGCCGCGCAAGGTATGCTTTTAACTGGCTGGCCATGGTGTGAAGCTCAACCGGCAGGTGGTAGACAAGCGTCAATGCCTCTGGCAGCACAACGTCGGTTAAATCAGGCCATTGGGGGATCGCCCAGCCGGGAAGCAGTTCCTCGGTAGGAGTGATGAGCCCTTCGTTCAGGGGAAGCGTATGCAGCAGCGTTGAGAGATGAATGATATTAATCAGCCGCTTTGCCTGAAGTTCGCTCAGACGCGGACTTTGTTTCAGCGTGAGGTAGCAGAAGCCCAGACTGGTGCTGTTACTCACCAGCCGCAGGCTGGCCAGCTCGTCGGCCTCGCCAATGGCGATTTGCACCGGGTGGCGACAGCTGGTGCCCAGACTGTAGTCAAAAAGCTGGGGCGTGATCCAGTACTCGATAGCCTTAAGTAACGGATGACCAAGGTGATACTGCTCGTGGCTTTCCAGACGCACCAGTTCAGGCTCAAAAACGCTCAGCCGAAAGGGACCGCTGCCCACCACGGGGTAATCAGGATGCGCCAGACGGCTACAGTAGGTTGCCAGCCTGTGCGCCAGCCAATAGTCAGGTTGATGGAGAATAAACGTCAGGCTTTGCGGATGCGTGGTTTCGATACGTAAGACGCTGCGGAAAAGCGTGTCCATGCCGGGCTGCGATAGCAGCGCCGTCAGGCTTTGCCTGAGCTGTGCCGTCTCTATTTTATCGCCGTTATGCCAGTGCAGGGTGGAGCGTATGTAGAAATGCCAACGCAGGCCGTCAGCAGAGACTTCCCAGTGATGCGCCAGATCGCCCGTGGGTTCACTGCTGTTACCATTAAAACGCGTCAAACCAGAGAATACCTGTCCCGCCAGATGCTGCTCCGCCCGGCCAGGGAGAAACCCCGGCTGAAGCGGCTCCAGCGAACGATAGTAGGGAATACGCAGCGTCGGCGTATCGTTCTGCCATTGCCCGCCCATAAACGGATGCAGCAGCGATCGCAAATCTTCAGGCGCGAGCTGGGCCAGCTCCAGCGCGTTGTGCTGCTGTCCACTTTTCAGGGCCTCTTCCATCATCGTATTACGCAACGAATCCGGGGTGACGTGAAAGCGTAATTCCCCACGCTTTCCTCGTCCGGAGCGGGCGTGCCAGCTTAGCCAGCCCGCCTCCTGCGCCTGGCGCAGCAGGGTGCGTACATGTCGCTCGCTGCAAAAGCAGCGGCTGGCAAGTTCACTGATGGTCACCTGCTGCGTTGCGCCGGCGGAGGGGTGCCACAGACGCTGATACTGGTTAAGACGGTTAAGCTGGCGCATGAAAAACCCGGAACAATAATTATCATCTATTCACTATTACTTCCGTATATCTCACGTAATACTGATGCACAAGTTAACCGCATCACATTTCGGGAGTAATTATGGCTCGGCTCGCTGCATTTGATATGGACGGCACGCTGTTAATGCCGGATCACCGTTTAGGGGAGAAAACCCTGAACACACTTAAGCGCCTGCGCGAGCGTGAAGTCACCCTGACGTTTGCCACTGGTCGTCATGTGCTGGAGATGCGCCATCTGCTGGGAACATTTGCCCTCGATGCGTTCCTGATCACCGGCAACGGGACGCGCATTCACTCCGTCGAGGGCGATGTGCTGCACCGTCAGGATCTGGATCCGGAAGTGGCGGACATCGTCCTGCACAGCACCTGGGATACGCAGGCCAGCGTGCATGTTTTTAACGATGAAGGCTGGTTTACCGGGCGTGAGATCCCGGCCTTGCTGCACGCTCACGTTTACAGTGGCTTTAAATATCAGCTCATCGATTTGCGCCGCATTCCGGCACACAAGGTAACCAAGATCTGCTTCTGCGGCGATCACGACGATCTCTGCCGCCTGCGTATTCAGCTTAACGAGGCGCTGGGCGACCGGGCGCACCTGACCTTCTCGGCGGTGGACTGTCTTGAAGTGCTGCCGGTGGGCTGTAACAAAGGATCTGCGCTGGCGGTGCTGAGCGATCGTCTGGGGCTGACGATGCAGGACTGTATGGCCTTTGGTGACGCCATGAACGACCACGAGATGCTGAGCAGCGTAGGTCGTGGGCTGATTATGGGGAACGCGATGCCGCAACTTATCGCCGCGCTCCCGCATTTACCGGTTATCGGACACTGTCGTAACGAAGCGGTGTCCCATTTTTTGACGCATTGGCTGGACAAAAATAACCTCCCATATTCCCCCGAATAGCGAGATCCTTCCAGCAAGCCAGGCTAAAGCCTGGCTTTTTTTTATTTCACCAGATGCGAAATCTGCGCTTTCCACGGTTCAACATCGCCAATATTGGCCTGTACCCATTCTGCGTTGTAATAGGTGTCCAGGTAGCGTTCCCCGCTGTCGCACAGCAGCGTGACGACAGAGCCGCTAAGGCCTTCTTCACGCATTCTCGCGGCCAGTTGTAGCGCCCCCCACATATTGGTGCCGGTAGAGGCTCCGACCTTACGGCCAAGCTGTGTCTCCAGCCAGTGCGCCGTCGCGACGCTGGCGGCGTCCGGCACGCGGAGCATCTCATCCACAACGTCCGGAATGAACGAGGGTTCGACGCGCGGGCGACCAATTCCTTCGATCTTGCTCCCCACAGGGCTGCGCAGGCTGGCATCGCGAGATTGCCAGTAATCAAGGAACACCGAGTTCTGAGGGTCAACCACCATCAGCTGCGTATCATAACCCTGACAGCGGATATAACGTCCGATGGTGGCGGAGGTTCCGCCCGTGCCCGCGCTCATGACAATGTAAGAGGGGACGGGATGTGGCTCGTGGGTCATCTGGCGGAAAATGCTGTCCGCAATGTTATTATTGCCGCGCCAGTCGGTGGCGCGCTCGGCGAAGGTGAACTGGTCCATATAGTGACCATTTAGTTCGCGGGCCAGCATTTCGGAGGCCGCATAGATTTCGCAGGCGCTTTCCACAAAGTGGCAGCGTCCGCCGTAAAATTCGATCTGTTCAACTTTACGTTTCGCCGTGCAGGAGGGCATCACAGCGATAAACGGCAGGCCCAGCAGGCGGGCAAAGTAGGCCTCTGAGACGGCAGTTGATCCGGACGACGATTCAATAATCGTGGTGCCTTCTTTAATCCAGCCGTTACATAAACCGTATAAAAAGAGTGAACGCGCCAGGCGATGCTTCAGGCTGCCGGTAGGATGGGTACTTTCATCCTTCAGGTAAAGCTGAATGCCGGGAAATCCAGGCAAAGGCAGGCGGATCAAATGGGTATCTGCCGAGCGCTGATAGTCGGCATTTATTTCGCTGATGGCATGTTTAACCCAGGTGCTATTCATCGTAGTTATCCGTTTGTCATTTTGTGCCCAGCATAGCGAAAAGCACAGAAAAAATTGTTGCTATCTGGCCTTTAAAATAGAATGTAAGGAGAATAATTTTCTCTGGGAGGTGGATATGCTAGATAAAATTGACCGCAAGCTGCTTTCTTTGCTGCAAAGCGACTGCACCCTCTCTTTGCAGGCGCTGGCAGATGCCGTTAATCTGACCACCACACCGTGCTGGAAGCGCCTCAAGAAGCTGGAAGACGATGGCATTCTGCTGGGACGTGTGGCGCTGCTAGACCCCGAAAAACTGGGGCTTGGACTGACCGCCTTCGTCCTGATAAAAACGCAGCATCACAGCAGCGAATGGTACAGCCGCTTCGTCACCCAGGTTTCCGACATGCCCGAGGTGCTCGGCTTCTGGCGCATGGCGGGGGAATACGACTATCTGATGCGCGTTCAGGTGGCAGACATGAAGCGCTACGATGATTTTTACAAGCGGCTGGTCAATAGCGTACCGGGCTTGTCCGATGTCACCTCCAGTTTCGCCATGGAACAGATTAAATACACCACAGCGTTACCCATTGAATAACTTCATAAAATATCTTCAGGAAAAGACCGCGTGCGATTATTTGCCCAATTAAGCTGGTACTTTCGTCGGGAGTGGCAACGCTACCTCGGCGCGGTGGCCCTGCTTATTATCATTGCCATTTTGCAACTGATCCCGCCCAAAGTGGTGGGATACGTCGTGGATGGTGTTACGGAACAACATTACACCGCCGCACGGGTGATGATGTGGGTCGGTACGCTGGTGTTGACGGCCGTGGTGGTTTACCTGCTGCGTTATGTCTGGCGCGTGCTGCTGTTCGGCGCGTCCTATCAGCTTGCCGTTGAGCTGCGCGAGGACTTTTACCGCCAGCTGAGCCGCCAGCACCCTGAGTTTTATCTGCGTCACCGTACCGGGGATCTCATCGCCCGCGCCACTAACGATGTGGACCGTGTGGTGTTTGCCGCCGGTGAAGGGGTGTTAACGCTGGTGGATTCCCTGGTGATGGGCTGTGCGGTACTGATTGTGATGTCTACGCAAATTAGCTGGGAGCTCACGCTGCTGGCGCTGCTGCCGATGCCGCTGATGGCGCTGGCGATTAACCGCTACGGCGAGCAGCTCCATGAACGCTTTAAGCTGGCGCAGGCGGCGTTCTCGTCGTTAAACGATCGCACCCAGGAGAGCATGACCAGCATCCGCATGATCAAAGCGTTTGGTCTGGAAGACAGGCAGTCCGCGCTGTTTGCGGCCGACGCCGCCGATACCGGTGCGAAAAACATGCGCGTGGCGCGTATAGACGCCCGCTTTGATCCGACAATTTATATTGCGATTGGCATGGCGAACCTGCTGGCGGTGGGCGGCGGCAGCTGGATGGTGGTGCGAGGCACCATGACCCTCGGGCAGTTAACCAGCTTTGCGATGTACCTCGGGCTGATGATTTGGCCGATGCTGGCGCTGGCCTGGATGTTTAACATCGTTGAACGTGGGAGCGCCGCCTACAGCCGTATCCGCGCCATGCTGGCGGAAGTGCCGGTAGTGAACGATGGCAGCGAGCCGGTACCGGAAGGTCCGGGTGTTCTGAAGGCTGATATCCGCGTCTTTATCTACCCGCAAACGGAACATCCGGTGCTTGAAAACGTCAGTTTCACGCTGCGTCCTGGTCAGATGCTGGGCATCTGCGGCCCGACGGGCTCCGGTAAAAGCACCATTCTGTCACTGATTCAGCGCCATTTTGACGTGAGCGAAGGCGATATCCGTTTCCATGACGTCCCCCTGCCACGTCTGCTGCTGGATGACTGGCGCAGCCGCCTGGCGGTCGTCAGCCAGACGCCGTTTTTGTTTTCAGACACCATAGCCAACAATATCGCGCTCGGGTGCCCGACGGCGACACAGGACCAGATCGAGCATGTGGCGCGCTTAGCCAGCGTCCATGAGGATATTCTGCGCCTGCCGCAGGGCTACGACACAGAAGTGGGTGAGCGGGGCGTTATGCTCTCCGGTGGACAAAAACAGCGTATCTCTATTGCCCGCGCGCTGCTGCTGGACGCTGAGATCCTGATTCTGGATGATGCGCTGTCCGCGGTTGACGGGCGTACCGAGCATCAAATTCTGCATAACCTTCGGCAGTGGGGGGAGGGGCGCACGGTCATCATCAGCGCGCACCGTCTGTCGGCCCTTACCGAAGCCTGTGAAATTCTGGTGCTTCAGCACGGGCATATTGCTCAGCGTGGTCAGCATGAGCAGCTTGCCGGGCAGGCCGGCTGGTATCGGGATATGTACCGCTATCAACAGCTTGAAGCTGCGCTGGATGAGGAGGTCACCGATGCGTAAGTTTGGACAGATGTGGCCGACGTTAAAACGGCTGCTCGCCTATGGCTCACCGTGGCGCAAACCGCTTTCCATCGCCGTGCTGTTACTGTGGATCGCCGCGATTGCGGAGGTGACCGGTCCGCTGCTTATCAGCTATTTTATCGATAACATGGTGGCGAAAAGCTATCTGCCGCTGGGGCTGGTGGCGGGGCTGGGTGTGGCGTATGTCGGGCTACAGCTGACGGCGGCGGGGCTGCACTATGCGCAGTCGCTGCTGTTTAACCGGGCCGCCGTGGGCGTGGTCCAGCAGCTACGCACGGATGTGATGGATGCCGCGCTGCGCCAGCCGCTGAGCGAGTTTGATACCCAGCCGGTCGGGCAGGTTATTTCGCGCGTCACCAATGACACCGAGGTGATCCGCGACCTTTATGTGACTGTTGTCGCAACGGTTCTGCGCAGTGCCGCATTGATTGGCGCGATGCTGGTGGCGATGTTCAGTCTGGACTGGCGGATGGCGCTGGTGGCGATCGCTATTTTCCCGGCGGTGCTGATTGTGATGGTAATTTACCAGCGCTACAGCACGCCGATTGTTCGTCGCGTGCGCGCTTACCTTGCAGACATCAATGATGGCTTCAACGAAGTGATCAATGGCATGAGCGTTATCCAGCAGTTTCGCCAGCAGGCGCGTTTTGGCGAGCGGATGGGAGAAGCCAGCCGTTCGCACTATATGGCGCGGATGCAGACGTTACGTCTGGACGGCTTCCTGTTACGCCCGCTGCTGAGTCTCTTCTCTGCGCTGGTGCTGTGCGGGCTGTTGATGCTGTTTGGCCTGACGACGCGCGGAACCATTGAGGTGGGAGTGCTGTACGCGTTTATCAGTTACCTTGGCCGTCTTAACGAACCGCTGATTGAACTCACTACGCAGCAATCGATGCTGCAACAGGCGGTAGTCGCGGGTGAGCGTGTGTTTGAGCTGATGGACAGGCCGCGTCAGACCTATGGCGATGATGAACGTCCGCTGGAAAGTGGATCCATAGCGTTTGATCATGTCTCGTTTGCCTACCGCGACGATCAGCTTGTCTTGCAGGATATCAACCTCGAGGTACCGTCGCGCGGTTTTGTCGCCCTGGTTGGGCATACCGGCAGCGGCAAAAGCACGCTCGCCAGTTTGCTGATGGGCTACTATCCGTTGACGCAGGGGGAGATCCGTCTGGATGGACGGCCTCTTTCCGCGCTTAGCCACAACGCGTTGCGTAAAGGCGTCGCGATGGTGCAGCAGGATCCGGTAGTGCTGGCGGATACCTTTTATGCCAACGTGACGCTGGGACGACCTTTCACGCCTGAGCAGGTATGGGAGGTGCTGGAAACGGTGCAGCTGGCAGATCTGGCGCGCGGGTTAAGCGAGGGGATCAATACCCGGCTGGGCGAGCAAGGCAATAACCTCTCTGTCGGGCAAAAGCAGCTCCTGGCGCTGGCGCGCGTGCTGATTGAGACGCCGCAGGTGTTGATTCTGGATGAAGCGACCGCAAGCATCGACTCCGGTACCGAACAGGCGATCCAGCTGGCGCTGGCTGCCGTGCGGGATCGCACTACGCTGGTGGTTATCGCTCACCGCCTCTCAACGATCGTCGATGCCGATACCATTCTGGTGCTGCACCGTGGCCAGGCCGTTGAACGGGGTACGCACAGAGCGCTGCTTGAGGCGAAAGGACGCTACTGGCAGATGTATCAGTTGCAGCTGGCAGGCGACGAGCTGGCCGCCAGCGTGCGCGAGGAGGAGTCGCTCAGCGCCTGATGCACCATAACAAGGCAATGCGCTAACAGTCTTAACCGTTGGTGCAAAACTGAAACGCACCCTGCACTGCCATGGTGCGTTTTTTTTCACCCCTTCGCGGCGCATGCGCGCCGCGGCGCTTTCCTCCTCACATTTCACTTCTGGCACACCCTTTGCAATATACCTCTCGTGTTAGCTGCGGCCATTACCGAATTCTGACTGGAGGGGATATATGAAGCTGGTTACGGTGGTAATCAAACCATTCAAACTCGAAGACGTGCGTGAAGCGCTGTCTTCCATGGGTATTCAGGGACTGACTGTCACCGAAGTGAAAGGCTTTGGGCGTCAGAAAGGTCATGCCGAGCTTTATCGCGGGGCGGAATACAGCGTTAACTTCCTGCCAAAAGTGAAGATTGATGTGGCGATTGCCGACGATCAGCTTGATGAGGTGATTGATGTCGTCAGCAAAGCGGCCTACACCGGAAAAATTGGCGACGGCAAAATTTTCGTTGCCGAACTACAGCGCGTCATTCGCATCCGTACCGGCGAATCTGACGAAGCGGCGTTGTAAGTAACTCCTGGCACACAGTGATAGGGATCGAGAAAATGATGAAAGCAACAATGAAAACAGGTCTGGGTTCGCTGGCACTGCTGCCGGGCCTGGCAATGGCTGCACCTGCTGTGGCAGACAAAGCCGATAACGCCTTTATGATGATTTGCACCGCGCTGGTGCTGTTCATGACGATTCCGGGGATCGCGCTGTTTTACGGCGGCCTGATCCGCGGCAAGAACGTACTCTCCATGCTGACGCAGGTTGCCGTCACGTTCGCGCTGGTGTGCGTGCTGTGGGTGGTTTACGGTTACTCGCTGGCCTTCGGGGAGGGCAACGCCTTCTTCGGCAACGTTAACTGGGCGATGCTGAAAAATATCGAACTGACCGCGGTAATGGGCAGCTTCTATCAGTATATTCATGTCGCGTTCCAGGGCTCATTCGCGTGCATCACCGTGGGGCTGATTGTGGGCGCGCTGGCTGAGCGTATCCGCTTCTCTGCGGTACTGATTTTCGTGGTGGTCTGGCTGACGCTCTCCTATGTCCCGATTGCGCATATGGTCTGGGGCGGTGGTCTGTTGGCTTCCCATGGCGCTCTGGACTTTGCGGGCGGCACCGTTGTTCACATCAACGCCGCCGTAGCCGGCCTGGTAGGCGCATACCTGATTGGCAAGCGCGTGGGCTTTGGGAAAGAAGCATTTAAGCCGCACAACCTGCCGATGGTCTTTACCGGCACCGCCATCCTCTACTTTGGCTGGTTCGGCTTCAACGCAGGTTCAGCCAGCGCCGCTAACGAAATCGCCGCGCTGGCCTTCGTGAATACCGTGGTGGCAACTGCCGGGGCCATCCTCTCATGGGTATTTGGCGAGTGGGCCGTTCGCGGCAAGCCATCCCTGCTGGGTGCCTGTTCTGGGGCGATTGCCGGTCTGGTAGGTATTACGCCAGCATGCGGTTACGTGGGCGTGGGCGGCGCATTGCTGATCGGTATCGTCGCGGGTCTGGCGGGGCTGTGGGGCGTTACCGCACTGAAACGTATTCTGCGCGTTGACGATCCGTGTGATGTATTCGGCGTACACGGTGTGTGCGGCATTATCGGCTGTATCATGACCGGTATCTTTGCTGCACAATCTTTGGGCGGCGTGGGTTATGCTGAAGGCG
The DNA here is from genome assembly GCF_003850715.1 of Enterobacter sp. 301B. Taxonomy (NCBI): domain Bacteria; kingdom Pseudomonadati; phylum Pseudomonadota; class Gammaproteobacteria; order Enterobacterales; family Enterobacteriaceae; genus Enterobacter; species Enterobacter sp. 301B. The sequence goes on from NZ_PQTC01000010.1 coordinate 117,898, forward strand.
TGACCATGATGCATCAGGTGCTGGTCCAGCTTGAAAGTATCGCGATTACGGTTGTCTGGTCGGGCGTTGTGGCCTTTATCGGCTACAAGCTGGCCGATATGACCGTGGGGCTGCGCGTACCGGAAGAGCAGGAGCGCGAAGGTCTGGACGTCAACAGCCACGGCGAGAATGCGTACAACGCATAATTTGAGTGCCTTGCCGGGTGGTGGCTTCGCCTTACCCGGCCTGAAAAAGTGAAATTTGCAGGCCCGGTAAGCGTAGCGACCGGGCTTTTTACCTCACCCGCGATTACGCATCACACCTTCCTGCACGGTAGAAGCCACCAGCACACCATCCTGGGTGTAAAACTCCCCGCGAACAAAACCGCGTGCGCTGGACGCAGAGGTACTTTCTACGCTGTAAAGCAGCCACTCGTTCATGTCGAAAGGACGATGGAACCACATGGAATGGTCAATCGTGGCGACCTGCATCCCTTTTTCCAGGAATCCCACGCCGTGCGGCTGTAGCGCAACCGGCAGGAAGTTGAAATCCGACGCATAACCCAGCAGATACTGATGCACGCGCAAGTCTGCCGGTACGCTGCCGTTGGCGCGGATCCACACCTGGCGGGTGGGCTCAGCAGTATGCCCCTTCATTGGGTTATGAAATTCGACCGGGCGGATCTCCAGCGGTTTATCACACAGAAACTTCTCTTTTACCTGCGGCGGCAGCAGATGTGCGAGTGCGCGGGCAATTTCGGTTTCCGATTTCAGATCGTCCGGCGATGGGGCAGACGGCATCTGTTTTTGATGCTCATAGCCCGGCTCTGGCGCCTGGAAGGAGGCGGTCATGTAGAAGATGGGTTTCCCATGCTGGATGGCCGCCACACGGCGAGCGCTGAAGCTTTGGCCGTCACGCAGAACTTCCACGTCGTACACAATCGGTTTAGCGCTGTCACCGGGGCGTAAAAAGTAGCTGTGGAATGAGTGCACCAGACGGTCTGCCGGAACGGTCTCCTTAGCGGCATATAGCGCTTGCCCCACGACCTGGCCCCCAAAAACCTGGCGTAAGCCTAAATCTTCGCTCTGTCCGCGAAAAAGCCCTTCTTCTATTTTTTCCAGGTTCAGCAATGTCAGCAGATTGTTCAGTGCCTGACTCATAGTGGTCCTCAATAAACGCCGTGGCGAAAGATACGCTGAGTATAACGCAGAAACGATAGTGGTCCGATGGGTAGAATTATCTTAATACCTGGGCAAAATTAGGCATAAATCCGTGATTTGTGCCACACTTGTTTACGTTATGTGAATAAAACGACATCGGATGGGATCGATCCCGCCGGTGCATTGATGATAAGGAGACTTCAATGAAACTCGTGCCTATGTTAAGCGGTGTTGCAATGGCGGTGGCGTTGTCCGCCTGTGCGGATAAGAGTGCCGATGTAGCGGTACCAACGGCGACCCCAAACGGGATTAACACCCTTTCACAGCAAGCTATTCGACAGCCTAACGTGTCCGGTACCATCTGGATCAAACAGAAAGTCGCTCTGCCGCCGGACGCGGTTTTAACGGTCACGTTATCCGATGCGTCTCTGGCGGATGCACCGTCTAAAGTCCTTGCACAGCGTGCAGTTCGTACAGAGGGTAAACAGGCGCCGTTCAGCTTCGTGCTGCCGTACAACCCGTCTGACGTTCAGCCTAACGCGCGTATCCTCCTGAGCGCGGCGGTAACGATCAACGATAAGCTGGTCTTTATCACCGATACCGTGCAGGAAGCGGTCAACAAAGGGGGCACCAAAATCGACCTGACCCTGGTCCCGGTGCAGCAGACTGAAGTGCCTGTGGCAACGCAGACCAATCAGCCGACCTTGCCTACACCGCCAACACAGTTGTAACTTTCTTTCGCCCTCTTCATCTTGACGGGAGAGGGCGTCAGTATTCCCAGCGATACTTCTGCATATCTATCTGTCCCGTCCCGGACACCTGTACCCCTTCTGAGAGTAATGCCTGACGCTGGCGCTGCAAGTCTGGCCCGGTGAGGGAAATGGCACCATGGCGATTAACGACCCGGTGCCATGGTAACGTACTTCCCTCCGGAAGCCTTCTTAGCACGCCGCCAACCTGACGCGCTGCGCGCGGAGAGCCCGCCAGTCGGGCGACTTCCCCATAGGTCGTAACACAGCCTTCCGGAATCGAGGCCACGATTTGCCACACTCGCTGTGGGAAAGAGTCGTGTTCGTCCATTGTTTCTCCAGCGGGAATTCAGCGAAGGGTAATGTTATACGAAGATAAAGAAGATTGTCGGGTCAGTTTGCGCAATAATCCAGCATCCAGTTGCCAGCGGCTTGCAATTGAGGTGCTCCACAGGGATAATGCGCCAGCGCGTTGGTTATCAACGCTCTCAATGGGGGCTCTGTTGGTTCTCCCGCAACGCTACTCTGTTCACCAGGTCAGGTCCGGAAGGAAGCAGCCAGGGCAGACGACGTGGGTGCCGGGATGTAGCTGGCAGGGCCCCCACCCATTTGTGTTCTTCTCTGAAGTTTCCCCCTATATAAACCTTCTCAATTATGTGCCTATTTTGTTCGTGCAATATCTCCTTCATTGAACTGAAATAATAATGTCATAAACCTGTAATAATAGACTGTCATTTTATTATCGGGCGTCTTTTTGTTGTCATAAGCAAAAAAATATATATCTGGATAACAAACTTATCTTCGTGTATTAAATTAAACACGTGTTCCGAAAGGATGTGACAATCATGGTAACTGCGGTTTTAAACGTTAAAATTGATGAAGCGCTAAAAGAAAGACTCCGCCACTATGCGGAAGACAATAATGAGAATTTAAGCGTGACCACAGAGAAACTGCTGCTGCTGGCATTTGAAGCAGTAGAAGAGGCGGGAGTATCGGAAGAGGATGTTGATAATCAGCATACGGAAGAAGAGAGCGTAAATCCATTTACTCCTAAAGAAATCAAAGCACTACGTAAACTTCTGAAGAAGAGAAAATGAAACAACAACTATCGACTGCCAGCGATTACAACGAGGCCTGCAATCTGTTACGTTCGGGCTATGTGAAACATGTTCGTCTTGGCTGGAATGTAGGAAGTGATGAGTTCTTTCGAATTGCGTCTGACTGGTGTGATACCGGTGCGAAAATAAAGAAAGAAGGTGAAAATTTCATTATTTCGCTGAAAGGCTTCCCGATTCCTCCTCAACATTAAGTTGTTCTTCATGAAAACAGCTGACTGCATGCGTTACAGTCAGCTGTTTTTATTGTTTCTGGCGAATAATTTACACCAGGCTCCGTTTTACTGGCGGTGTACTTTTATTTAAGGCAAGCCACAGCGGTTTGATACGCAGTAATGCCTCTTCAAGTTCTGGCGAATTGAGTGAGAAGGGCATACGCAGGTAGCGGTCAAACGCGCCTGAAAGCCCAAAGCGCGTGCCGGTGCCCATAATGATGCCTGTCGTTTCTGCACGTGCCGCCAGTTGAGTCGCCAGCATGCCGGGTAGTTCAATCCAGTATGAAAGTCCTCCCTCCGCTTCCTGAAACCGCCATTCGGGGAAATGCTCCCGTAACATCTGGCCGCAGCGGTCACGCCGTTCTGCCAGCATTTCCCGCCGGGCAGGCAGGAAGGTTTCACTGTTTTCGATAAGCCACAGCGTGGCCAGCTGTTCCAGCACCGGAGAGCCCAGATCCAGCGTGTCGCGCGTCTGTGCGAGCGTGGCGATAGTGCGGGACGAGGCGCGGATCCAGCCGAGACGAAGCCCACCCCAGAAGCTTTTGCCTGCGGAACCCAGCGTAATCACCGCGGCCTCCGGGTTAAAGGCGGCCAGCGGCGGCGGCGGGGGAGCATCGAACCAGAGATCGACCATGGTTTCATCCACCACCAGCGTGGTGCGGGTTTGCGCGGCGATGTCGGTTATGCTCTGACGCGTCGCGGCATCCATGCAGCGCCCGGTCGGATTATGAAAATCCGGCATTAGATAGGCCAGACGCGGGGCTGTCTGGGCAAGCGTTGCGGCAAAACCATCGGTATCCCAGCCCGTTTCTGGCAGCGAGACGCCCACGGGCCGACATTGCGCCCCCTGAATCGCGGCTATCGCCAGCGGGTAGGTGGGATGATCCACCACCACGCGATCCCCGGGCCCGGTCATCATTCTTAAGATTAGGGCGAAGCCGCTGACGGCACCGTTCACCACCATCACTTCGTCTGCCCGGGTGGGCAGACCGCGTGCGGTATAGCGGGCGGCGATAGCTTCACGCAGCGCTGGAAGCCCAAGCTGATCGTAGCCGGTCAGCGCCAGATTCGGCGTAATGGTCGTCAGCGCGTGGGTGTAGGCCTGATGGATCTCTGGCCCCGCGTTGAGCGCGGCGGTTGAGAGATCCAGCGCCGCGCTGGCAGTGGAAAGCGTGGGCACGGCCCGGCTGTCTGGCAGGATCGCCCGGGAACCGCTGCCGTGACGGCTCTCCAGAAAACCCTCTTCACGCAGATGCGCCAGCGCGCTGCTGATGGTGGTGCGGCTGACGTCCAGTGCGGCGGCCAGTTCCCGCTCTCCGGGCAGGCGCGTGTTTAGCGCCAGCCTGCCATCCAGAATTAACAGGCGTAACGCGTCAGCCAGCTGGCGCCACCGCGGGGTGCGGGAAGAGGTTTGTTGCCAGTGCCCTAACAGGCGAACCAGAGACTGGCTTCCAAAACGACGTGATGACATGTGCAGTCCACTATTTGAAAACTGGACATTAATCATAGTGCCATTTTCAGCGAAGATGGAAGCTGGTTCTTCGGAGAAGAGAAAATGGTGCGTCGTCTGGTACAACTTTATGTCGGTTTAGCCCTTTACGGACTTTCAACCGCGATGTTTATTCGTTCGGATCTGGGTGTTGATCCCTGGAATGTTTTTCACCTTGGCGTCGCCATCCAGGCCGGAATGAGCATCGGCACGGTGATGATTTTAACCGGGGCTGCGGTGCTGCTGCTATGGATCCCGCTGCGTCAGCTTCCGGGGCTGGGTACGGTCAGTAACGTGATTTGTATTGGCCTGGCGGCAGATGCGTCAATGGCATTGATCCCGGAGCTCACCTCGCTGCCCGTGCGCATCACCCTGCTGGTTTCCGGCATTGTGGTTAACGCCCTTGCCACCGGAATGTATATCGGCGCGGGTTTTGGCGCAGGCCCGCGCGACGGTCTGATGACCGGCATACACGCCCGGCTGGGCTGGTCGATCCGCAGCGTGCGTACCGCAATCGAGGTGACCGTGTTGATCGTCGGCTATCTCCTCGGGGGAGCGTTTGGCGTCGGAACCGTGCTATATGCGTTAACCATCGGCCCGCTGATCCAGCTTTGTTTGCCGTGGTTTCGCCAGAGACCGCGCATGCAGAAAGCCGCGCAGCCGGAGCGGATTGCTTAATTTTGCGAAGCGCTCACAGGCTATAATGGCGTAACTGTGTCAGAATAGTGACTACCTTTTACTACGCCAGAATCTATGAAAGCGATCACTCTTTATGACGTTGCCCGCGTAGCGGGCGTTTCTTATCAGACCGTTTCCCGGGTGATTAACGACGCGGAACACGTTTCTGCCCGTACGCGGGAAAAGGTCCGACAGGCCATGGCGGCGCTACACTATGTACCTAACCGTGGCGCGCAGCAGCTGGCCGGGAAACGCACTCGCACGCTGGGGCTGATGACCAGCGATCTGGCGCTGCATGCGCCGTCGCAAATCGCCTCAGCTGTAAAATCCCGGGCAGTGGAGCAGGGGGCTGGCGTGCTCATCTCTATGGTGGAGCAGCCCGCGCAGTGTCAGGCTGCTTTGCAGGAGTTACTGGCGCAGCGCGTGGAGGCGCTGCTGGTGAACGTTCCGCTGGAAGATGCTCAGGCAGAAATGCTTCAGGAAATGGCCTCGCCGACCCCGGTTCTTTTTCTTGATGTTTCCCCCACAGCTCGGGTTAACAGCCTCGTTTTCAATGCTGAACAGGGCGCTGGCCTGGGGGCGGAGCATCTGCTTTCGCTGGGGCACCGGCGAATTGCGCTGCTCGCCGGGCCGGAAAGTTCTGTCTCTGCCCGGGCTCGCCTGGCGGGATGGAAAACTACGCTGGCTCAGGCTGGCGTGGAAGCGTTTGCGGTGGCGCAGGGCGACTGGAGCGCGGCTTCAGGCTACGAGAAAGGGCATCAGCTCCTGGCGGGCGCACAGCTGCCGGAGGCGATCCTTGTGGCGAACGATCAGATGGCGCTTGGCGTTTTACGCGCCTGTGCGGAAAAAGGCGTTGCGGTACCGGGGCAGATCTCGGTTGTCGGGTTTGATGATACGGCTGACAGCGCGTGGTTTTCCCCTCCGCTGACCACCGTTCGGCAGGCGTTCCGCGAGGCCGGTGAACGCAGCGTGGAGTGGCTCCTGGCAACTGCCCGTCACGCCGAACCCTGGCAACAACAACTTCCTGTTACGTTGATCGTTCGTCATTCCACCGCGCCGCGCGCCGTACAACAGGCCGATCGTGAAGATCTGGCGCAACAGCTAAGAACGCTGGCGCTGCTGGCGGAGAAACTGGCGCGCAGCTAGCACTTTTGTGATCGTGCTCGCCTGGTGACGATCAAAGTCTTTACCGCCACCGTTTACCAGGGCATGTTGACTAAAATTGTGAGCGCTTCGTAAAGAGGTTGATATGTCTTCTACATTGCCGCTGACCCTCAGCGCAATTCTGGCTCGTCGTGACTGGGAAAACCCGGGCGTGACGCAGTGGAATCGTCTGGCCGCACACGCGCCTTTTCATAGCTGGCGCGATGAAACCCTCGCCCGGGAGGATAAGCCTTCGCTGAGCGAGCGTCTGCTTAACGGCATCTGGCGATTCAGCTTTTTCCCGGCACCAGAGCAGGTGCCCGAGGCATGGATAACGGACGATCTGTCTGATGCCGTTGAGATGCCCGTGCCGTCGAACTGGCAGATGGAGGGATTTGATACCCCCATCTACACCAACGTCACCTATCCGATAAATGTGAACCCGCCCTATGTACCGGCTGAAAACCCAACCGGTTGTTACTCGCTCACATTTGAGATGGATGATGCCTGGCTGCTCAGCGGACAAACCCGCATTATCTTTGATGGGGTGAATTCAGCTTTTCATCTGTGGTGTAACGGCCAGTGGATAGGCTATTCCCAGGACAGCCGTCTGCCTGCGGAGTTCGACCTCAGCGCGGTGCTGCGACCGGGGCAGAACCGCCTGGCGGTGATGGTGTTACGCTGGTGCGACGGAAGCTACCTGGAAGATCAGGACATGTGGCGGATGAGCGGCATTTTCCGTGACGTCTCGCTGCTGCACAAGCCGGAAACGCAGATTGCCGATTATCAGATCGTGACCGATCTGAATGCCGAATGCGATCGGGCGCTGCTCCGGGTTGACGTTGCGCTGGAAGGCTTACGCTATGCCGAATGCGAGGTGGCGTTTACCCTGTGGCGTAACGGCGAAGCCTGCGCGCAAATCACGCAACAGCCCGGATCGGCCATCGTGGACGAACGCGGCAGTTGGGCGGAGCGGCTCACGGTGGCGATACCCGTGAACAATCCCGCGCTGTGGAGCGCTGAAACACCGGAACGCTATCGTTTGACCATGTCGCTTCGGGATGTGCAGGGCAACATGCTGGAGACTGAAGCTTGCGATGTCGGTTTCAGACGCGTCGAAATCAGCAACGGCCTGCTGAAGCTTAACGGCAAACCGCTGCTGATCCGCGGCGTGAACCGTCATGAACATCATCCTGAGAAGGGGCAGGTGATGGATGAGGCGACCATGCGCCGCGACATCGAACTGATGAAGCAGCATAACTTCAATGCCGTGCGCTGCTCGCATTATCCGAATCACCCTCTGTGGTACACGCTTTGCGATCGCTACGGCCTGTACGTGGTCGATGAGGCGAATATTGAAACCCATGGCATGGTGCCGATGAGCCGCCTGGCGGACGATCCGCGCTGGCTGCCTGCCATGAGCGAACGTGTAACGCGTATGGTGCAGCGGGACCGGAATCATCCGTCCATCATCATCTGGTCCCTGGGGAATGAGTCCGGGCATGGGGCGAATCACGATGCGCTGTACCGCTGGCTGAAAACCACCGATCCCACGCGGCCGGTGCAGTACGAAGGCGGGGGGGCCAGTACGGCGGCAACTGATATTATTTGCCCGATGTATGCCCGCGTCGATCAGGATCAGCCGTTCCCGGCGGTGCCAAAGTGGTCGATTAAAAAGTGGATTGGTATGCCGGACGAAACCCGTCCGCTGATCCTGTGCGAGTATGCCCACGCGATGGGTAACAGCTTTGGCGGCTTTGCCAGCTACTGGCAGGCATTCCGCAGCCATCCCCGGTTGCAGGGCGGCTTTGTCTGGGACTGGGTCGATCAGGCGCTGACGAAAAAAGCGGAAGACGGCACGGCATTCTGGGCCTACGGCGGCGATTTTGGCGATAAGCCCAACGATCGTCAGTTCTGCCTCAACGGGCTGGTGTTTCCCGATCGCACCCCGCATCCCGCCCTTTACGAGGCACAGCGTGCCCAGCAGTTCTTTACCTTTACGCTGGTGAGCACCGCTCCGCTGCTCGTTGATATCCAGAGCGATTATCTGTTCCGTCATACTGACAACGAGAGTCTGCGATGGTCGGTGGCGCGTGACGGTGCGGTGTTGGCTTCCGGCGAAATAACCCTTTCTGTTGCGCCCCAGGGAACACAGCGCGTTGAGATCCCGCAGACTGAATTCGGCGCTGAACCGGGCGAGGTCTGGCTCAACGTGGAGATCGTTCAGCCGCAGGCCACGCCGTGGTCGCCGTCCGGCCACCGTTGTGCCTGGGATCAGTGGCCGCTCCCGGCTCCGCTGTACCTTACGCCACCGAAAGCAGACGGAACCCCACCACAGTTAACGGTGCAGGAAGAGGTGCTGGACATCACTCATCAGCAGCAGCGCTGGCAGTTTAGCCGTCTCACCGGCAACCTGACCCAGTGGTGGAACGCGGGCGCTGAAACGCTCCGTTCCCCGCTAACGGATAACTTTACCCGGGCGCCGCTGGATAATGACATTGGCGTCAGCGAGGCGACCCGCATCGATCCGAACGCGTGGGTGGAACGCTGGAAAGCGGCAGGGATGTATGAGATATCCTCGCGCCTTATCCAGTGTGAAGCGGAACAGCATGCCCGTGAGGTGGTGGTGACCACGCAGCACGTCTGGGAGCATCAGGGTAAAGCGCTGTTTATCAGCTACAAGGTCTGGCGGATTGATGACCACGGGTTACTGCACGGTGATGTGCAGGTGACGGTGGCGTCTGACATTCCTGAACCCGCTCGCGTGGGCCTGAGCGTTATGCTGGCGGATATCCCGCAAACGGTGCGCTGGCTGGGGCTGGGCCCGCTGGAGAATTATCCGGACAGAAAACTGGCGGCGCAGCAGGGGCGCTGGGCGTTACCGCTGGACGCCATGCAGACGCCGTATATCTTCCCGACGGAGAACGGTTTACGCTGCGACACCCGTGAGCTGACGTTTGGCTCACATCACTTCCAGGGACAGTTCCATTTCTCCCTGAGCCGTTACAGCCAGCAGCAACTGCATACGACAACGCATCAGCACTTGCTGCGGGAAGAGGCTGGCTGCTGGTTGAATCTTGATGCCTTCCACATGGGCGTGGGGGGGGACGACTCATGGAGCCCGAGCGTAGCTCCCGCCTTCATTCTGCAAAACCGTCGGCTGCGCTACACGTTTTGCTGGCAGCAGAACGGCTGAGCCGATACGTGCGGCCACTGCCGTGGCCGCACGTAACACCGCGCAATGGGTTTATTTCCTGAGGTTGTGCTCGGCCCAGCGAATGAAATCTTCTTTAGGCAGCGCCTTGCTGAAATACCAGCCCTGTCCGTACTGCACGCCGTGGCGATGCAACCATTCGAGCTGCCCTTCAGTTTCAATGCCTTCTGCGACCATCGCCAGCTTAAGCGATTTGGCCATTTCGATGATGTGGGGAGTCACGTTCTTATACTCCAGCGCGTCCACAAAGGATTTATCAATCTTCAGGGTATCGACATCAAGATCCTGCAAATAGCTCAGGCTGGAGTAACCCGTACCAAAATCATCAATGTAGATGGCATGCCCGGAGCGCCGAAACGCAGCGATGGCAGGGGCGCTGACGGCAGGATCGGCAAAGCCGCGCTCGGTCAATTCAAGGGCGATCTGGCGCGGGTGGACGCCCCATTTGTTGAGCAATTGACTCAGCAGGCGAGGCAGCTCGGGGGACGTTAAATCGGATGGTGCAAGGTTGACAGAAATGTGCAGTTCCGGGTGATGATGCAGCCAGGCACCTAAATCCTCAAACACCTTATTCACCACCAGCTGTGTCAGCGTTGAAATAAGCCCCGTCTGCTCCGCCAGGGGAACAAAGAGATTAGGCGACAGGTCACTGCCATCTGGCTGCGGCCAGCGCATCAGCGCTTCTGCACCCACCAGTTTTCCACTGCATAGCGCCACAATGGGCTGATAGTAAACCTCGATCTCCCGGTTGTTGATCGCGTCGATCAGCCGGTTACGCGGGGAAAGCAAACGGCGGAGGATGCGAAGCACAATAAGGGCTGCAACCAGGCTTATCAGTATGCCTGCCGGTAGCCAGATGATCAGCTGCTGATGCCAGGATGCCGCGAGCGGTTTTAACGATGCCCAGGCAATAACCGTAAGCCCCAGTTCTGGCACCGGTTTCAACACGTACATCGAGCCGTTGTATTGCACGCGCTTAACGTCCTGCTGCTCCTTAACGACAGAAAGAATATACGGGTCGAGAATATTGCTTCTGGCAAATATCCGATGGGTTTCGCTTCCCACCAGGGCGGCATCCATCGAAATGTCACCGAACGGGACAACATCCACAAGCGACGCCGGATCGACCATTACCAGATAATGTCCTTTCCCCAGAACGGCCATATAACGGTGAATGCCGAGGTCGTTTTGCGAGGTGAGCCACGCGCTATATCCGTCTGCGGTGATCCGCATCGGGGGCGGTAAGATCGCCGTATTACTGGATTGTTCCAGAGAGGAGCAGAGCGGCTTCTGGTTATCGATATACATCACTTCCTGAATATAGCGCCATGAGAACGCGACACGACGCATTTCGCGTAAGTGCGGAGGAGTGCAGGGCGGGGCGTTGAACAACTGTAGGTGCGTGAGCGCCTGTTTTGCCTGCGCAACGACTCTGTCGGTACGGATCAGGACGCGCGAGGCATATCTGTCCAGTGCATCCACAAATTTCGCCTCTGCCTGACGATGCGCCAGCCAGATACTGAGGCACACAGGGACCAGCACAGAGAAGATCAGTACGCCTGTCACCAGGCTGACCAGATGTCGGGTTCGCATGCTGCTGTATCCTTTCCATATGCCCGACCAGGGCATGGAGTTTGCGCGCCAGATGAAAAATTTTTTATCGCTAAATGATATAGTTATAGCATGTAACAGTCTCTGGCAGTATTTGAAAAAACCTTTCAAAAACAGGCTGTGCGTCACAGGGGTTGTTTTTGCAGCAAAGCTCAGATAGTATTTTGTTATGTTATAACAATACATGAAGGCCAGAGATGAAACCGAATATCCATCCAACCTATCGCACCGTTGTGTTTCACGACACCACGGCTAATGAATATTTTAAAGTTGGCTCAACGATTAAGACAGACCGTGAATTTGAGCTTGAGGGGAAAACGTATCCCTACGTTACTCTTGATGTCTCCTCTAAATCACATCCGTTTTATACCGGGAAGCAGAAGACCTTCTCGACGGATGGCAGCGCGGCACGCTTCCGCAAGCGTTTTGGTGGCTTTCTTGATGCGAAGCGAGGCTAATCATGCAGGTGCTTAACTCATTGCGCAGTGCAAAACAGCGTCACCCGGATTGCCAGATAGTCAAACGCAAGGGACGCTTATACGTGATTTGCAAATCTAACCCGCGCTTTAAGGCGGTGCAGGGGCGTAAAAAAAGACGCTAGACGCGCATTTCTCGCCAGCTTTCCAGGGATCTTTTCTGTTTGCCATCGACGGTAAAATTGTCGGTGGCAAGCCAGCTTTCAAACGCGCTCGCCAGCGCTGACCACTCTTTGTCGAGAATTGAAAACCAGTCGGTGTCCCGGTTTCGGCCTTTAATGACCAGCGCCTGGCGAAAACGCCCTTCAAACTGAAACCCAAGACGCAGGGCCGCTTTGCGAGAGGGTTCGTTCAGGCTGTTGCACTTCCATTCATAACGTCGGTAGCCCAGGGTATCGAACACGTACCGCATCAGCAGATACTGCGCTTCTGTCGACATGGGCGTGCGGCTTAACATTGACGAGAAGTGAACATGTCCCACTTCTACAACGCCGTTTTTAGGATCGATCCGCATAAGGGACAGCGTCCCGACAGGAGATTGGGTCTGGTTATCGATAACGCTAAAGTGGATGGGATCGGATAATTTGCTCACGCTCGCCACCCATTCGGCAAACTCCTCTGCGGTGGCATCGGGTTCACGCAGCAGCCACGTCCAGCTTCGGGTATCTCCGGCCAGGGAATACGCAGAGAACAACGCGTGGGCATGCTCCACGCGCAGCGGCTCAAGCCGACAATAGCGACCCTGAAGTACCACCCGGGACGGGTGAGGGCGAGGCTGCCAGTCGGCAAGGCTTTCCCCTACAGGTTGTCCAAACTCATTGAATACACTCATCTTTATTTCCACGATGTTGAAAAGATCTCCAGATTAGTGAATTACTGGTTCCTTAAAAAGAACCACCAGGCTATGTTTTGCTGGTACCACGAGGAGGTAAAGATGAATATACCGGGTGATGAGCTATACACCCTGCTCCATGCTGCGCTGAAAAAACGTGGGGAAGAAACGCTCCAGCGCGCGCTCTACCTTGCTTTGCGGGAGGCCATACTGTGCGGAAGGCTTCGGTCCGGCAGTCATTTGCCCGGCTCGCGAACGCTGGCGCAGCAGATCTCGGTGTCCCGAAACACTGTTAATGCGGCGCTGGACCAACTCACGCTCGAAGGTTATTTGCTGCGTAGCCGCCAGGGTACGCGGGTGGGGCAATTCGCTCATCGTACGATTGCCCGGACATTACCGGACCCGGACGTCAGGCTGACAAAACGTGTTGCCCTGCTGCCCGCGCCTGTGCCGCGCGACACTCCGGTGATGGCATTTACGCCAGGAACGCCTGCCATCAACTATTTCCCCTTGCCGCTGTGGCGGCGGTTATACGATCGCGTCCTGCGCGAGGAGGGGAGCGCCCTGTTAGGGTATGGTGACCCGGCCGGCGAGCCGACGCTACGGGCCGCCATTGCCCGCCATCTTGCGCTCTCCCGCGGCATTGACTGCGATGCCAGCCAGATTGTGATAACCGAAGGGGCACTGGAGGGCGTCAATCTGTGCACGATGCTGTTAAGCGAGCCGGGGGATGTCGCCTGGGTTGAAAATCCCGGCTATAGCGGCGCTAAAAGCGCTTTCGTCAAAACCGGCCTGGCGATGAGCGGCATACCGGTTGATGACGAGGGGATGTGCTGGGAAGGGCTGTGTGCGCCTTCACCCACGCTGATTTTTACCTCGCCATCGCATCAGTTCCCTTACGGAAGCGTGCTCAGCGCGCGGCGGCGTCTGGCGCTGCTGGAACTGGCCCGGCAGCACAGCGCGTGGATCATTGAGGACGATTACGACAGCGAATTCCGTTATGCCGGTGAGCCCGTACCGGCGATGCTGGGAATGGTCAACAATGCGCCCGTTGTGTATCTGGGGACGTTCAGCAAAACGCTGTTTCCGTCGCTCAGAATGGGGTTCATGGTATTACCGCCAGCGCTGGCGAAGGCAGCGCGTCCGGCCATCGGCTCGCTGCTGCGCGGCGGGCATCGCGCTGAACAGCGCACCCTGGCGCTATTTATTGAGGAAGGCCACTATGCGCGACATCTTGCCGCCATGCGCCGACTTTATCGTAAGCGATACCGCCAGCTGCGGGAGGTGCTAAGTGCAGAGCTTCATACGCCGCACCGTGTTCTTGCCGGAGAAGGAGGGATGCACCTGGCGCTGGCGATTGACGGTATCGACGACCAGCGGCTGGTGGAGCAGGCAAGAGCGTTTCAGCTGGCACCCGCTGCACTGAGCGGGTACTACCTTGAGACGACGCAGGGGCAAACCGGTCTGGTTTTAGGTTACGGCAATACCTCTGCTTCGCAGTTTGCGCCGGGTATTCGACGTCTTCAGGCGCTCATTACACAGCAGCGGGGCGGGAAAGGGTAAAGACATCATAAAAAGAGAGCTGGCCCTTGGTGAGGACCATTTTCTGCAACTTCTCTTTTTGCCCGGCTTCGACAGCCGGCGAGTGCAGGATGCTGTCGATCAGCTCCTTCGGCACGTAACGCGTGTTGTACCACTCCCCGTTGTAGCAGACGCGGAAATCGAGTACGTCGATATCTTCATACCGGTAACGCGGATTGACGTCGAAAAAGAAAAACGCGTTAAACACCACGAACAGCACAACCAGCAGCCAGACGGAATCGACCAGCGTTTCAGACTTCAGCATGACGATAAGCGTTGCCAGCCAGGCGGCGTACATGGCGACGAACAATCCGGGATGTTTGCGAATAAAGCTGATGCTAAAGCGCGGACGATTGTCGCGCTTTTCGCGGGTATTGAGCTCGTCGATGGTGGCGGTAAGCAGGCGCTGTATCTCTGTCATTTTTTGCCTTTATGATTGTTAAAAATACAGGTGATCTGCCTATTTTATGAGAGGGGTTTATGCGATGAAAGTAACAGTTATGCCAGGAAAAAGCATAACAGTTACTCAGGATGCGCTTAGATCATTTTAATGATTTTCGCCGGATTCCCGCCCACTACCGCATTGGCCGGCACGTCTTTGGTCACTACCGCGCCGGAAGCGATAACCGCATTATCGCCAATGGTCACGCCCGGATTAATCACCGCGCGTCCGCCGATCCAGACGTTATGGCCTATGGTGACCGATTTACCGTACTCCAGCCCGCTGTTACGTTCGGTCGCGTCCAGAGGATGCGTGGCCGTATAAATGTGCACCCCCGGTGCGAGCATACAGTTATCGCCAATGCGGATAGGGCAGACGTCCAGCATGACGCAGTCGAAGTTGGCGTAAAAATTGTTGCCCAGATAGATGTTATAGCCGTAGTCGCAGCGGAAGCTCGGCTCAATATAAGTGCCTTCGCTTTGACCCAGCAGGTCAGCTAATAAGGCGCGACGTTCGGCCTTCTCATCGGGTGCGGTATGGTTATAGCGGTGAACAATATGACGAGCGCGTAAACGGTCAGCCCTCAGCGTGTCATCGCCGGGGCGATAATATTCACCGGCAATCATCTTCTGTTTTTCTTCACTCATGGGAACCTCTCTGGAATCGTTTTACGTAGCGTAAAGAGGATTATCCAGAAAGGGAACGTTCCCTAAAAGTGGCTGTGACGGGAGTCACAACATTCTTGCGTATAAATACGTTTTATACGGGGACCTGGCGTTTGCACTTGAAGCGTAATACGAAAGGTAAATTCAGCTTAACAACGGGCGTAGTGCCTTAAAGTCTCTCTTCAACGACTAACGAACAAATTTCCATACCGAAGAGGGGATCTTGTCATAGAGTTTATTCATGGTCAGTTCAGCAAGACGATGGTCGGCAGCTGAATAAAATACCGCCAGTTCATTATCAGACAGCTCGTATTTATTTTTCTCAATAACACGTTCGAGCGTGTCAATTGACTGACAGCGTCGCAGGCGCATCAAATAATCGACTTTAGTTAATGGTTTATCAGACATAAAATTCACCTTAGTATTTGTAATAATTTTAACAGGAAAGACTAACCGGATTAGCTCTGCTGACATTCGTGAAGCAGCGAAATAGACGGTTTCCTGATTTACGCCATTTCTGCAAATCCTGTGCGTTAATGCCGTAGCTGCTGAACAACATAAAGGTGTCGTCCAGGTATTCATCAATTTGCTCTATCAACTTATTATCTTCATTGTACTTAATTTTATAATTAAGTGCGAAGGTTGCGATATGCTCGATCAGCTCATTAAGCTGTAAATTGATAGCAGACGTTGGATCGTTCACCCAGCCATGGTTACTTTCTTCAAGATTGGCAAGGCAGTCATGGTACAAGGATTCGCAGAGAAATTTCAACTGCGCGATATCATGCCTTTTTGGCGAGTACTCGTCCATAGCGCATCCCCTTCTGAGTGATTTTTTACTCACCGAACATCATGTCGGGATGGATACAACTTGCTTAGCCACACGGGAGCTGTGTTCCTGATAACTCTAACTATAAGCCACTCTGATCAGGATTTCACCGCGCTATTACGAAAAATTACAATTAAAACGTTTCCTTGCGAGCGCTTACGCAAATGTGACCTCAGACGCGAACACTTTTATCGAGAGAAACCCTTTTTTTAATCCGTTCCTTAAGATTCATTGAGTTAGCGCAATGTTTCATTTGAAGTCCGGATTCAGATGTCTTCGGCATTTACGATGGTTTAGGATTTGTCCGAATATTTTAGACGATGAATTGATATTAAAAGAATGCTGAATTCTACGATTAGCTTATCGGATTATTATGATAAGTCTTATCAGGACGGGTGAAAATAAATAAAACGACAATAAGACTATTTTATGAATTTTTCTGAAAATGAAAAAGGCCGCAAATGCGGCCTTTTTATCATGTGAAACCGGTATCAGTGATGTTCTACCGAATGATTGTGCTCCACATCTTCATTTTTGCGGCTAAAGCGGCGACGTACCACCACGAAGAACACCGGTACAAAGAAGATGGCGAGAACGGTCGCAGTGACCATACCACCCATTACACCGGTACCTACCGCGTTCTGTGCGCCGGAGCCTGCGCCTGAGCTGATAACCAGCGGCATAACGCCGAGGATAAACGCCAGGGACGTCATCAGGATTGGACGCAGACGCATACGAACGGCTTCAAGCGTTGCTTCAATCAGGCCTTTACCTTCTTTCTCCATCAGATCTTTGGCGAATTCGACGATAAGTATCGCGTTCTTCGCCGACAAGCCAATGGTTGTCAGCAGGCCCACCTGGAAGTAAACGTCGTTAGTCAGCCCTCGGAAGGTTGCGGCAAGCAGCGCACCGATAACCCCCAGCGGAACCACGAGCATAACGGAGAACGGAATCGACCAGCTCTCATACAATGCCGCCAGACACAGGAACACCACAATCAGTGAAATGGCGTACAGGGCAGGGGCCTGGTTACCGGACAGACGTTCCTGATAGGACATACCGGTCCAGTCGTAGCCAATACCCGCAGGCAGTTTGCTGGCCAACTCTTCCATCAGGTTCATGGCTTCACCGGTGCTTCGGCCCGGCGCCGCCTGACCGAGGATCTCCATCGATGGCAAGCCGTTATAACGCTCCAGACGCGGCGAACCGTATTCCCAGCGCGAAGTTGAGAAGGCGGAGAACGGCACCATCTGGCCATCGCTGCCGCGAACGTACCAGTTGTTGATATCGTTCGGCAGCATACGGTATTGCGCTTCGGACATGACGTACACTTTCTTCACGCGACCACGGTCGATGAAGTCGTTGACGTAGCTGCCACCCCAGGCTGCACCCAGCGTGGTATTGATGTCACTGATGGACACACCCAGCGCCTGTGCTTTTTCCTGGTCGATATCGATCTTGTACTGCGGCGTATCTTCCAGACCGTTAGGACGCACGCCCACCAGCAGGTCAGGGTGTTTAGCCACCTCGCCAAATAGCTGGTTACGCGCCTGAGTCAGTTTTTCGTGGCCCAGACCGCCCTGGTCAATCAGCTGGAAGTCGAAGCCGGTCGCCGTACCCAGTTCAACAATCGCTGGCAGGTTAAAGGCGAAGACCATCGCATCTTTAATCTGTGAGAAGGTACCCATGGCCCGGTTGGTAATGGCTTCAACTTTGTTCTCATCACCCGGGCGTTCGGACCAGTCTTTCAGAGAAACGAAGGCAATACCGGTGTTCTGACCACGACCCGCGAAGCCAAAGCCGTTAACCGCAAACACGGATTCGACGTTGTCTTTCTCTTTGGTCAGGAAGTAGTCGGTCATCTCATCCAGCACTTTTTGCGTACGTTCTTGCGTCGCACCCGCCGGAAGCTGAGCCATGCTCAGGAACACGCCCTGGTCTTCATCTGGCAGGAACGAGCTTGGCAGACGAACAAACAGGAAAGCCATGCCCACCACGATGATGATATAGAGCAGCAGATAACGACCGGTGCTGCGCAGGATGTTCCCCACGCTGTCGGTGTAGTGATGCGTACTCTTATCAAACATGCGGTTAAACCAGCCGAAGAACCCTTTGTGCTCGCCGTGGCCACCTTTCTTAATCGGCTTCAGCATGGTCGCACACAGGGCTGGCGTCAGGATCAGGGCTACCAGCACCGACAGCGCCATCGCGGAAACGATGGTAATAGAGAACTGACGGTAAATCGCACCGGTTGAACCCCCGAAGAAGGCCATCGGGATAAATACCGCAGACAGAACCATCGCGATACCGACCAGCGCGCCCTGGATCTGGCCCATTGATTTACGGGTTGCTTCCTTCGGCGGCAGGCCTTCTTCCGCCATCACACGCTCAACGTTTTCGACCACTACGATGGCGTCATCCACCAGCAGGCCGATGGCGAGCACCATCCCGAACATCGTCAGGGTGTTTATCGAATAGCCAAATATCGCCAGAACCGCGAAGGTGCCGAGCAGTACAACCGGCACGGCGATGGTTGGGATCAGCGTTGCGCGGAAGTTTTGCAGGAACAGGTACATTACCAGGAAGACGAGGATGATCGCCTCAACCAGGGTTTTTACCACTTCGTGAATCGAAATTTTAACGAACGGCGTGGTGTCATACGGGTAAACAATTTTCAGACCCGACGGGAAGAAAGGTTCCATCTTCTTCAGTTCTGCACGGATAGCCGTCGCGGTGTCCAGGGCGTTCGCCCCAGTCGCCAGTTTGATACCTAAACCGGAAGCCGGTTTACCGTTGAACTTCGCAATAACGTCGTAGTTCTCGCCACCCAGCTCCACTTTCGCCACGTCACGCAGGCGAACCTGCGAACCGTCCTGATTCACCTTCAGCAGAATTTTACTGAACTCATCCGCCGAGGTCAGACGCGTTTGCGCGATGATAGACGCGTTAAGCTGCTGGCCTTTCACCGGCGGCGTGCCGCCTAACTGACCGGCTGCAACCTGGGCGTTTTGCGCTTTAATTGCGCTGATCACGTCAACCGGGGTCAGCTGGAAGTTGTTCAGCTTATTCGGATCCATCCAGATACGCATCGCGTACTGTGAACCGAACAGCTGAACGTCACCCACACCAGACGTACGGCTGATGGCGTCCTTCATGTTGGCGCCCACGTAGTCGGAAATATCTTCCTGCGTCATGGTGCCATCGGTGTTAATCACGCCGACAACCATCAGGAAGCTACTGGACGATTTCTCGACGCTCACACCCTGTTGTTGCACTTCCTGCGGCAGCAGGGGCATCGCCAGCTGCAGTTTGTTCTGCACCTGAACCTGCGCAATGTCCGCATCCGTACCGGATTCAAAGGTCAGGGTAATCTGAACTGTACCGGTTGAGTCACTGTTTGAGGACATGTACATCAGGTTATCGATACCGTTCATGTTCTGTTCGATAACCTGCGTAACGGTGTCCTGCACCGTTTTGGCATCAGCGCCCGGGTAGGTTGCGGAGATCGTCACTGCCGGCGGCGCAATCGTTGGATATTGCGCAACAGGCAGCTTCAGGATCGCAAGTCCCCCGGCCAGCATGATGATAATGGCGATCACCCACGCAAATATGGGGCGATCGATAAAGAAATTAGGCATGTCTTAACGGCTCCTGTTTAAGTTAAGACTTGGTTTGTTCTGACTGGCCAGCGGCCGACGCTTGTTGTTTGTCGTCAGATTTCACTTCCTGAGCTTTGACCTGCGCGCCAGGACGAACTTTTTGCAAACCAGTAATAATCACGCGATCGCCATCTTTCAGACCTTCCGTTACCAGCCACTTGTCGCCAATCGCCTGCGTTGCAGTGATATTGCGTGTTTCGACTTTGTTATCGGCACCCACAACCAGCGCGCTCGCATCGCCGCGTGGCGTACGGGTCACACCTTGCTGCGGAACCAGAATGGCGCTTGGGTTAGTCCCTTCTTCAAGACGGGCGCGTACGAACATACCCGGCAGCAGGGTTTTATCCGGATTCGGGAAAATAGCCCGGATGGTGATAGAGCCGGTGGTCTGATCGACGGTCACATCAGAAAATTCCAGTGTGCCTGTCTGTGAGAACTTGATACCGTCGTTGGTAACCAGTTCAACTTTGGCTTTACCGTTTTCCTGTTTCAGTTGTCCGCTGGCAAGCTCCTGTTTGAGACGCAGGAAATCGTTGCTGGACTGTGTAACGTCAACGTAGATCGGGTCAAGCTGCTGCACGGTGGCCAGCGCGTTGGTTTGACCGTTCTGCACCAGCGCACCTTCGGTGACGGCTGATTTACCAATACGACCGCTGATAGGGGAGGTCACTTTGGTGTAGGCGAGGTTAATACGCGCGGTTTCTACCGCCGCTTTCGCCGCCACAACGGCTGCATTGGCTTGCTGTGCATCGGCCAGGGCAGAATCGTAATCCTGTTGGCTGATGTACTGCGTGCCGAGCAGTTTCTTGTAACGATTCAACGTCAGTTGCGAAATTTTGGCTGCCGCTTCTGCTTTCGCCAGATCGCCTTTAGCGCTCTCATAAGACGCCTGATAGGTTGCTGGATCAATCTGATAAAGAGACTCACCTGCTTTCACATCACCGCCTTCGGTGAAGTTACGTTTCAGGATGATACCGCTCACCTGCGGACGTACTTCTGCAATGCGATAGGCGCTGGTGCGGCCCGGTAGTTCTGTTGTCATCTGGAGAGGTTCGGATTTGAGCGTCACGACGCCAACTTCTGGCACCTGCTGAGCTCCTTGTTGAGCCTCTTTGTCGTCACATCCTGTAAGCGCTAAGCTGCCTGAGAGCATCAGAACGACCGCCAGAGGCGTTAACCCTCTGTTTTTGTTCATATGTAAACCTCGAGTGTCCGATTTCAAATTGATCAAGGGTCCTGAGTCTAAAAACCCATTGCTGCGTTTATATTATCGTCATGCTATGGTACATACATTCATAAATGTATGTAAATCTGACTCCTGTAAATTCATCAACGTATGGCACGAAAAACCAAACAACAAGCGCTGGAAACCCGACAACACATTCTGGATGTGGCAATGCGTTTGTTCTCACAGCAGGGTGTTTCGGCAACCTCGCTGGCGCAGATTGCTCAGGCCGCGGGCGTCACGCGGGGAGCGATTTACTGGCATTTTAAAGACAAGTCAGATCTGTTTGGTGAAATCTGGGAGCTTTCAGAGTCCAGCATCAGCGATCTTGAGAGTGAGTATCGGGCAAAATTCCCTCACGATCCACTCTCAGTATTAAGAGAAATATTAGTATATATCCTTGAAGCGACTGTTGTGGAAGAACGCCGACGTCTGATGATGGAAATCATCTTCCATAAATGTGAGTTTGTTGGCGAAATGGCGGTGGTTCAGCAGGCGCAGCGCGACCTGTGTCTGGAAAGCTACGATCGCATCGAGCAAGTTCTTAAGGAATGTATGCAGGCCGACATGCTTCCCGCTACGCTGTTAACGCGCCGGGCGGCGATCCTGATGCGCAGTTATATTTCCGGCCTGATGGAAAACTGGCTTTTCGCCCCGCAGTCGTTCGATCTGAAATCAGAGGCGCGCAGCTACGTCGCGATTTTCCTGGAGATGTGCCAGCTTTGCCCGACCCTTCGCAGCGAGGGAGCGCCGCTTACTGCCTGAATCTTTCCAGGAAATGTCTTAGAGGATTACCTTCCCGCTATTCTGCTTTAGCCGGGCGTGATATTCTTCACGCCCGACTATTTTCGGTCATTTCTCAGATCACATTCACGACTATGCTGCACACCTATCGCTCGACACATTCTGTTCTGGCCGTTTTTTTGATCCTGCTGTTTTTCTTTGCAGCCGCACCGCATTCCTGGGCCCGTGCAGACAACGGCAGTGACGTCCCGACGCGTGCCGAGGTTCAGTCGCAACTCGACACCCTGAATAAACAAAAAGATCTCTCCGCCCAGGAAAAGCTCGTTCAGCAGGACCTGACGGAAACCCTGGATACGCTGGATAAGATCGATCGCATCAAAGCCGAAACGGCCCAGTTGCGGCAGAAGGTCGCTCAGGCGCCGGAGAACATGCGTAAAGCAACGGAGGCCCTGAACGCGCTTAGCGACGTTGATAACGACGATGAAACCCGAAAAACGCTTGCCACGCTTTCGTTGCGCCAGCTCGAGTCGCGCGTGGCGCAGCTGCTGGACGATCTGCAAACGGCGCAGTCCGATCTCTCGACCTATAACAGCCAGCTGGTTTCGCTGCAAACCCAGCCTGAGCGCGTGCAGAACGCCATGTATTCTGCATCGCAACAGCTACAGCAGATACGTAACCGTCTGAATGGCATTACCGTGGGGGAAGGGGCGCTTCGACCGACCCAGCAAACGCTGCTGAACATCCAGCAGACGCTGCTGAACGCGGAGATTGAACAGCAGCGTAAGAGTCTGGAAGGCAACACGGTGTTGCAGGATGCGCTGCAAAAACAGCGTGACTACGTGAACGCGAATATCAACCGGCTCGAGCATCAGCTTCAGCTGTTGCAGGAGGCGGTGAACAGCAAGCGCCTGACGCTGACCGAAAAAACGGCGCAGGAAGCGGTCTCGCCAGACGAAACGGCGCGTATCCAGGCCAATCCGCTGGTGAAGCAGGAGCTGGAAATTAACCATCAGCTGAGCGAGCGCCTGATTCAGGCGACTGAAAGCGGCAGCGCGCTGGTGCAGCAGAATATTAAAGTCAAAAACTGGCTGGATCGCGCTTTGCAGGCTGAGCGCAATGTCAAAGAGCAGATTGCCGTCCTGAAGGGAAGCCTGCTGCTGTCGCGCATTCTTTACCAGCAGCAGCAGACGCTGCCGTCCGCCGACGAGCTGGAAGACATGACCAACCGCATTGCGGATTTGCGTCTTGAACAGTTTGACGTTAACCAGCAG
Organism: Enterobacter sp. 301B; assembly: GCF_003850715.1. Taxonomy (NCBI): domain Bacteria; kingdom Pseudomonadati; phylum Pseudomonadota; class Gammaproteobacteria; order Enterobacterales; family Enterobacteriaceae; genus Enterobacter; species Enterobacter sp. 301B. The sequence continues at coordinate 140,975 of NZ_PQTC01000010.1, forward strand.
CGCGATGCCCTGTTCCAGAGCGATACGTTTGTTGCCAAAGTGGAAGAAGGCCATTCAAGTGAAGTAAACGGTGAAGTTCACGACGCGCTGTTGCAGGTTGTGGATATGCGCCGCGAACTGCTCGATCAGCTTAATAAGCAGCTGGGCAACCAGCTGATGATGGCGATTAACCTGCAAATCAACCAGCAGCAGCTGGTGAGCGTGTCTAAAAGCCTCCAGGAGATCCTGACCCAGCAGATTTTCTGGGTGAACAGCAACAAACCCATGGACTGGGACTGGTTTAAATCTTTCCCTGAAACGCTGAAATCCCAGATCAAAAGCATGAAAATTACCGTGAACTGGGAGAAAGCCTGGCCTGCGGTAATGATTGCCTTCCTTGCGGGTCTGCCTTTGCTGCTCATCGCCGGAGTAATACGCTGGCGTTTGAAATGGCTGAAGCAGTACCAGGCGAAGCTGGCCTCGGAAGTGGGGCAACTGCGTAACGACAGCCAGCTGCACACCCCGAAAGCGATCCTGATCGATCTGATCCGTGCTCTGCCGGTCTGCCTGCTGATCCTCGCCGTCGGCCTGATCCTGTTGACCATGCAGCTCAATATCAGCGACCTGCTGTGGGCGTTCAGCAAAAAGCTGGCGCTGTTCTGGCTGGTGTTTGGTCTGTGCTGGAAAGTGCTGGAAAAAGACGGCGTCGCGGTCCGACACTTCAACATGCCGGAAAAACTCACCAGCCACTGGCGTCGCCAGATTGTACGTATCAGCCTCGCGCTGTTGCCGCTGCACTTCTGGTCCGTTGTGGCCGAGCTTTCGCCGCTGCATCTGATGGATGACGTGCTGGGACAGCTGGTAATTATGCTGAACCTGCTGCTGATAGCCGTCCTGATGTGGCCGATGTGCCGCGACAGCTGGCGGGATAAAGAGTCCCACAATCTTCGTCTGGTTACCGTAACGGTGCTGGCGATCATTCCGCTGGCGCTGATGGTGCTGACGGCAACGGGTTACTTCTATACCACGCTTCGTCTGTCAGGCCGCTGGATTGAAACCGTGTATCTGGTGATCCTGTGGAACCTGTTGTTCCAGACCGTGCTGCGCGGTTTGAGCGTGGCGGCGCGCCGCATTGCGTATCGTCGTGCTGTTGCCCGTCGACAGCATCAGGTTAAAGAGGGGGCTGAAGGGGCGGAGCCGCAGGAAGAGCCGACCATTGCCCTGGAGCAGGTCAACCAGCAAACGATGCGTATTACCATGCTGGTGATGATTGCGCTGTTTGCGGTGATGTTCTGGGCCATCTGGTCTGATTTAATTACCGTCTTCGCCTACCTCGACAGTATCACCCTCTGGCAATACAACGGTACCGAAGCGGGCGCTGCGGTAATGAAAAGCGTCACCATGGGCAGCCTGCTCTTTGCGCTGGTGTCGTCGGTGGTGGCCTGGGCGTTGATCCGCAACCTGCCTGGTCTGCTGGAAGTGCTGGTGCTCTCAAGGCTGAACCTGCGTCAGGGGGCGTCGTATGCCATTACCACCATCCTGAACTACGTCATTATTATTGTCGGGGCGATGACGGTATTCGGCTCGCTGGGCGTCTCGTGGGATAAACTCCAGTGGCTGGCGGCGGCGCTGTCGGTAGGTCTGGGCTTCGGCTTGCAGGAGATCTTCGGTAACTTTGTTTCTGGCCTGATAATCCTGTTCGAACGTCCGGTGCGTATCGGCGATACCGTCACCATCGGCACCTTCTCCGGGACCGTCAGCAAGATCCGTATTCGTGCGACCACCATCACTGACTTCGATCGTAAAGAGGTGATCATCCCGAACAAAGCCTTCGTGACCGAGCGACTGATCAACTGGTCGCTTTCGGATACTACGACGCGCGTGGTGGTCCGACTCGGGGTGGCCTATGGTTCAGATCTGGATAAAGTGAAAGAGGTCCTGCTGGAAGCCGCGAAATCACATCCTAAAGTGATGCACGATCCTGCGCCTGACGTGTTCTTCACCACCTTCGGGCCAAGCACGCTGGATCATGAGCTGCGCCTGTACGTACGCGAACTACGCGATCGCAGCTACACCGTCGATGAGCTGAACCGCACCATTGACCGTCTGTGCCGTGAAAACAACATTAATATCGCCTTCAACCAGCTTGAAGTTCACCTGCGTAACGAGAAAGGTGACGAACATACGGAAGTGAAGCGCGAGATTAAGGGTGACGAAAACTCCGCCCCTCACCCTGCCCACTCCCCAGAGGGGAGAGGGTAAAAAGCGAATCAGGGCAGATCTTTCAAACCGCACCTAACGGTCCCCTCTCCCTCCAGGGAGAGGGCTAGGGTGAGGGCAACCGGCCTTCACCTTTCCCTCAAAATCCCGCCGCACAATCTCCAGCGCTTTCAGCACCGTCTCCGCCGGGATCTCGTGATTCTCCAGCAGCATAATTAAATCGACGGCCAGCTTGACCTCGTCGGGGGCATTTTCCAGTGACATTAGTGGCTCCTGTTAACGGGTCAGGCGTTCAATGACGCGTTCAATCTCATCCAGCGCCTGACGGCAGCGGACGATGCGGCCTTCCAGCGCGCTGATTTCACGCATTAATAACTGCTGCTCTTGCAGCGTTTCGCTGGTGGTCAGGCGGGCTTCGCGCTCACACTTCATCTCAAACAGACGCCGCTCAAACTCCTGGTTCTCCAGCCGCTTGCGCTGCCATTTTCCGAGCCCAGGCGAGGCGCTGTCCCACGCCCGTAGCGGCCAGGCGGCGATTTCGCGGTGCAGGGCGGTGATCTGCTCAGTAAGATGCTCCGCAAGCCACACCACCTGTTCCTGCTGTTCACTCTCAACCGCGTGGCGAAGCTCGTCGAGGTTGGTCTGCATCTCAGCAAGGTAATCCTGAATGACGGTACTGCGGGTGCGGAAGAGCTGCCGGTCAAAGCGCGGTTTCAGCGTAGCATGTCCCATCAGCGGTGTGGCCTGCGCCCGCAGCGCGATCAGCTGATTTTGCAGCCTCTCAAGAAGCAGTGCTGTTTTCAATGCGCTCTCCAGTGGTAAAGTAGCCGTTCAGTTTGATAACGATTCGCATTATGCAGCGTACTATTTTAATCATCATTGGCTGGCTCGCGGTAGTGCTGGGTACGCTGGGCATCGTATTGCCCTTGCTGCCGACCACCCCGTTCATCCTGTTGGCCGCCTGGTGCTTCGCCCGCTCGTCGCCGCGTTTTCACCACTGGCTCCTGTACCGTTCGTGGTTTGGCGGCTACCTGCGGCATTGGCAAAAACACCGGGCCATGCCGCCCGGGGCCAAGCCGCGCGCCATTGCCTTCATCCTGATCACCTTCGCCGTCTCGTTATGGCTGGTGAAAATGATGTGGGTGCGCATTCTGCTGCTGGCAATCCTGGCCTGCCTGCTGATCTTCATGTGGCGGATCCCCGTGGTTGATGAAAAGCAACAAAAGCACTGAAGCCTCATCATGGCGGTTGCAATTATGGCGCACAGCCAGTAAATTCGACCGTTTTCGAGCACAGGTGCGCCTGGTCAAAGGTTAAACAACTGTTACTTTGACCGACTCGTCGCGCGCCGTGAGTAACACTGTTTCATTTAGGCACAAACCGATGACCGCAACTGCACAGCAGCTTGAATATCTGAAAAATAGCATCAAAAGTATCCAGGATTATCCAAAGCCTGGCATTCTTTTCCGTGATGTCACCAGCTTGCTGGAAGACCCGAAAGCGTACGCCCTCAGCATTGAACTGCTGGTTGAGCGTTATAAAAACGCCGGGATCACCAAAGTAGTAGGTACCGAAGCCCGTGGCTTCCTGTTCGGCGCACCGGTTGCGCTGGCGATGGGCGTGGGTTTTGTGCCGGTGCGTAAGCCGCGCAAACTGCCGCGTGAAACCATTGCTGAGAGCTATGAGCTGGAATACGGCACCGATCAGCTGGAAATTCACGTTGATGCCATCAAGCCAGGCGACAAAGTGCTGGTGGTGGACGATCTGCTGGCAACCGGCGGCACCATCGAAGCGACCGTGAAGCTGATCCGTCGTCTGGGCGGGGAAGTGACCGACGCGGCCTTCATCATCAACCTGTTCGATCTCGGCGGCGAGCAGCGCCTGGAAAAACAGGGTATTACCAGCTACAGCCTGGTGCCTTTCCCGGGTCATTAATCCCGTATCTCACAACCTCGCTCAATGGGTGAGGTTGTGATAGCATTCCCCTCCATTAATTCACCTTCCAGCGTTGCAGAGCCTGCCCATGAGTTATCAGGTGTTAGCCCGTAAATGGCGACCACAAACCTTTGCTGACGTTGTCGGTCAGGAACATGTGCTGACGGCCCTGGCGAACGGCTTGTCGCTAGGTCGCATCCATCACGCCTATCTTTTCTCCGGCACCCGCGGCGTCGGTAAAACCTCTATTGCCCGTCTGCTGGCAAAAGGTCTGAACTGCGAAACCGGGATCACCGCCACCCCGTGCGGCGTATGTGACAACTGCCGGGAGATCGAGCAGGGGCGTTTTGTCGATCTGATCGAGATCGACGCCGCCTCGCGCACCAAGGTGGAAGACACCCGCGATCTGCTCGACAACGTGCAGTACGCCCCGGCGCGCGGCCGCTTCAAGGTCTATCTGATCGATGAAGTGCACATGCTGTCGCGCCACAGCTTCAACGCCCTGCTGAAAACGCTGGAAGAGCCGCCTGCGCATGTCAAATTCCTGCTGGCGACCACCGATCCGCAAAAGCTGCCGGTCACGATCCTGTCGCGCTGCCTGCAATTCCATCTGAAGGCGCTGGACGTTGAGCAGATCCGCGCACAGCTTGAACACATTCTTGATGAAGAGAAGATCGTTCACGAGCCGCGCGCCCTGCAGCTGCTGGCCCGCGCGGCGGACGGCAGCCTGCGTGATGCGCTGAGCCTGACTGACCAGGCAATTGCCAGCGGTGACGGTAAGCTTTCCACTGACGCGGTCAGCACCATGCTCGGCACGCTGGATGACGATCAGGCGCTGTCGCTTATCGAAGCGATGATTGCCGCCAACGGTGAGCGGGTAATGACCCTCGTCAACGATGCCGCCGCCCGTGGCATTGAATGGGAAGCGCTGCTGGTCGAGATGCTCAGCCTGCTGCATCGCGTGGCGATGCTGCAATTGTCTCCGTCGGCCATTGGCGCGGACATGGCGACCATTGAACAGCGGATGCGTGAACTTGCGCGCACCGTGCCGCCGGCTGACGTGCAGCTTTATTATCAAACCCTGCTGATTGGCCGCAAAGAGCTGCCGTTTGCACCGGATCGCCGGATGGGCGTTGAAATGACGCTGCTGCGCGCGCTGGCCTTCCATCCGCGCAAGCCATTGCCGGAGCCGGAAACGCCCCGGCAGTCCTTTGCGCCGGTTGCGCCGACCGCGGTAATGTCACCGCAGCAGGTGCCACCGCAACCGGCATCGCCGCCGCCGCAGAACGTGCCGCTGTCGGATGCCACCAGTTCGGTGCTTGCCGCACGAAGCCAGTTGCAACGTGCGCAGGGAGCAACCAAACCAAAAAAGAGTGAACCGGCAGCGCCTGCAAGAGCGCGGCCGGTGAACAACGCCGCGCTTGAACGACTGGCCTCGGTAACGGAGCGCGTGCAGTCGCGTCCGGCACCGTCCGCGCTCGAGCAAAAAGCCCCGGCGAAAGAAGAGGCATACCGCTGGAAGGCGACTACCGTTGTTGAAACGGTCAAGGAAGTGGTCGCCACGCCAAAAGCGCTGAAAAAGGCGCTTGAGCATGAAAAAACGCCGGAGCTGTCCGCGAAGCTCGCGGAAGAGTCCATCGAGCGCGACGCCTGGGCCGCTGAGGTCAGCAAACTTCAGCTGCCGAAGCTGGTGGAGCAGGTCGCGCTGAATGCCTGGAAAGAGCAGGAAGGCAATCAGGTGCGTCTGCACCTGCGCCCTGGCCAGCGGCACCTCAACTCCCCAGGCGCGCAAAAGGCGCTGGCCGAGGCGCTTACCGCATTACAGGGTGTGCCGGTTGAATTGACTATCATTGAAGATGATAATCCGGCGGTGAAAACGCCGCTCGAGTGGCGACAGGCGATTTATGAAGAGAAGCTCGCGCAGGCGCGCGAGTCGATTATCGCGGATAACAACATCCAGACCCTGCGCCGGTTCTTCGACGCCGATCTGGATGAAGAGAGTATTCGCCCCCTTTGATCGTGAGTCTGACTTACGGTTGTAATCCTTAACGTGAAAGAAGAGAGAAGCCTATGTTTGGTGGAAAAGGCGGTCTGGGTGGCCTGATGAAGCAGGCTCAGCAGATGCAGGAAAAAATGCAGAAGATGCAGGAAGAGATCGCTCAGCTGGAAGTCACGGGTGAATCGGGTGCCGGTCTGGTCAAGGTGACCATCAACGGTGCGCACAACTGCCGTCGCGTTGAAATCGACCCGAGCCTGCTCGAAGACGACAAAGAGATGCTGGAAGATCTGGTTGCAGCCGCGTTTAACGATGCCGCTCGCCGTATCGACGAAACCCAGAAAGAGAAAATGGCCTCTGTTTCCAGCGGTATGCAACTGCCGCCGGGCTTTAAGATGCCATTCTGATGCAAACCAGTCCGCTGCTCACGCAGTTAATGGAAGCACTGCGCTGCCTGCCGGGCGTTGGCCCGAAGTCGGCGCAGCGTATGGCGTTTACGCTATTGCAGCGCGACCGCAGCGGCGGGATGCGCCTGGCGCAGGCTCTGACCCGCGCCATGTCAGAAATTGGTCACTGTGCGGATTGCCGGACCTTTACCGAGCAGGACGTCTGTAACATCTGCACGAACCCGCGTCGTCAGGAAAACGGTCAGATTTGCGTGGTGGAGAGTCCGGCGGACATCTACGCCATCGAACAAACCGGGCAGTTTTCCGGCCGCTATTTCGTGCTGATGGGGCATCTCTCCCCGCTGGACGGCATCGGCCCGGATGATATCGGTCTCGATCGTCTTGAACAGCGTCTTGAGTCCGAGACGATCAAAGAGGTGATCCTCGCCACCAACCCGACGGTGGAAGGGGAGGCAACCGCCAACTACATCGCCGAGCTGTGCGCGCAGTACGGCGTTGACGCCAGCCGCATCGCCCACGGCGTGCCGGTCGGCGGTGAGCTGGAGATGGTCGACGGCACCACGCTGTCGCACTCGCTGGCCGGACGACACAAGATTATTTTCTGACCAAACGGAGGCTGCGTGCGCGGCCTCCGCTTGAAAATCCCCCCCCTTATCCCCATCTCTCACTCAACGTTTTACAACCCCATTAAATGGCATTGTTGAGGTCGACTTAGATGAAAGGACAAGAAACCCGTGGTTTCCAGTCAGAAGTAAAACAGCTTCTGCACCTGATGATCCATTCCCTGTATTCCAACAAAGAAATCTTCCTGCGTGAGCTGATTTCCAACGCCTCCGATGCGGCGGACAAGTTGCGCTTCCGCGCGCTGTCCAACCCGGATCTGTACGAAGGCGATGGCGAACTGCGCGTGCGCGTCTCTTTTAATAAAGAGAACCGCACCCTGACGATTGCCGATAATGGCATCGGGATGAACCGCGACGAGGTGATCGACCATCTCGGCACCATCGCTAAATCCGGCACCAAAGCGTTCCTCGAGTCCATGGGCTCTGACCAGGCGAAAGATAGCCAGCTGATCGGTCAGTTCGGCGTAGGCTTCTACTCGGCATTCATCGTGGCGGATAAAGTCACCGTGCGCACCCGCGCCGCGGGCGACAGCGCCGAAAACGGCGTGCTGTGGGAATCCAAAGGGGAAGGCGAATACACCGTTGATGATATCACCAAAGCGGATCGCGGCACCGAAATTACTCTGCACCTGCGCGAAGGCGAAGACGATTTCCTGAACGACTGGCGCGTACGCTCCATCATCAGCAAATATTCTGACCACATCGCGCTGCCGGTGGAGATTGAAAAACAGGAAGAGAAAGACGGCGAAACCGTGGTTTCCTGGGAGAAAATCAACAAGGCGCAGGCGCTGTGGACGCGCAACAAAGCTGAAATTAAAGACGACGAGTACAACGAGTTTTACAAGCACATCGCCCACGACTTTACCGACCCGCTGACCTGGAGCCACAACCGTGTGGAAGGGAAGCAGGAGTACACCAGCCTGCTGTACATTCCGGCGCAGGCGCCGTGGGACATGTGGAACCGCGATCACAAGCACGGCCTGAAGCTGTACGTGCAGCGCGTCTTCATCATGGACGACGCCGAGCAGTTCATGCCGAACTACCTGCGCTTTGTGCGTGGCCTGATAGATTCCAACGATCTGCCGCTGAACGTCTCCCGTGAAATTCTCCAGGACAGCACCGTCACCCGTAACCTGCGTAACGCCCTGACCAAGCGAGCGTTGCAGATGCTGGAAAAACTGGCGAAAGACGATGCGGAAAAATACCAGACCTTCTGGAAACAGTTCGGCCTGGTGCTGAAAGAAGGCCCGGCGGAAGACACCGCGAACGTGGAAGCTATCGCTAAACTGCTGCGCTTCGCCTCTACGCACAACGACTCCTCCCCCCAGACCGTATCGCTGGAAGAGTACGTCTCCCGAATGAAAGAAGGGCAGGAGAAGATCTACTACATCACCGCCGACAGCTATGCGGCAGCGAAGAGCAGCCCGCATCTGGAGCTGCTGCGTAAGAAAGGCATCGAAGTGCTGCTGCTGTCTGACCGCATCGACGAGTGGATGATGAACTACCTGACCGAGTTCGACGGTAAATCCTTCCAGTCCGTTGCTAAAGCCGACGAGTCTATCGATAAGCTGGCGGATGAAGTGGACGACAGCGCGAAGGAAGCCGAGAAGGCGCTGGAGCCGTTCGTTGAGCGCGTGAAAACCCTGCTGGGCGATCGCGTGAAAGAGGTGCGCTTCACGCACCGTCTGACCGATACGCCAGCCATTGTCACCACCGATGCGGACGAAATGAGCACCCAGATGGCGAAACTGTTCGCTGCGGCGGGCCAGGCCGTGCCGGAAGTGAAATATATCTTTGAGCTTAATCCGGATCATCCGCTGGTGAAACGCGCGGCGGATACCCAGGACGACGCCCGCTTTGCGGAGTGGGTTGAACTGCTGCTGGATCAGTCCCTGCTGGCCGAGCGCGGCACCCTGGAAGATCCTAACCTGTTCATTAAACGTGTGAATGCGCTGCTGCTGGCGTAATACAAAACCTACCCCTCACCTTGGCCCTCTCCCCAAAGGGGAGAGGGTATAATCGTCCCCTCTCCCCTTTGGGGAGAGGGTTAGGGTGAGGGGGCATTCTCGCACTCACCCAAATAATCTCCCCCCGTTAACCGTTTCAGCCTCCCCGCCTTCCTTGAGCGATACCCGTTCTGGTGGTATTGTTTAGCGCTTTTGAAAAATTGAATCGACATTTGAGGGGATTTTCGCAATGCGTATTATTCTGCTTGGCGCTCCGGGCGCGGGTAAGGGAACTCAGGCTCAGTTCATCATGGAGAAATACGGTATTCCGCAAATCTCTACTGGTGACATGCTGCGTGCCGCTGTTAAATCTGGCTCCGAGCTGGGCAAACAAGCTAAAGACATCATGGACGCAGGCAAGCTGGTGACCGACGAACTGGTTATCGCGCTGGTAAAAGAGCGCATTGCTCAGGAAGACTGCCGCAATGGTTTCCTGCTGGACGGCTTCCCGCGCACCATTCCTCAGGCTGACGCCATGAAAGAAGCGGGCATCAACGTGGATTACGTGCTGGAGTTCGATGTACCGGACGAACTGATCGTTGACCGTATCGTTGGCCGTCGCGTGCACGCTGCCTCTGGCCGCGTTTACCACATCAAATTCAACCCGCCTAAGGTTGAAGGCAAAGACGACGTGACCGGCGAAGAGCTGACCACCCGTAAAGACGATCAGGAAGAAACCGTGCGTAAACGCCTGGTGGAATACCATCAGATGACCGCACCGCTGATCGGCTACTACTCCAAAGAGGCGCAGGCGGGTAACACCAAATACGCGAAAGTTGACGGCACCAAAGCCGTGGCTGACGTACGTGCAGAGCTGGAAAAAATCCTCGGCTAAGCGCACCTCTCTCACCCGGAGCCCCGGGTGAGAAAAATTCTCATCTTACCTATTACAGCAATGGGTTTCGTTTAAACGCATTTCCGCTACAATTGACAGCCTATCAAATGGTTAAGAGGCGTGAATGAGTCAGGCGAAAACCGGCATCCTGCTTGCCAATCTGGGCACCCCAGAAGCACCTACTCCAGCGGCGGTAAAACGCTACCTGCGACAATTTTTAAGCGACACGCGCGTCGTGGATACCCCAAGACTGCTGTGGTGGCCACTGCTGCGTGGTGTCATTCTGCCGATTCGTTCTCCGCGTGTAGCAAAGCTCTATCAGTCCGTGTGGATGGAAGAAGGCTCGCCGCTGATGGTCTACAGCCGTCGTCAGGAGAAGGCGCTGGCCGCCCGTCTGCCGGACATGCCCGTTGCGCTCGGTATGAGCTACGGTAAGCCATCCCTGGAAAGCGCCGTCGACTCTCTGCTGGCGCAGGGCGTTGAACACATTGTGGTGCTGGCCCTTTATCCGCAGTATTCGTGCTCCACGGTGGCTGCCGTCTGGGACGAACTGGCACGCATTCTGGCGACCCGCCGCCGTATACCGGGCATCACCTTTATCCGCGACTACGCCGATAACGAGCTGTACATTCAGGCGCTTGCCAGCAGCGCGCGCGCGTCGTTTGAAAAACACGGCGAGCCGGATCTGCTGCTGCTCTCCTATCACGGTATTCCGCAGCGTTTCGCGAACGAAGGGGACGATTACCCCCAGCGTTGCCGCGATACCACCCGCGAGCTGGTCTCCGCCCTCGGCCTGCCGCCTGAGAAGGTGATGATGACCTTCCAGTCGCGCTTCGGTCGTGAACCGTGGTTGACCCCGTATACTGATGAAACGCTAAAAATGCTGGGCGAGAAGGGCGTGAAGCACATTCAGGTTATGTCGCCGGGCTTCTCGGCGGATTGTCTGGAAACGCTGGAAGAGATTGCCGTCCAGAACAAAGAGTTCTTCATGGAGGCCGGCGGAACGAAATACGAATACATTCCTGCGCTTAACGACTCCCCTGAACACATCGATATGATGGTGTCACTGGTCACCACCCGCCGCTGATCGCGTTACGGGCCGGGTTTGTGCTACCATTCCCGGCCCGTATTCTTTGCACAGTTCAGACCATGAAATTTCCCGGTAAACGTAAGTCCAAACACTATTTCCCCGTCGATGCCCGCGATCCGCTGTTACAGCAAATTCAGCAGGAAAGCGAAACCAGCGCTGCCTGGGTGGTCGGTATCGATCAGACGCTGGTGGACATTGAAGCCAAAGTGGATGATGCGTTTGTCGCACGTTACGGTCTGAGCGCCGGGCACTCGCTGGTGATTGAGGATGACGTTGCCGAAGCGCTGTATCAGGAACTGATGCGCGAAAATCTTATCACCCACCAGTTTGCTGGCGGCACCATCGGTAACACCATGCACAACTACTCCGTTCTGGCAGACGACCGCTCGGTGCTGCTTGGCGTGATGTGCAGCAATATCGAAATCGGTGGCTACGCCTACCGCTACCTGTGCAATACCTCCAGCCGCACCGATCTGAACTATTTGCAGGGCGTTGACGGGCCGATTGGTCGTTGCTTTACGCTGATAAGCGATTCCGGCGAGCGTACCTTTGCCATCAGCCCCGGCCATATGAACAAGCTACGCGCTGAAAGTATTCCGGAAGAGGTGATCGCGGGCGCGTCTGCGCTGGTGTTGACGTCTTATCTGGTGCGCTGCAAGCCGGGCGAACCAATGCCGGACGCAACCATGAAGGCAATTGAGTATGCGAAGAAATACAACGTGCCTGTGGTTCTGACGCTGGGCACCAAATTCGTGATTGCCGACAACCCGGAGTGGTGGCAGGCCTTCCTGAAAGAACACGTCTCGATTCTGGCGATGAATGAAGAAGAAGCCGAAGCGCTGACCGGCGAAAGCGATCCGCTGCTGGCGTCTGATAAGGCGCTGGACTGGGTGGATCTGGTGCTCTGCACCGCCGGGCCGGTCGGGCTGTACATGGCGGGCTTCACGGAAGAAGAGAGCAAGCGGAAAACCCAGCACCCGCTGCTGCCGGGCGCTATCGCCGAATTTAACCAGTACGAGTTCAGCCGCGCCATGCGTCATAAAGACTGCATCAACCCGCTGCGTATCTTCTCCCACATTGCACCGTATATGGGTGGCCCCGAGAAGATCATGAACACCAACGGCGCGGGCGACGGCGCGCTGGCCGCGCTGCTGCACGACATCACCGCTAACGCCTACCACAAAACCAATGTGCCGAATTCCAGCAAACACACCTTCAACTGGCTGACCTATTCCTCGCTGGCGCAGGTGTGCAAGTACGCGAACCGCGTGAGTTATCAGGTGCTGAACCAGCATTCACCGCGCTTAACGCGTGGGCTGCCGGAACGGGAAGACAGCCTCGAAGAGGCGTATTGGGACAGGTAAAAGAAGACCCCTCACCCTGGCCCTCTCCCCAAAGGGGAGAGGGAACTTGAACACCCTCTCCCCTTTGGGGAGAGGGCTGGGGTGAGGGGACCAGGCCGCACAAAACTTACCCCGTCACTGCCTCTTCAACTGGCGGCTTCGTCAGCATTGTCAGCATCGTATTTGCAATCTCACGCTCACCCATCACCACCTGATTCGCGCCGCGCTCGGTAATGTACTCCACTTCGTCATCATAATGGGCGCGGGCTATGATTTCGATATGCGGGCATTTTTCACGGGCTGTGGCGACAATCTCGCCAGCCTCGTAACCGTTCGGGATAGTGAGCAGCAGCCAGCGAGCGCAGTCCAGATGCGCCAGATTCATAATTTCTTCGTTAGCCGCGTTGCCCAGCACCGCGCGGATGCCGCGTTCGCGAAGTTCGTCGACGCGGGTGCGTGACGTTTCAATCACTACAAGTGGAATGCCCTGAGCCATCAGTTTTTCACCCAGCAGGCTGCCGACGCGGCCAAAACCGACCAGCAGCGCGTGGTTGCAGATATCCACCGGGATCTGTTTCTCTTCTTCTGTCGCCTCTTCCAGCGTCAGCTCTTCGAGGGTTTCGGTCTTCTCGAGATATTTCTCCAGCAGGGCAAACAATACCGGGTTCAACATGATGGAGAGGATCGCCCCCGCCAGCACCAGATTTTGCCCAGCCTGTGGCAGCAGATTCAGGGCCATTCCCAGACCAGCCAGAATAAAGGCGAACTCGCCAATCTGCGCCAGGCTGGCGGCGATGGTCAGCGCCGTGCGCGGCGAGTGACCGAACATCCGCACCAGGAAGAAGGCGGCAACGGACTTACCAAAGATGATGATTGCCAGCGTACCCAGCACGGCCAGCGGCTGCTGGATGAGGATCATCGGGTCGAACAGCATCCCGACGGAGACAAAGAACAGCACCGCGAACGCATCACGTAGTGGCAGAGTATCGTGCGCGGCACGGTGGCTCAGCTCGGACTCGTTCAGCACCATCCCGGCGAAGAACGCGCCCAGCGCAAAGGAGACGTCAAACAGCTCGACAGCGCCAAAGGCAATGCCCAGCGCCAGCGCAAGGACCGAAAGCGTGAACAGTTCACGCGAGCCGGTGGCGGCGCTGCGGGACATGATCCACGGCACCAGACGGCGGCCCACCAGCATCATGATGGCAATAAACGCCACAACCTTACCGATGGTAATGCTCATATCCAGCGCCAGCGAAGCGAAGCCGATATTCTCTTTTTCCATCATCCCGGCGACGGCGGGCAGCAGTACCAGCGTCAACACCATCACCAGATCTTCAACTATCAGCCAGCCAATCGCGATTTGCCCGCGCTGGCTGTCTATCAGCTGCCTCTCTTCAAGCGCGCGCAGCAGCACCACGGTACTGGCGGTTGAAAGACACAGCCCAAATACGATACCGGTCATGATTGACCAGCCCAGCACCGCCGAAAGCGCCATGCCCAGTAGCGTCGCCACCCCTATCTGGGCGATCGCTCCCGGTATGGCGATCGACTTTACCGCCATCAGATCCTTCAGGGAAAAATGCAGTCCGACGCCAAACATCAGCAGGATAACGCCCAGTTCCGCCAGCTCCGGTGCAAGTTTGGTATCTGCGACAAAACCCGGCGTAAAGGGTCCTGCCAGCACGCCCGCTAACAAATAGCCTACCAGGGGCGAAATACGCAGTTTGTTGGCAATCATGCCGAGGATAAAAGCGAGCACAAGTCCACCAACAATGGTGGTGATAAGCGGTGTGGCGTGGTGCATTCCGTCTCCTTTCGCGATGGGTGATCCATTTTTGGTGCAAATACCAAAAAGCCGATTAATAGTTTATGACAATTTTTACGCTTATGTTTATGAATAATTGTTGAAATCACAATAAAAAGGCAATAAGCACGAAAAAAGGCAGATTTTGATAAATTTGCTGAGGGGAGGGAGAGGAAAGCCTTATGGCATCAGGTTATCCGGCTGCCAAAGTTTAACTTTGGCAGCCGTGTAGTTACGCTTTATGACGGTTGTCAGGCAGGAATATGGTCAACATCCCCAGAAGTGGCAGGAAAGCGCAGATTTTATAGACCAGGAAGATGCTGGTGTGGTCTGCAACCATCCCTAACACGGCGGCGCCAAGGCCGCCCATGCCAAAGGCAAAACCGAAAAAGAGACCGGAAACCATACCGATACGTCCCGGCAGCAGCTCTTGCGCATAGACCAGAATGGCTGAAAACGCCGACGCGAGAATAAAACCAATTATCACTGTCAATATTCCGGTCCATTCCAGCGTTGCGTACGGTAAAACAAGCGTAAACGGCGCAACGCCGAGGATAGAGCCCCAAATCACATATTTACGTCCGATTTTATCTCCCACAGGGCCGCCAATCACCGTGCCTGCCGCCACCGCAAACAGGAAGGCAAAGAGATGGAACTGGGCGTTTTGTACCGATAATCCGAATTTTTGCATCAGATAGAAGGTGTAATAGCTGCTAATGCTCGCCATATAGAAATATTTCGAGAAAATCAGCACCAGCAACACGCTGACGGCAAGGATCACCTTATTACGCGGAAGGGGATTGGTTATCTTCGCGACAGGTTTTCCCTTATTTACGCGGTGCTGCGCGGCATACCAGCGGCTGATTTGCGCCAGGACGACAATCGCCAGCAGCGCGGCCAGCACAAACCACGCCACGTTGCCTTTGCCGTAAGGCGCGATAATTACCGCCGCCAGCAGAGGACCGAGGGAGCTACCAAAGTTCCCCCCCACCTGGAACAGAGACTGCGCCAGCCCGTGGCGTCCGCCGGAGGCCATACGCGCCACGCGGGACGATTCCGGATGGAACACCGATGAACCGGTTCCCACCAGCGCCGCGGCAACCAGTACCGCCTCAAAGCTGCCCGCCATGGCCAGCAGCACCAGCCCGCTCAGGGTGAAGCACATCCCAATGGGCAGCGACCATGGCATCGGGTATTTGTCCGTCCAGTAGCCCACCACCGGCTGTAGCAGCGAAGAGGCCAGCTGGAAGGTCAGGGTAATCATCCCGATCTGCACGAAGGTTAATGAGAACTCAGACTGCAACAGCGGGTAGATCGCCAGAATCAGCGACTGGATCATGTCGTTGAGCAGATGAGAGAGACTGATTGCGCCTAATACTTTGAAGGAAGTGCGCGATTTCGGCGGCGACGCCGGAACGCCCTGAACAGGCTGGGTTGATTCACTGATTGCCATAAATACCACGTCAATTTGTAATTAGAGATGCAGGGAGTAATTATTATCCGACTAACATACCCGTCCGTGACATTTGAAGAAAGTCGCAATTCTGAAAACTTATTTGTCTATTCTTGTGAGTCACTGTAATTTTTGCGTTTGTCTATGGGTCAGGGAGAGAGAAGATGAAGTTAATAAAGCGTGGCGTCGCGCTGGCGCTCATCGCCGCATGGGGGCTGACAAGCCTGCCCGCGCAGGCGTATGAAAAAGATAAAACTTATAAAATTACCATTCTGCATACTAACGATCATCACGGCCATTTCTGGCGCAGCGAATACGGTGAATATGGCCTGGCGGCGCAAAAAACGCTGGTGGACGGCATTCGTAAAGAGGTCGCGGCTCAGGGCGGCAGCGTGCTGTTGCTGTCGGGCGGGGATATTAATACCGGCGTACCGGAATCTGATTTGCAGGATGCCGAGCCTGATTTCCGCGGCATGAATTTAATTGGTTACGACGCGATGGCGGTCGGAAACCACGAGTTTGATAACCCGCTGAGCGTATTGCGCCAGCAGGAAAAGTGGTCCAAATTTCCGTTCCTTTCCGCCAATATTTATCAGAAAAGCACCGGCGAGCGCCTGTTTAAACCGTGGGCGCTGTTTAAGCGTCAGGATCTGAAGATCGCGGTCATCGGCTTAACCACCGACGATACGGCCAAAATTGGCAACCCTGAATTTTTCACCGACATCGAATTCCGTAAACCGGCGGACGAAGCGAAGCTGGTGATCCAGGAGTTGCAGCAGAATGAAAAACCGGATGTGATTATCGCTACCACCCACATGGGGCATTACGACAACGGTCAGCACGGCTCTAACGCGCCGGGCGACGTGGAGATGGCGCGCAGCCTTCCTGCGGGCTCGCTGGCGATGATTGTGGGCGGTCACTCACAGGATCCGGTCTGCATGGCTTCTGAGAATAAAAAGCAGGTAGATTATGTGCCCGGCACGCCGTGCGCCCCGGATCGTCAGAACGGTATCTGGATTGTACAGGCCCACGAGTGGGGTAAATACGTTGGCCGTGCGGATTTCGAATTCCGTAACGGCGAGATGAAGCTGGTGCACTATCAGCTCATCCCGGTCAACCTGAAGAAGAAAGTGACCTACCCGGACGGCAAAAGCGAGCGGGTACTCTACACGCCAGAGATCGCTGAAAACCAGCAGATGCTCTCCCTGCTGACGCCGTTCCAGAGCAAAGGGAAAGCGCAGCTGGACGTGAAGATTGGCACGCTTAACGGACGACTGGAAGGGGACCGCAGCAAAGTCCGCTTCGTACAAACCAACATGGGGCGTCTGGTGCTGGCCGCGCAGATGGCGCGCACGAATGCGGATTTCGGCGTGATGAGCGGCGGCGGTATTCGTGATTCCATCGATGGCGGAAACATCACCTATAAAGACGTGCTCAAAGTGCAGCCGTTTGGCAACGTGGTGGTGTATGCGGACATGAGCGGGAAAGAGGTAATTGACTACCTGACCGCCGTGGCGCAGATGAAGCCGGACTCCGGAGCGTATCCGCAGTTTGCTAACGTCAGCTTCGTCGCGAAGGACGGTAAGCTCAACGATCTCAAAATCAAAGGCGAACCTGTTGATCCGGCGAAAACCTACCGCCTGGCAACGTTAAGCTTTAACGCCACCGGCGGCGACGGCTATCCGCATATCGATAACAAACCGGGCTATGTAAATACCGGGTTTATTGATGCGGAAGTGTTGAAGCAGTTTATCCAGCAAAATTCACCGATTGACGTGAACGCGTATGAGCCGAAGGGCGAGGTGAGCTGGCAGTAGTGCGGGTGTGTTGTGCCGGGTGGCGGCTACGCCTTACCCGGCCTACATTCGAATCGGAGGCCCGGTAAGCGCAGCGCCACCGGGCAATTTTCTCAATCCCTGCGCGCAATATCCGCAAATTTCGCGTCCAGCATTTTCGCCAGATCGCCTGCGGCCAGTTCGATATCCAGCCCGCGTTTGCCGCCAGAAATATAGATCGTCTCAAATTCCTGCGAAGGCGCATCGATCAGGGTCGGCAGACGCTTTTTCTGGCCGAGCGGGCTGATCCCGCCGACCAGATAACCCGTAGTGCGTTGCGCAACCATCGGGTCTGCCATATCGACCTTTTTCGCTCCCAGCGCTTTGGCCACTTTCTTCAGATCAAGCTGTCCGGCGACGGGCGTCACTGCCACGGCGAGGTGCTTCATATCGCCATTCACCGCGACCAGCAGCGTTTTGTATACCTGGTCCGCGTTCAGCCCCAGCTTGCGCACCACTTCATCACCAAAGTTGGTTTCGTTCGGATCGTGATCGTAGGTGTGGATCCGGAAAGAAATTTTGTTTTTTTCGAGTAATTTAACGGCGGGAGTCATGGCTATCCTTCTTACGACAGACGGTTCATGCCAGCAGCATACGCCTGACGTTTGTCTAAAAAATAGCACCATCTTGCGCAATAGTATTGGCAGTGATGGTTACTTTGAGCGACAATCGGCGTAGCCGAAGGTCACTTCGGTATAATAAAAACGATGAAATTCCTCTTTGACGGGCCAATAGAAATATTGGCCATTTTTTTATTTCAGCAGCGACGGCAAATTCCCTTCTCCGTACAAATGCAACGCGCCAACCGCGACAACATAACGACCGGCAGGCAGGGCATACAGCGTCTCCCGCCACGCCTGGTTGCGCGCGTTCATCAGCACATCATACAACGATTCACTGAACGTCGACGGTAACGCCAGCTTACCGTCTGCGGGCGGCGCATCCAGCCACCAGCCAATCATCGTTTGCAGCAGACGCGCGTTGGTGTGCCAGTGGGTCAGGGTATCATCCAGCAGCATCTTGCCGTCATCAGGAAGCTGGCGAAGAAGCGCAATCTGGCTGTCCGTGCCTTCCAGTTCAATGACGGACAGGTTGCACGCCCGTGCCGCATTCAGCAGTTGATAATCGATACCGTAATCGCCGCGCAGCCCCAGGCGCTGCGCCTGGGTTGCCTGTAGCACCATGGCAATTTGCCACAGGGGCAGGGTGTCGAGCATTGAGAGCGAGACGCCGGACTCATCCGCAAGACGGGTAAGCTCAGCCAGCTGCGTCTCGTTAAGACGTTCAGCCAGGGGGCGGTCGCTTTCCAGCCCGGCAAACGGCGATTCATGGCCGGAGATGTCGGCTTCGACGATCAGCGCGTCGGCGCGCTTCAGTAGTTTAATCAGGCCTGAGGGCAGGGGGGACATATCCTGCGTGCCCATATGAATGCTTCCCACCAGGTGCAGTTGCTGCCCACCCGGAAGCGAAATATCCATACCGGGCCAGGCATAACGGCGGGGAAAAAGGGCGCGAAACGATGTTTTTATACGATTAAACAGACCCATACGCGCTCCATAAACGGAAAGGTTCATGCTAGCGCGTGGGGAAGGGGGGCGCAATAGGCGAAAGCCGGGCGGCGCTGCGCTTACCCGGCCTGCTTCCGGGATTCTACGCTTTCGGTTTAAACCGCAGCAGACGGTTAGCGTTGCTCACCACGGTAATTGACGAGAGCGCCATCGCTGCACCCGCAACAACCGGGTTCAGCAGGGTGCCGGTCAGCGGCCACAAAATCCCGGCGGCAATCGGAATGCCGAGCGAGTTATAGACGAAGGCCCCCAGCAGGTTCTGCTTCATGTTGCGCAACGTGGCTTTCGAAATCGCCAGCGCATCCGCCACACCCATCAGGCTGTGGCGCATCAGGGTGATTGCCGCGGTTTCAATGGCGACATCGCTCCCGCCGCCCATCGCAATACCTACGTCAGCCTGCGCCAGCGCCGGGGCGTCGTTGATGCCGTCGCCGACCATCGCCACCTGACGACCATCACGTTGCAATTTCCTGATGGCGTCCGCTTTGCCATCTGGCAGTACGCCGGCTATCACCTCATCAATCCCGGCTTCTCTGGCGATGGCGTTAGCGGTAGTCGGGTTATCACCGGTTAACATCACCAGGCGATAGCCCGCATGGTGCAGGCGTTGCAAGGCATCCACGCTGTCCTGGCGTAACGGATCGCGTACGGCCAGCAGCGCCGCCACCTGACCATCCCTCGCCAGCAGAACCGGCGTCGCGCCCTGAGAGGCCTGCGCGTTCAGCTCAGCGTCCAGCACGGACGTATCAACACCGTGTTCAGTTAGCAGTGCCTGGTTACCCAGCAGCAGCGTATGGCCTTCTGCTTCACCGCTGACCCCTAAACCGCGCAGGGTGCGGAAGTTGCTTACCTGCGGCAGGCGGGCATCACCGGCTTTCTCAAGGATGGCGCGCGCCAGCGGGTGACTGGAGCCTTGTTCCAGCGCGGCGGCCAGGCGCAGGGCATCCGTCTCCGTACAGCCAATGGTATTAACGGCCACTACCTGCGGTTTGCCCTCGGTGAGCGTGCCGGTTTTGTCAAAGACGAGGGTGTCCAGCGTGCTTGCCCGTTGCAGGGCGTCAGCATCACGGACCAGTACGCCAAATTCGGCGGCGCGTCCGACGCCAGAGATAATCGACATCGGCGTGGCCAGACCAAGGGCACAAGGGCAGGCGATGATCAGTACCGTGGTGGCGATCACCAGGGTGTAGACAATCTGCGGCGCCGGGCCGAAGAAATACCAGATTGCCGCGCTCAGCAGGGCAATACCGACCACCACTGGCACAAAAATGGCGGAGATTTTATCGGCAAGCTGACCAATTTCCGGCTTACTGCTCTGCGCCTGGCGGACCATCCGAATGATGCGTGACAGTGTGGTATGACTGCCAACGGCGCTGGCGCGGAACAGCACGCTGCCGTCCTGTACCACCGTACCCGCATGCACCGCATCGCCCTGAGATTTCTGCTGGGGGATCGGCTCACCGGTCAGCATGGCTTCATCAAGCCAGGCATCGCCCTGGGTGATTTCACCGTCGACGGGCACGCGGTCACCGGTGGTGAGACGCAGCGTCATACCGGGTTGCACCTCTGAGAGAGGAACGTTTTTTTCCCCATCGTCGGTGACCACGCGGGCCGTCGGCGGGGTTAAATCGAGTAATCTTTCCAGCGCTTTCGAAGAACGCTGACGCGCGCGGGCTTCGAGCATATGGCCTAAGTTAATCAGACCTATAATCATCGCGCTCGCTTCATAATAGAGATGGCGCGCCTCCATCGGGAACCACTGCGGCCAGACGTTAACGCTCATCGAATACAGCCACGCCGCACCCGTCCCGAGCGCGACCAGCGTGTCCATCGTCGCGGTGCGGTTTTTCAGGCTCTTCCAGGCGCTGGTATAGAAATGTCCGCCTGCAAACACCATCACCGCAAGGGTAATCAGACCAATCACCAGCCACAGGGTGCGGTTGTCTGCGGTGACCATCATGTTGTCACCCATCATGCCCCACACCATCACCGGAATACCGACCAGCAGGGCGACGATCGCCTGCCAGCGGAAGCGCTTCATGGTGGCGACAGCCGTTTCCTGCTGGCGCTCGCGGCGCTCGGCATCATCTTCGATGGCCTCCGCCCCGTAGCCCGCTTTCTCCACGGCCTGCACTAAATCTGCGGCGGAGGCACTGCCCATCACCAGCGCAGTACGCTCCGCCAGGTTTACCCGTGCCTGTGCGACGCCCGGTACCGCCTGTAAGGCGTTTTGTACCCGGGAGACACAGCTGGCGCAGCTCATGCCGTTGATCAGCAGCTGTTGGCTGTCATCAATATCATCAGCTACCGGAAGCTCAGGAGTGGCCGCTGTCAGTGCTTCCGACGGGGATGATGACTCTGCCAGCGGTTTAGCCTTTGGGTGGCTTAACTCCGCCCCGTAACCGGCCTGTTTAATGGTATCAATCAGCGCGTCGGCGCTGGCGCTGCCGGTCACGGCGGCATGATCGATAGTCACCTCAGCGCTTTCCACATCAGGACGCTGCTCCAGGCTTTCTTTAACACGTTTGACACAGTGGCCGCAGGAGAGGCCGTCCAGTGTCAGGTCAATAGTGTGAGACATAACAAAACTCCCGTATAATGTTCTGGTCAATTGTTGACCTTCACTCTGCTTTTCGCTAACTGTTATGAAGGTTAAACCTTCCATCAAGGGGAAGGTCAAGCTTTTAAATTGCTGATTGAAAGGGATTTTTAAAATCAGCGTCCACATAGCGTCCACACTTCGACAAAAGTGTCCACATTACAAAGACAAAGCCCCGCTTGCTGAGCGGGGCTTTTTTCATAACAAGTTACTCTTCATCGTCTGAATGTTACTCTGGTTAATGACATAAATTTCGTTTACTTCCAACCACAAGCTTTTTGAAGCGGTTTCATTGCATCTGAAAGGCCCTTCAGATCGAAGGTTGCACTCACAGGGGCTTCATTGTATGGGGTGATTCTGGTGAACATTTTGTCTGCTTTAGCTAGAGATTTAATAAAATCGATGTCACTACCCTTGTAAAAAACCGCTTTGGTATCAGTTGAGATAGACCATCCTTTTTCAACTGCTTTCTGTTTATCCAGGCGGTAGAGCATACTCGTTTGCTCAAGGCCTAGGTACACATCCCAGTTAATGAATACCTCCGTTTTCTTTTCGCGGCAGGCTACATAAATTGTTGGCATCACACTTTCACCAAAGGGCGTTCGAATGTAATCATTACTGTTAAGTGAGAGGATTATGTTTTTTGAGTCGTCTACCGGTGAGGTGCTAATTGATGTTTGCCACTTGCCAGGATTAGAAACAGAACTTTCTACAGCATCAGTTTCTGCTGATGTAGTCTGCGGGAATAACTTGTCGATACATGCCAGCCTTTTAGTGCCATTAATTTCACTTTGGCACTCTAACAACTTAGCTCGGTCAGGTTGCTGATAATCAGTTTTTGCTGACGTGTTTATCGTGCTTGTTGTAGCTTTAAACGTTGGAGAGAAGAAGCGATCGTAACAAGATAGTCGTTTATCATTATCTTTCTCATTAGGGCATTGATCTCTACTCTCGAATTTATCAGCATTTTGTGTTCGTGATGGCGGTATTGATTTGTCGTAACAAGAAAGTCGTTCAGCATTATTTTCAATAGCCCGACACTCAAGGACTGCATTGAAGTTTTTATGTTCACTTCCTGCGCATACAGACACTGCATTGAGTGCCATAAATGATGCTATTACATTTAAAAAAAGCTTTTTCATTTAATCATCCCTTTGGTCTTGTGAGGAATACAAAGATACCGATGATTATGTCGCCTATAAGCCAGACACTAGCGATTGCCATTAAACCTAGACCGGTACCAATTGCAGCCCCAGCTCTTTCTGCATCGGAAGTTGCGTGATTTATTACTTCACCACTACCACCTAATCCTGCGAAGAGGCAGTAGATCATAAATAGGTTGAACAGTATAAAAGCCCATTTGATGACTTTTCCAAAAAGTGAACGTCTTGGCTTTTTAAGCTGCTTCCCACATGACGGGCAACGTAATGCTGTATCACTTACATCCTTAAGACACTCTGGACAGCTAACCAATGCCATAAACCAATCTCCTTTAATAAAAAGCTTATCTTTTTGTTACAAATCATTGGGATTTTATCGGATTTGGACGCATTGACAAGTGAAAAGCCCCGTTACAAAAACGGGGCTTTTGTTTAAATAATCAGGCTAAGTTGATTATTTCCATAGTGCGAGGCGGGAAAGGCATCGCGGGGGATGAAGTCTGGCGGTAACGGTGCAGCACCTGCACGCTTTGTTACCTCCCTTTCTACGCTGTTAAGCGTGGTGAATGACCGGCTACATTCCAGATTCTGACACTGGTGATATTGCCGGATTGTCATATCGGTTATTTTACGGCTGGTACGGGTGCGGGCCATAGCGCCGCAGAATGGACATCTGAACATAATGATGGCTCCCCTGTGGGAGTTGAACTCCATTTCATTTTATTCAGTTTCCGCTATCCAGTCAGGTATTTTCGCTTCCAACTCCAGTCGGGTGGTAAAGCCGCTATCGTCGATGACGTGCTCAGCACGCGCAATGATCCAGTCCTGATTATCAATTTCATCCTTAAAACCGCTAACCGTGACGTGCATTTCGGGGTATAGCTCAGCGCGGCCACGCGCCAGGGTGATCGAAAACTCTGCCGCGCCACGTTGAAGCTGTTGCCACTTAGCCGCCGCCGCCCGTTTTGCCGCTTCTTCATTCTGGTAGGTCTTGCGCAGCACATAAACGTTACCGTCTGCGCCCTCCATGTAATCTCCCTCACGGCTGCTGCTCTTATCTTTTTTGGGCTTTGCAGGCTTGCGGCGCTTAACGCTGACCTTTTTCTTTTTGCCAAAATTGAGATCCAGCCAGTAGGCCCGAACGCCGGTATATGCGTCTCGATCGGCAATACGAAAGCGGTGACGGTCGCCGCTCGTGCGGTCAATGCTGGCAGAGGGTAGCGCCTTCCCTTCAGCGGTCACACCGCCGCCCGGCAGGATAAACAGCAGACTGCCGTTCTTGACGGTGGCAATTGCGCCTAACATTTCAGCCATGCGGGTAAGGAATGACATATCGCTTTCCTGCGTCTGGTCGGCGTGATCAATCTCTATATCCATGAGCATTTCACTGATCTGCGCCTTCAGTCCGTAACGGTGTGCAATGGCCGACACAACGCGCTCAACAGTGACGTCATGCCATGAGACTTCTCGTTTTACGTTGAACTCTTCACGAAAATCAGCACTGCGGGCAGTAATGCCAATGGTATCTGCCGGGCCTTCGTGGGACACCTCATCAACCGTGTACAGACCTTTGTAGATCAGTGGCTCACCCAGCCAGCCAATTGATACGGCAAGCTCAGCTCCACGCGGCGGCAATGCAACCAAACCGTCACTGTCATCAATGGAAATGGACAGCTGATCGGCATCAAATCCCCGGTTGTCCGTCAGTGAAAACGACATGATCCGATCATCAAGCTGCGTCAGCACCTTGCCGCCCATCGTAATGCTGAATCCCGGACTTTTTACCGCCTCGGTCAGTGAATCGTTATAGCTGCTGACGGCATCGCTAAGTGATTTTGTCAGGTCTGTAAGTGCCATGCTTCCCCCTTATTCCGGCGAAGGATCCCACGCGCGCGGGAGAGACCAAATTGGTTTTTGTTGTCGCCGTCCGGCCAGACCCGTAATAGCGTGAGTGGCGTTCAGACATGAGGGATTATCACTGCGAACTCAATAACGTAATGGTGGCTAACATGTCAGAGACACGTTTCCACGGTGTACGCGTCCGGGAAAATACCGACCTGGTAACGGCCATCAATGACATTGAATCCAGTGTCATTGGGGTCGTCGCCGTGGCGGATGATGCCGACGCGGAAACCTTTCCCCTGAATACCCCCGTGTTGCTGACACGGGTTAACAGCGTGCTGGGTAAGGCGGGTAAAACCGGCTCCCTGTACAAAACGCTTAAAGCCATCGATGACCAGACCAGCCCGAAGGTCATTGTTGTGCGCGTGGCAGCAGCGACCGAAGAAGAAGGCGGCAAAACGCAGTCGCAGCTCATCATGGGTGGCACGGCAGAAGACGGCAGCTATACCGGCATGTACGCATTTCTGACGGCCGAACAGAAGGTAGGTTATCGCCCGCGCATTCTGGCCGTGCCGGGCTACGACACGGAAGAAGTGACCTCTGCGCTGTGCGTTATTGCGCAGAATCTGCGTGCGTTTGTTTATGCCAGTTGCTACGGCCGCTCGACGATGGCAGAAGCTATCGCCTACCGCGCAACCTTCGCCTATCGTGAGCTAATGCTTATCTGGCCTGACTTCATCGCATACAACCCGCAGACCGGAGAAAATGAAATCTTCCCGGCTCCGGCGTATGCCTGCGGCCTTCGCGCGCTGATTGACAACAATCAGGGCTGGCACAAATCGCTTTCCAACGTGTCGGTCAAGAACGTGCTGGGCATTTCGCAGGATGTTTTCTGGTCGCTACAGGCCGAAGACAGCGACGCGAACGAACTCAACAACAAGGAGATCACGACGCTCATCAAGCGTAACGGTTTCCGGTTCTGGGGCAACCGTGTTACGGATACCAAAGATTATATCTTTGAGGTTTATACCCGTACGGCACAGATTCTGGCTGACAGTATCGCTGAGGCGCAATTTAAATCAGTGGACGAACCGCTAACCCCGGCCAACGTTAAGGACGTGGTCAGCGGCATCAGCGGCAAACTCAATTCGCTGGTGACGCAGGGGCGGCTGATCGGTGCGGAATGCTGGTTTGATATCCTGGATAACCCGACACCCGGTCTCCGTCAGGGTCAGGTACGCATCCGCTATAAATATACACCGGTTCCGCCAATGGAAGATCTGACGCTCTACCAGACCTTCACGGATGAGTATTTCGAATCGGCGTTCTCTTCACTGGGAGGTGCATAAATGGCTGTTCCTCACAAACTGCGCCTGTTCACCTGCTTTGTGAACGGCAGCAACTGCATCGGTAAAGTCTCTTCCGTGACGCTGCCAAAACTGACCCGTAAAACTGAAGACTTTCAGGGTGGCGGGATGATTGGCTCTGCTGCGGTGGATCTCGGTCTGGACAGTGGCGCGCTGGATACCACGATGGTGGTTGGTGGTCTGGTTCAATCGTTACTGCTGAACTACTGCGGTGATATCGACGAAACCCGCTTCCGCTTCGCCGGTGAATATTACACCGATGGCGAAAGCCTGCTGGTTGAGGTCGAGCTGCGCGGCCGTATCACCGAAATGGATGGTGGTGAAAGCAAGCAGGGAGAAGATACCTCTGTCAGCTACACGATGAAGAATACCTATTACAGGCTCAGCATCG
>NZ_PQTC01000011.1:0-166271 GCF_003850715.1 Enterobacter sp. 301B
AATGAATGAGTGGGCGGTCTGGACCGGGCTGTGTCCGTTTGGGGGCGGAAACGAGTCCGGGCGGGGGCGCGAGGGGTCCGTGCTGGGGCTGGAGGAGTTTCTGGAAGTTAAAACCCTGCATATCGGGGGCTTATAATAGACAGGGCGGCATCTGCCGCCCGCCTGTACCGGGTGGCTGGCAATGAAAATTTATACCTTTGATTTTGACGAAATTGATAGTCAGGAAGACTTCTACCGCGAGTTTATCCGGGCGTTCGACCTGGAGCGGGGCAGCGTAAACAATCTTGATATGCTGTGGGATGTGGTTACCGGCGACAGGCTGCCGTTACCGCTGGAGATCGAATTTACCCATCTGCCTGAAAAACTGCGCAGACGCTTTGGCGCATTGATTTTATTGTTTGATGAAGCGGAGGAGGAGCTGGAAGGGCAACTGCGTTTCAACGTGCGCCAGTGATAAAAAAGCCCCTGACCGGGAGGTCAGGGGCAAGTCGTATGATGAGATACGACGAGGGTTTATTTGTACAGTTCTGCGGTAGCGTGCCAGTGGTCGCCACTGCGCGCTTCGATGATGCGATAAGATGACGCACCCTGTTCTTCCGCTTTTTTGTTCAGCATTTCGTGCATGTCCATCGGAGAAGTACCGATGGCACCAACAGAAACGGTCCCGATAGCCTGACGGGATTGTGCCTGTTCGGCGTTAATAGTGTCGGCTGCAAACGCACCGAATGACAGGACTGACAGTACGCTCAGGGCAGCTACAGTGGTTTTAATTTTCATGATTATTTACCTCGTCAATTATTTTACTGGGGTCTTTGTTCTGTGACCCTCATCACAAAATCAAGTATACACTAATCACGGAAAAAATTAATACCAGACTAATGGTTTCGCCTGTTATTATGTGTTAAAAACATCATTTTTTATAACGGGAATGAATAAAAAAGGGCGTTACTCTGCAGGCGTTATGATTTTTTCTTATGTAAATCAATTGGATAGGAGGCTTTGATTTTTAGTGCGATTTTACGGCAGATCATTCACTGAATGAATGTTAACAGGCGGTAAAAAGCACTATTTGCAAAAGCAGCAGGCAGAGAAAAGCAGGGTAAAACGAGGCGGCAGCAGAATGATCCCCGCAGCCAGGCGCTACGGGGCAGAAGATTACAGCTCCTGTTCGAACAGGACCAGAATCGCTTCGTAGAGGTCTTTCACCGAGAAACCATTTGCCGGGGTCGTAAAAATGGTGTCATCGCCGGCGATGGTCCCGAGGATCCCCTCTGCTTTACCCAGCGAGTCCAGCAGGCGGGCAATCAGCTGGGCTGCACCCGGGCTGGTGTGGATCACGACCACGGCATCGTTATAGTCAATGTCCAGAACCAGGGTTTTCAGCGGGCTGGAGGTCGTTGGCACGCCAAGTTCAGCAGGCAGGCAATAAACCATCTCCATTTTGGCGTTGCGCGTACGCACTGCACCAAACTTGGTTAACATGCGGGAGACCTTCGACTGGTTGATGTTGTCGAAGCCTTGCTCCTGCAACGCCTGAACAATTTCTCCCTGAGAACTGAATTTCTCTTCTTTGAGTAGCGCTTTAAACGCTTTCACTAATTCTTCTTGCTTAGACGAGCTTCGCATAAGTCACCCGGAATATGACGATAGAAACAACATTATTATGCATGTGGATGAATTTTTATGCAAATTATCTACCTGGCACCAGGCTGAAATAATGTTATGAAAGGGAGAGATTTTATCAGATTTCGTTATCAGAAAACATGCCTGGGTCACGCCGCGCAAATAAGCTTAAAAGTAAATTAAATGTTATCAAAATGATGTTGTTTTGGTGGCGTGGCAGGGTGTATTGTAACCCCCTCTTAATTCGTTGTTGCCCACAGCCTGATAGCATTCGGGTGAAGGTCAAAGACGTGCGACCTCAAATTCTTTAGCGATGAAAATTGTAATTAATGACGTGCTGAATTATGGTCGCCGCAACGGAGTTACAGATACTTAAGTTAACCATAATAAGGAGTTTAGGATGAAAGTCGCAGTCCTCGGCGCTGCTGGTGGTATCGGCCAGGCGCTTGCCCTACTACTGAAAACCCAACTGCCTTCAGGCTCAGAACTCTCCCTGTACGATATTGCTCCGGTAACCCCAGGTGTGGCGGTTGACCTGAGCCACATCCCGACAGCTGTGAAAATCAAAGGCTTCTCCGGTGAAGATGCGCGTCCTGCGTTGCAGAATGCCGATGTGGTGCTGATCTCCGCGGGTGTTGCGCGTAAACCGGGTATGGATCGTTCAGACCTGTTCAACGTCAACGCGGGCATCGTGAAAAACCTGGTTCAGCAGATCGCTGAAACCTGCCCGAAAGCGTGCATCGGTATCATCACCAACCCGGTGAACACCACCGTTGCCATCGCAGCAGAAGTGCTGAAGAAAGCGGGCGTTTACGACAAGAACAAACTGTTCGGCGTAACTACGCTGGATATCATCCGTTCCAATACCTTCGTGGCTGAGCTGAAAGGCAAGCAGCCAACGGAAGTGGAAGTGCCGGTTATCGGCGGACACTCTGGCGTGACCATCCTGCCTCTGCTGTCGCAGATCCCGGGCGTGAGCTTCACCGAGCAGGAAGTGGCTGACCTGACCAAACGTATTCAGAATGCAGGCACCGAAGTGGTGGAAGCGAAGGCGGGTGGCGGTTCTGCAACCCTGTCTATGGGCCAGGCGGCGGCGCGTTTCGGCCTGTCTCTGGTTCGCGCGCTGCAGGGCGAGAAAAACGTGGTTGAATGCGCTTACGTAGAAGGCGACGGTGAACACGCGCGCTTCTTCTCTCAGCCGCTGCTGCTGGGTAAAAACGGCGTTGAAGAGCGTAAGTCTATCGGCACGCTGAGCGCGTTTGAGCAAAACGCGATGGAAGGCATGCTGGATACGCTGAAGAAAGACATCACGCTGGGCGAAGAGTTCGTTAACAAGTGATCTTGTCCCGGTAAAAAAAACGGAGCGCTAAGCTCCGTTTTTTTATGCCCGTCAGTTAGTGGCCGGGTATTCCTGGATGGTGACCTGAATCGTGAGCTTCTTGTCATTACGCATGACTTCTACGGGGATGATAGAGCCGGGTCGAATTTCCGCCACCTGGTCCATCGTTTCCAGCGCAGAGACCGCCGGCGTGCCGTTGACGGAAAGAATAACGTCGTTCACCTGGATACCTGCATTGGCCGCCGGGCCGCCAGGTGCCACTTCGTTGACCACAATCCCCTGGATCTGATCGATACCACCGCCCTGCGTATGCATCGGCGCGATTTCACGCCCGCCAATACCGATGTAGCCACGGATCACGCGGCCATCGCGGATCAGCTTGTCCATGATCTTGGTCGCCAGCTGGAACGGAATGGCAAAGCCAATCCCTTCCGGTGTTTCGCCATCGTTGCTCTTGTCAAAGGAGAGGGTGTTAATGCCCATCAGTTCGCCCAGAGAGTTCACCAGCGCACCGCCGGAGTTACCGTGGTTGATCGAGGCATCGGTTTGCAGGAAGTTCTGCCGCCCTGACGGGTTCAGTCCAATTCGACCTGTCGCGCTGATGATCCCCTGAGTGATGGTCTGGCCCAGGTTATACGGGTTACCGATCGCCAGCACCACATCGCCGATATGCGGCGTTCGTTTGCGATTAATCGGGATAGTCGGCAGACCGCCCGTGGCGTTGATCTTCAGCACCGCCAGATCGGTCAGGCTGTCCGACCCCACCAGCAGGGCTTCAAACACGCGGCCATCCTGCAAGGCGACGATAATCTGGTCGGCATCGTTGATCACGTGTTTATTGGTGATGATGTAACCCCGGTCATCCATGATCACACCGGAACCGAGCGTGCGGATCTCCAGCTGGTTATGAGCGGAACTGTTAAGCCCGCGGTTATAGACGTTAACCACGGCGGGGGCGGCACGGCGTACCGCCTGATTGTACGTTGCAGGCGTTTCATCCGTGCTGTCGAACTGAGGAGCCGACAGTTTGTTGAACTGGCGTAAAGATGGCATAGCCACCAGCAGCAGACCGGCAACGATCAAACCAATGACAATTGAACGAAAGAGCTTTAAAAGCATGATGCGTGTGTCGTTAAAAAAGGAACGGTTTGCAGCATAACATGAGTTATCCGGACATCACACGCAGCGGCGATGCCCGGAGTCGCAAATGGTTAACGCAGTAAAATGTAGAGGGTGTCGTTGCCACGGATAATTTGCAGGGCAATGACCGCCGGTTTACTCTCCAGCACCTTACGCATTTCGGCAATAGACTGCACGCGAGTGCGGTTCACGCCCACGATCACGTCGTCCTGATGTAAACCTGCCTGCGCGGCTGGACTGCTTTTCTCAACGGCAGTGACAGAAATGCCTTTCGTGCCGTCTTTAAGCTGACCGTCGCTCAGCGTTGCGCCCTGTAGCGCCGGGGAGATCTGTTCTGCACTGGCGGAAGAGGAAGTGCTCTTGTCCAGTGTCACTTCCACGGTCAGCGGTTTGCCCTCGCGGATCAGGCCCAGCTTCACTTTAGCGCCAGGCTCCGTGGTGGCAATACGCGAACGTAATTCAGCGAAGCTGCTCAGCGGTTTATCGTTCAGGCTGACAATAACGTCACCGGATTTCACGCCCGCTTTCGCAGAACCTGAGTTGGGCAGCACTTCGCTGACAAACGCCCCGCGCTGGACGTTGAGCTTAAAGGCTTTGGCGATATCAGCGCTCATCTCCATGCCTTTAATGCCCAGCAGCCCGCGCTTAACCTCGCCAAACTGTATCAGCTGTTGAGACAGGGTTTTAGCCATGTTACTCGGAATGGCAAAACCAATCCCGATGCTGCCGCCGCCTGGTGCGAGGATAGCGGTATTAATGCCGATCAGTTCGCCGTTCAGGTTAAGCAGCGCACCGCCGGAGTTGCCCCGGTTGATGGAGGCATCGGTCTGGATGAAATTTTCCAGCCCTTCGAGATTCAGGCCGCTGCGCCCCAGGGCAGAGACAATCCCGGAGGTGGCGGTCTGCCCTAAACCGAACGGATTACCGACCGCGACGGCAAAATCACCCACGCGCAGCTTATCGGAATCGGCGATGGCGATCTGGGTCAGGTTGCTGGGGTTTTGCACCTGTAGCAGGGCGATATCACTCTGATCGTCACCGCCGATCAGTTTGGCGTCAAACTCCCGGCCATCGTTCAGCTGAACGCTGATTTTATCAGCCTGGCTGATCACGTGGTTATTGGTCAGGATATAGCCTTTGGCCGCGTCGATAATCACGCCCGAACCAAGGCCTTCAAACGGCTGAGCCTGCTGATCCGGCGCCTCTTCGCCAAAATATTTCTTCAGCTCTTCGGGAATACGCTGGCTTTGGCGTGCCGTCCCTTCCACCTGAACGCTGACTACCGCAGGCAGGACTTTTTCAAGCATCGGCGCAAGGCTGGGAATGGCTTCTTGTCCTGGCACCTGCGAAGGCAGTGCCGCACTGGCGGGGAAGGACGCCGAGAGAGATAACCCGACACTTAACGCTAAGGCGCTCAACAGCTGGTTTTTTTTCTTCATCGATGCTGACTCTCGTATCCTGGAATGAAAAAGAACGGCCCCAAAAACATCTTGATGTTATTGAATTTTCAACCGCTGAACAATGAGGTGTTTGACTAAATAATAGCTGGGGACGGGAAGAAAGGACGGGCGCATAAGGTGCGCCCGTAAAATTTATTCAGGTTGTGCGATTAATCGCGTTTTACGCCACCGCGCAGCAGGCCGGACGCGCCGTCTGAATAGTCGCGTGGCATCTGAACCGGTGCCTGATCGTTACCGGCTTCAGAGTCCGCCAGACGATTGCGGAAGGGGTTGCTCTCCGCGGTCATTTCCGGCAGCAGGCTGCTGGAGCTTTTCGCCATGTGCTGGTAGAGCTGGCGATAATCTGTCGCCATGTTGTCCAGCAGCTCAGCGCTACGGGCAAAGTGGCTGACCAGCTCTTCGCGGTATTCTTCCAGTTCGGCTTTGTTCTTTTCCAGTTCGTATTGCAGTGACTGCTGCTGACGCAATTTGCGGTTACCGAAACGCATGGCCACAGCACCAATGATGATGCCGACGACTAAACCGATTAGCGCATATTCCCAGGTCATGAACTTCTCCCGTTGTCTTGTTGTTCCGTAGGGTGTTGGCTCGGCTCCTGCCTGTGCCTGATTATGCCACTATAACCGCTATTTCCGCAGAAGTGGAATCCTGACGTATCATCGCGTAGTGTAGAACGGCCTTTTTTTCATCAGCCACGACCGCTGATGAGGTTTAACTAAAGGAATAACAATAACATCATGCAAAACCTGTCCCCATCATCGCGTTACCAACTCGCCCTGAGTGAGGGCACACACCAGCCGGATGATGTCCAGCGTGAAGCGGTAAACCGCCTGGACACGATTTACCAGGAGCTTCTGGCGAAACCCGCCGATGCGGTGCAGAGCAGTGGGCTGAAGGCGGCATTCGGCCGTTTACTGGGCAAAAAAGAGCCCACGGTAAACGCACCGGTTCGTGGCTTATATATGTGGGGCGGCGTTGGGCGGGGTAAGACCTGGCTGATGGACATGTTCTACCAGAGCCTGCCCGGCACGCGTAAGCAGCGTCTGCACTTTCACCGTTTTATGCTGCGGGTTCATGAGGAGTTGACGGCGCTCCAGGGCGAAACCGACCCGCTGGAAATCGTGGCGGACCGCTTCAAGGCGGAAACGGACGTACTCTGCTTCGACGAATTCTTTGTTTCCGATATTACGGACGCGATGCTGCTGGGGGGGCTGATGAAAGCGCTGTTTGCGCGTGGGATCACCCTGGTGGCGACCTCAAATATCCCGCCGGATGAGCTTTATCGCAACGGTCTCCAGCGGGCGCGTTTCCTGCCAGCCATAGATGCCATTAAGCAGTACTGCGACATCATGAATGTCGACGCTGGCGTCGACTATCGTTTGCGCACGCTGACGCAGGCGCACCTGTGGCTTTCACCGCTGAATGCCGACACATCCCGCGAGATGAATAAACTCTGGCTGGCGCTGGCAGGGGCGCCGCGGGATAACGCGCCAGCGCTGGAGATTAATCATCGTCCGTTGCCGACGCTTGGCGTAGAGAACCAGACGCTGGCCGTCTCGTTTGCAACGCTCTGCGTGGACGCCCGCAGCCAGCATGACTACATTGCGCTTTCGCGTCTGTTCCATACCGTTATGTTATGGGATGTGCCCGTCATGACCCCACTCATGGAGAGCGAAGCGCGCCGCTTCATCGCGCTGGTGGACGAGTTTTATGAGCGCCACGTCAAGCTGGTAGTCAGTGCCGAGGTGCCTTTATATGAGATCTATCAGGGCGAGCGCCTGAAGTTTGAGTTCCAGCGCTGCCTGTCGCGCCTGCAAGAGATGCAGAGCGAAGAGTACCTCAAGCGTGAGCATATGCCATAAATGCTACCCTCTCCCCGTGGGAGAGGGGCTGGGGGTGAGGGCACCAGACCGCAGAATACGCAACCCCGAAAAACCCATCCCAAATCACATTTAAGGGTCGATCTTTGACCTCAACTTCTCTATAATCTTGCGACCCCACGTTACGAGAAGGTTTTTTTCCCGAAACTTTCTATGTGTCGGCATGTGCTATTCGAAGGGGTAGGTTTGCCGGACTTTGTCGTGTGAACCTCAACTGACTAAACGTTTGGGTGTTCACCAACGTGTAACTTATTATTTGGGTAAGCTTTTAATGAAAACTTTTACAGCTAAACCAGAAACCGTACAGCGCGACTGGTATGTTGTTGACGCGACCGGTAAAACTCTGGGCCGTCTGGCTACTGAACTGGCTCGTCGCCTGCGCGGTAAGCATAAAGCGGAATATACTCCGCACGTTGATACCGGTGATTACATCATCGTTCTGAACGCTGACAAAGTTGCTGTTACCGGCAACAAGCGTACTGACAAAATGTACTACCACCACACCGGCCACATCGGTGGTATCAAAGAAGCGACCTTTGAAGAGATGATTGCCCGCCGTCCTGAGCGTGTGATTGAAATCGCGGTTAAAGGCATGCTGCCAAAAGGCCCGCTGGGTCGTGCTATGTTCCGTAAACTGAAAGTTTACGCAGGCAACGAGCACAACCACGCGGCACAGCAACCGCAAGTTCTTGACATCTAATCGGGATTATAGGCAATGGCTGAAAATCAATACTACGGCACTGGTCGCCGCAAAAGTTCCGCAGCTCGCGTTTTCATTAAACCGGGCAGTGGTAAAATCGTAATTAACCAGCGTTCTCTGGAACAATACTTCGGTCGCGAAACTGCCCGCATGGTAGTTCGCCAGCCGCTGGAACTGGTTGATATGGTAGAAAAACTGGATCTGTACATCACCGTTAAAGGTGGTGGTATCTCCGGTCAGGCAGGTGCGATCCGTCACGGTATCACCCGCGCGCTGATGGAGTACGACGAATCCCTGCGTTCTGAACTGCGTAAAGCTGGCTTCGTTACTCGTGACGCTCGTCAGGTTGAACGTAAGAAAGTGGGTCTGCGTAAAGCACGTCGTCGTCCACAGTTCTCCAAACGTTAATCTATTCTGCTTACGCAGAACGATTGGCGAAAAACCCGCTTCGGCGGGTTTTTTTATGGATAATGCGCAGGTTATCCACAGTAACATTTCATATATCTTCTCTTTTTCCACATTTCCGGCATCCCCTCACCACAAAGCCATCAAAATCTGGTAAACTATCATCCAATTTTATGCCCAAATATCGGTGAATACTCGATTTTTGTTCGATTCTTGAACAATGTGTTTTCTCTGGGATGGGCGATACATCATCTGGCTGGCCCCGTTGGGCTGGTAGCAGTAAAAATTCTGAATATACCTGGAGGTTTTCATGGCTGTCGCTGCCAACAAACGTTCGGTAATGACGCTGTTTTCTGGTCCTACTGACATTTATAGCCATCAGGTTCGTATCGTGCTGGCCGAGAAGGGTGTCAGTTTTGAGATCGAGCATGTGGAAAAGGATAACCCGCCTCAGGATCTGATCGATCTCAACCCGAGCCAAAGCGTACCGACGCTGGTGGATCGTGAGCTGACCCTGTGGGAATCCCGTATCATTATGGAATACCTGGATGAGCGTTTCCCGCATCCGCCGCTCATGCCTGTTTACCCTGTTGCGCGTGGTGAAAGCCGCCTGTACATGCAGCGTATCGAGAAAGACTGGTACTCGCTGATGAACGTTATCGTTAACGGTTCCTCTTCAGAAGCGGATGCTGCGCGTAAACAGCTGCGTGAAGAGCTGCTGGCGATTGCGCCGGTATTTGGTCAAAAACCTTTCTTCCTGAGCGATGAGTTCAGCCTGGTAGATTGCTACCTGGCACCGCTGCTGTGGCGCCTGCCAACCCTGGGCGTAGAATTCAGCGGTCCTGGCGCGAAAGAGCTGAAAGGCTACATGACTCGCGTATTCGAACGCGACTCTTTCCTGGCATCCTTAACTGAACCGGAGCGCGAAATGCGTCTCGGCCGAGGCTAATGACTGTGGAAATGTCACAACTTTCACCACGCCGTCCGTATCTGCTGCGCGCCTTCTATGAATGGCTGCTGGATAACCAGCTCACGCCGCACCTGGTTGTGGATGTGACGTTGCCGGGCGTGCAGGTTCCAATGGAATACGCACGCGACGGACAGATTGTACTGAATATTGCGCCACGTGCAGTGGGTAACCTGGAACTGGCGAACGACGAAGTGCGCTTTAATGCGCGTTTCGGCGGCGTGCCGCGTCAGGTTTCCGTTCCGCTGGCTGCGGTTCTGGCTATCTACGCCCGTGAAAACGGTGCAGGTACCATGTTCGAACCGGAAGCGGCTTATGATGAAGAGGTCGCCAGCCTGAACGATGATGGGACATCCGATGAACGTGAAAGCGACACGGTAATGTCTGTGATTGATGGCGATAAACCCGATCATCACGACGACAATGACCCTGATGACGATCCGCCTCCGCGCGGTGGTCGTCCGGCACTCCGTGTCGTCAAATAAACTTCATAAAGCACAATATTTTTTCCGAACCTGCACAGCTGTGCAGGTTTTTTTATTTTCTGCATAAAATTACTCTCTAAAAAACTTGTGTCTTTGCAAAAGATATCGGTCTATTAATTGGCATGGGATTAATCTTGTTGGGTTATTTTCTGTAGGACAGTTAAATTTATCTTCAATAATGTTTTATTTTAATTTGATTGTATCCGATATCACCCTGTGAAAATATATATGTGCGTTAACAAAAACGGATTTTCTTTTAAGGACAAATTATGAATATCACTTTTAAAAAATTATTTTCATCTGCTGCTATTTGTGCAGCCCTCGCCATGTCAAATGCACACGCTGCTAATGATGTGACGTTGAAAGTTATTGGTAATATCGTTCCTGGTTCCTGCGTACCCTCACTGCCAAACGGTGGAGTGGTAGATTATGGCACAATGCCAGCTTCTACCATCAATCCAACTGGCACGGCGAATACACTGGTTCAGTTGGGGGCTAAAAGTATTACTCTCACTATTACCTGTGACAGCGATACCAGCGTTGGGGTGACTTCTACGGATAACCGCCATGATACTCGTGTGGGCCTGGGGAGCGCCGCTTATATTGAAAATGGGTTTTTCGATAATGTAAATGCTAACGCTTCAGGAAACGCCTATGGCTTGGGTAAAACGAGTGCGGGTGTGAATATTGGCTCCTATGTCATTGCAGCAGATCCCGTTAATACAACAACAGATGGTGTTGTCGCTGATCTCATTGCTGCCACAGGTACCGATACATCAAATTATACCTGGGTAAAATCCAGTACGGGTGCTTTTGCACCAGTTAACAGTGGCACAGGCCAGACACGTGTCTTTACGGCTGCTGCATCGGGAACCACCACACCAAAAGCTTTTAAAGTTATGAATATGCCGTTACGCATTACAACTGCGCTTCAGGACAACACTGTATTGGGTACAGGCGATACTATCACGCTTGACGGTAATGCCACGCTGAGCCTTGTTTATCTTTGATATTCGTTATTGCTAAATGCTGTAGAAAATAAATCGGGAAATGAAAATAATGGAATTTAAAAAAGTACTCTCGGCAGCAACCGTCGCCGTAGCCTTCGGTTTATCCGCTTTTGCTGCCCAGGCCGCTAACGATGTTACGCTGAAAGTTGTCGGTACGATTAACCCGGCTGCATGTACGCCGACCCTGCCTGATGGCGGCGTTGTAGATTATGGAACGGTACTGAACCAAAATATTGCACCGACCGGTGCGACAAACAAGCTGGTACAATTGGGGCAGAAAAGCATCACGCTAAATATCAGTTGCGAAAGCAACATGAGCGTTGCTTTTACCTCCACCGATAACCGCCTGGACAGTCGCGTTAACCTGTCTTCAACCGCGTTTATCGCAGGTAGCGGTACGGATAAATCAGACTTCAGCAACACCGCTGGTGCCTTTGGTCTGGGTAAAACCACCGCTGGCGTGAGCATTGGTGCTTACACCGTTGCCATCAATACTGAAGCGGTCACAGCGGATGGCGCGAATGTTGACACCCTGGTAACAGGGAGCATCACTGAAGGCCAGCGTTCCTGGGAGAAAGTTGCGCCAGGCCTGGGTTACCTCTGCTCGCTTAATGGCTGCACGGGCTACCAAAAAGCGAATACCGTAGCAACAGCCGGAACCACGCAGCCAAAAGCCTTCAAACAGCTTAGCGTGCCGTTGCTGGTTACCTCTGCAGTGCAGGATAACTCGGTATTAGGTACGACTGACGTAATTACGCTGGACGGTAACGCAACCATTAGTCTGGTATATCTCTAATAATTTAACGCTTAATTAACGTGGCAATGGTTAGAGTATTTAAAAGCCATTGTCACGCTTTTTTTGCATTAAAATAGCTTTCTCTGCCGCAAGAATAATAAAAATAATGCCGGTATGATTTTTATTTATTTATGTGAGTGGAAAGTCATGAAGAAAATTCTATATCTTGCGTTGTTGGCTGTAGCGACAAAGTGTTGTGCCACCGGTATGGTTCCAGAAACATCGGTTTTATTAGTCGATGCACAAAAAGGCGAAGCCAGTATGAATGTTAAAAATACGGATTCGCAGCCTGCATTGCTTTATACAAACATTGTAGATTTACCTGATAGCGATAAATCTATTCGTTTAATCGTTTCTCAACCTGTAGTCCGTGTCGACGCCGGGGAAACACAGCGAATGCGTTTTCTGCTGCAAACCAGCAAACCCATGAAGTATGAAGAACTTAAACGCGTCACGTTCGAAGGCATTCCTCCAAAGGAGAAAGGAGAAGATAAAGTTGCGTTGACTATCCGCCAGGATCTTCCTGTTGTAATTCATCCTGCGGGTCTACCTGAGGAGACGCAGCCATGGAAATTTTTGACA
The DNA here is from genome assembly GCF_003850715.1 of Enterobacter sp. 301B. Taxonomy (NCBI): domain Bacteria; kingdom Pseudomonadati; phylum Pseudomonadota; class Gammaproteobacteria; order Enterobacterales; family Enterobacteriaceae; genus Enterobacter; species Enterobacter sp. 301B. The sequence goes on from NZ_PQTC01000011.1 coordinate 12,388, forward strand.
TGGAACAAAAAGGGTGATGGCCTGGTTATCAACAATCCCAGCGATTACGTTGTTCGTATAACGGCATCCTTTAAAACATTACCCTCAGGAAAAGCGGGTGTGCTGGATAAGACCTACATCCTTCCTCACACCTCGATAAAAACAACATTACCAAATTTCTCTGATAATAAAGTTGAATTCTATCCGGCGAGTCGTTACGGCTATAAAGGGGATCGCTTTACTACAGATTTGAAGTAAGCCTCTATAAGGACAGCAAAGGATATGCAGCAAAAAACGTTACTCGCCTGTCTCATTGGCCTGGTCTGTTCTGGCCAGGCGATGGCTCAGCAGATGGAGACTGCTGCCATTAATTTTGATCAGGAAACGCTTCGTTCACTGGGGATAAACCCGGACGTATCAAATTATTTCTCTCGCAAGACGAAGTATTTACCGGGTAGCGTTTCCGTCGCCCTGAAGGTGAATGGTGATAATAAAGGCAACGTTATTGCTCGTTTCGACAACAACGGCGATCTCTGTTTCGACAAACCTTTTATGGAGCAGGCAGGATTAAAAGTTCCCTCTGACTATGAGTCCGGCTGCTACGATTATACCGGTCATATCCCGAGCGCTATTGTGGAGGCTTCGCCTGCGCAAGAATCTCTAAGTCTGGTTGTACCGGCGGATCGGGTAGCAAACAGCGAATCGGATATCGGAGCTTATACTTCCGGTGGCACTGCTGCGCTGTTGAATTATTCTCTTCTCTCCTCGCGCAATGAGTTTGGTGACGGGCACTCTGACTATTCACAGGCCATGCTGGACGGTGGGGTCAATTTCGACGACTGGATCTTACGTACTCAGCAACTGCTGAGCCGGAGCGACGGAGAATTCGAGAGTAATAACTCGTCGACCTATTTGCAGCATACTTTTGTCCCCCTGAAAAGTACCCTGAGGGCGGGCGAGGTCAATATCAATAACTCCCTTCTTCAGGGAACGGGAATCTATGGTATCGAGCTTTCACCGGAGAGCGCCTTACAACAGGGCGGTAGCGGAGTGAGCGTGTCCGGTATCGCCAATACGCCTCAGGCCCGTATTGAAGTGCGTCAGCAAAATGTTCTGGTGTACAGCACACTGGTGCCGGTCGGGCCGTTTAATCTCACCGATGTGCCGGTACGTAACGGCGTTAGCGATCTGAACGTGACGGTAGTGGAAACCGATGGCAGCCAGCACAGCTATGTGGTGCCCGCAGCGCTGTATAACCAGAGCGCAGGGGCGCCTTCAGGATATCACTTCGCGCTGGGACGAGTGAGCGATAGCTATAGTGAAACGCCATGGGTAGCCAGCCTTTCTGGAGGCTGGAAACTAAGCGAACGGGTGAATGTCAACGCAGGCTCAATCGTAGGCGAAGATTACCAGGCTGTCGCCACCAGCCTTGATACCGTGCCGCTACCAGCCTGGCTTGTTTCACTCCAGGCGAACCAGTCCAACGATTCGAAAGATTCACTGAAAGGGCAGAGGTACACGCTATCGGCAACATGGAGTTCTGACCCCGCATTTGGCATGGGGGCTAACGCCTCTGTTACGCATAAATCGCAAGACTATCGCGAACTTTTTGAAGCACTGGATGATGATTTCGACAGCGGTAATAAAAATGAGTATTCCGCCGGGCTGACCTGGAGTGTGCCCTACTTAGGCACGCTTAGCACCAGCTACTACCAAACGCAGGGTTATGATAAGTCAGATGATTCCCGCTTCATCTCTGCGGGTTGGAACAAGTCATTCAAGTACGCCACGATTTCCATGAACTGGCAACATCAGTTGAGTGCAGATGAGGAGAATGAGGATGATGGCGATCTGTTCTACGTCAACCTCAGTATTCCTTTTGGTGCCAGCAATAGCGTTAGCCTGTACAGCCGTCATGATGACCATAAAACGCGGTATGGCGCCTCTGCGCTTGGCGTTGTAAGTGATACCACATCCTGGTCGCTGGGAGCTGAACACGATCAGGCCACGAATCGCGATAATGTAAACGGTGGGATAAGCAGCAACCTTCACTATACGCAGCTTGGCCTGAGCGCCAGTTCGGATAACGAGAATAGCCGCAGCTATTCAGGATCGCTACAGGGGGGCATCGCGGTTCATGGACAAGGCGTTACGTTCTCTCCATGGGCGATCCGCGACACGTTCGCGATCGCTGCTCTGGATAAACCCGTCTCCGGTGTGAGGATTGACACGCCCCAGGGGCCGGTATGGACCGACTTCCGTGGTCAGGCAGTGGTACCGTCAGTGGGAGCCTGGCGCCCAGCGCGGGTAGAAGTGGACACGGAAACATTGCCGAAAAATATGGATATCGGGAATGGAACCCGTGTCGTCACGCTTGGCAAAGGAGCGGTAGGGCATCTTGATTTTACTGCGTTAACCCAGCGACGTGCACTGGTGAACGTTACCCTGGCAAACGGTAAAAAGCTGCCGAAAGGGATCGCCCTTGAGGATTCGCACGGAAATTATCTTACGACCTCAGTGGATGACGGCGTGGTCTTTTTTAACGATGTTGAACCTGCTCAACAGGTGGTGGCAAAACTGGATAACGGCACCTGTGCATTTGGTCTGAAGCTTCCGAAAGAGGCAAATACCGATACATTCTATGAAACTGTCAATGAGGTGTGTAAATGAAGGCGCTTATTTTAGCCGTGTGCGCAATGGCGTTTTCTCTACATGCTATGGCTGACTGCCAGTTAGTATCAAGCCAGCAAAAACTCAGCTATGGCCGTATGAGTGCCGCAGAGCGCCAGGCGGAAGGGAACACGTTGATTGAGATGCCGGAGAAACAGATTGTCCTGAACGTGATATGTGATGAACCGTCGCGTATTCGTCTCTTTCTGGGCAGTAACGTACCGAAAGGGCATGAATTTGGTTTTGGTGATAACGGCGTCATGCGCATTACTGCCGCGCAGGCAACGGTGGACGATCGTACAGTCAATCTGGCGGCTATCCATGCCGGCGACCCGTGGGTTACCAATGGCGGCGTGAGAGAGATCGCGCCAGCGCTTAACGAAGGGATTGCGTTTATCAACGGTCAGGAGCTGCGGGGAAAAACGGCGTCTGTCACGCTTACCATCAAACCGCGCTTCAAAAGTAACCATATTACGGACAGAGAAGTGTGGCGCGGAAATTTACGCGTAAGGATGGATGTACAATGAAAAAGCGTATAGCGCTATTACTCTGCGGAATGTCTGCCGCTTCAGCGGTATGGGCAACTGATACGGTCAATATTGATGTGGATGTCACCGTTGACGCTGCCGCCTGTACACCGGCGTTGAGCAATGGCGGTGTGGCAGATTTCGGCACGCGCTATGCGGGGTCGCTCTCCTCCAGCGCATTCACACAGCTTGGTACTCGCGATCTTACACTATCGGTGACGTGTGAATCTTCTACGGGAGTTGCGATTACCGCGCGTGATACCCGCGCAAGTTCCGTGGTCGTTGGCAAAGATAAATCCGGGCAAGAAGGGGTAAAATTCCAGATAAATAACGGTGCCTATGTGCGTGATACGACCCGCCTGTTTGGTTTAGGATTGACCAGCGAGCAGAAGCCGATTGGCAGTTATGGGGTGCAAATTAACGCGGCAGGCGTGACGGCAGCCGACGAAAGTGCCGCTGTTCAGGTGGAGATCGCCGGGGCCGCGACCAAAAATGGTCCATGGACGCGCACGACGCTATTGCCCTTGCCGACCCAGCAGGACTTTTTCTATACGTTTGTGCAAAAAGGCACGGATATTCCGCAGCCGATCTCATCGGCGGTTGTTCCGCTACAGGTGAGCGCCGCTGTCGCCAACGGGCTTGGCAGCGGGCAAGAGATCAAGCTGGACGGCGAGGCGGTGATTACGCTGGTCTATTTATAATCTCTTTTCTGTAAAAGAATATCGAAAATAGACGCGCCAGTTCACCACTGGCGCCGCGCTTACCAGGTCTGCAAAGAGGCTGCGATTTGTAGACCTGATAAAGCGTAAACAGGCTGATACGTCTCCGGATGAGATTTCCTGAAGCGATAATTACCGTTTAAAGGTCACCGCTTCCGGCTGCGTCAGATGCAGCGTTGTCTGGCTGGGTACCGTCTCGGCGATAACCCGCCCGTGACGAACAGAATAACGCGCAGGCGTCTGGCGACGAACCGCATCAAAGCCACTTTCGGCCGGTAAAACAACCAGGTTCGCAGAATTACCCACCTTCACGCCGTAGTCCTGCAGGTTGAGCGTTTTCGCGCTGTGGGTGGTGATCAGATTCAGCCCGTCGTTAATCTGCCCGTACCCCATCAGCTGGCAGACGTGTAAACCCATATGCAGCACCTGCAACATATTGGCGGTGCCCAGGGGATACCACGGATCGAAAACGTCATCATGCCCAAAGCAGACGTTGATCCCCGCCTCCAGCATCTCTTTCACGCGCGTTACGCCGCGGCGCTTAGGATAGGTGTCGAAACGGCCCTGAAGGTGGATGTTCACCAGCGGATTGGCGACGAAGTTGATGCCCGACATTTTCAGCAAACGAAACAGGCGGGACGCGTAGGCGCCATTATAGGAGTGCATCGCTGTGGTATGGCTGGCGGTAACGCGCGCGCCCATCCCGTCACGGTGCGCCAGCGCGGCGACGGTTTCCACGAAGCGCGACTGTTCATCATCGATTTCGTCGCAGTGTACGTCGATCAGCCTGTCGTACTTCTGCGCCAGTGCGAAGGTTTTGTGCAACGACTCCACACCATACTCGCGGGTAAATTCAAAGTGCGGAATTGCGCCAATAACGTCCGCCCCCATACGCACCGCCTCTTCCAGCAACGCTTCACCGTTGGGATAAGAAAGAATGCCCTCCTGGGGGAACGCCACGATTTGCAGATCGACCCACGGGGCGACCTCCTGCTTCACTTCCAGCATCGCTTTCAGCGCCGTCAGCGTGGGATCGGAGACGTCAACGTGAGTACGCACATGCTGAATGCCGTTGGCCATCTGCCATTTCAGCGTCTGCATTGCGCGGGTCTTAACATCTTCGTGGGTGAGCAGCGCCTTACGTTCAGCCCAGCGCTCAATCCCCTCGAATAAGGTACCAGACTGGTTCCAGCTCGGTTCACCAGCCGTTTGAGTGGTATCCAGATGGATATGCGGCTCAACGAAAGGGGGAATGATCAGCCCGCCTTCAGCATCAAGCACCTGGCCCACCGGTGACGATGCCGCGTCCTGCGGTTCAATACGGCTAAAGCGCCCGTTTTCAATTGCGATCTGCCATAACCCCTCTTGCCCCTGTAAACGGGCCTGACGAATGGTGAGGGTATTATTCTGCATGGGGAGCCTCCGGGGCGGTAGCAAAGGTACGTCTGACTAAGGGGGTTAACAGAAGGTAGCTGAATACGCCACCGAGGACCGCATTCACCGGCACTATACCGGGAATAATATTCCCGGCAGCCACGCCGAGCGCGACCGAAAGAATGGCTACCCAGTTGACCGGCACAAAGGTAGCGCTATGGAAGCTGGCGTAGCGGCGGCGGTTGATCAGATAGTCGGCGATAATCACCCCACCGACGGGAGGGATCGCCGCCGACAGAAAGGTGAGCCAGCCGACAAAGTTATTGTACAGCCACAGCGCGCAGAGCGTGCCGATAATACCGTTAACCACCGACAGCGTGCGGCTGGAAAGGCCGGTCACGTTGGCAAAGCCCAGACCCGACGCATAGAGCGCGTTGTCGTTGGTTGTCCAGATGTTCAGGCCGAGAACGATAATGGCGGGCAGCAGTAGCCCCTGAGCGATCATCACGTCCGATATATCCGCCTGTCCAACTGCCGCGGCGCCTGCCGCACCGAAGATAAACATCAGCGAGTTGCCAAGGAAAAACGCCACCATTGCCACCACCACGGCGCCTTTCGCGTTACGCCCAAAGCGGACGAAGTCGGCGGTCAGCGTTCCGGCGCTGATGAAGGAGCCGACGACCAGCGCCAGCGCGCCTGAAAAATTGAGCGGGGTCTGTGGCACCATCGCTTTTAAATGATCCAGCCCGCCCACGCCGTCCACCGCCAGCCAGACGGAGTAGCTGCCGAGGATAACTATCGCGGGAACGGCGATGATCGACAGAATCGTCAGCGCTGAGATACCAAAGAAGATGGTCATGGTCATCAACAGACCGGATACCGCGATCAGGATATTGACGTCGATGCCCGTGGCTTTACTCACCGGGATGGCAAACATCGCTACGCCGACGCCAAACCATCCTACCTGCGTACCGCCTAAAAGCATGGAGGGAAGCCAGGAACCTTTTATACCGAACGAGTAACGCGCAAGAAGATGGGTTGAGAGGCCGGTTTTTGCGCCAATGTAGCCAAGAAAAGCAGTGTAGATACCGAGGAGGAGATTGCCGAAGAGAACTGCGAGGAAGAAATCATTATAGGAAAGACCGGTACCGAGCGTACCTCCGGTCCACATACTGGCGGAAAAAAAGGTTAACCCTAACATCACAAAAGTGAGTGGAATCACGCCTTTCCGCGCCGCCAGAGGGACGGGGCCCTGGCTATAATTGTTATCTTGCGACACAACGCCTCCTTGAATTTTGGCCAAAAAATCCGCCGCATAATATACATTTTTTTCATGAAAGCAAACGTTTACGTCGGGATTCATGCTGCTTTTTTGCTTAAAAAGGTATCATTAACTTAAGGGCAGGCTACTGAAAACAGGCTCCCCAGCGTTCCGCTTTATGCTTCTGCCGGGGAGTCAGAGGGGCTTACACTTCCAGGAAGTTCATGATCCCGTCAGCCGCTTTACGGCCTTCGGCAATCGCCGTGACCACCAGGTCAGAGCCGCGAACGATGTCGCCACCGGCGAAGATTTTCGGGTTGCTGGTCTGGAACGCGTTGTCGCTGCCTTCCGGCGCAATTATGCGGCCCTGAGAGTCCAGCTCTACGCTGTGCTTCGCCAGCCACTCCATGCTGTGAGGACGGAAACCAAACGCCATCACCACGGCGTCAGCCGGGATCACGTGTTCAGAACCGGCCACGATCTCCGCGCGACGACGGCCTTTCGCATCCGGCGCGCCCATCTCCGTGCGCGCCATCTTCACGCCGCTCACTCTACCGTTGGCATTCACCTCAATACCCAGAGGCTGGATGTTGAACTGGAACTCCACGCCCTCTTCACGCGCGTTTTTCACTTCGCGCTTAGAGCCCGGCATGTTCTCTTCGTCACGACGGTAGGCGCAGATGACGTGCGCCGCGTTCTGACGAATGGAGGTACGCACGCAGTCCATCGCGGTATCACCGCCGCCCAGCACCACCACGCGTTTGCCTTCCATGCTGACGAACGGCTCATCGGCGGTCTCACCGTAGCCCATGATCTGCTTGGTGTTGGCAATCAGGAACGGCAGCGCGTCGTACACGCCCGGCGCATCTTCGTTCTCCAGGCCACCGCGCATGGACTGATAAGTACCCACGCCCAGGAACACGGCGTCGTAATCCTTCAGCAGGTCGTCGAGCTGCACGTCACGGCCCACTTCCACGTTCAGTTTGAACTCAATGCCCATGCCGGTGAAGATTTCGCGGCGGCGGGTCATCACCTCTTTCTCCAGCTTGAAGGCCGGGATACCGAAGGTCAGCAGGCCGCCAATCTCAGGGTGGCGATCAAAGACCACCGCTTTCACGCCGTTACGGGTCAGCACGTCCGCACAGGCAAGGCCTGCCGGGCCCGCGCCAATAATCGCCACGCGCTTGTCGGTTTGACGCACACCGGTCATATCCGGCCGCCAGCCCATTTCGAACGCTTTATCGTTGATATAACGTTCGATGTTGCCGATGGTCACCGCGCCAAACTCGTCGTTCAGCGTACAGGAGCCTTCACACAGACGATCCTGAGGGCACACGCGGCCGCACACTTCCGGCAGGGTGTTGGTCTGATGAGACAGCTCGGCGGCTTCAAAAATACGCCCTTCGTTGGCCAGCTTCAGCCAGTTCGGGATGTAGTTATGGACCGGACACTTCCATTCGCAGTAAGGGTTACCGCAGGACAGGCAGCGGTCTGCCTGTGCTTTGGCCTGGCCTTCTGAAAACGGCTCGTAGATTTCAACAAATTCAATTTTACGGATCTTCAGCGGTTTCTTTGGCGGATCAACACGCTGAAGGTCGATAAACTGGTAAACGTTCTGGCTCATCTGAATTCCTTACTGCGCCTGCACGCGCAGCTCTGCTGCGCTACGACTACGGTGACCCAACAGGGCTTTAACATCGCTGGACTTCGGCTTAACCAGCGCAAATTTCGCAGAGAACGCCGGCCAGTTGGCCAGGATCTCTTCGCCGCGCGAAGAACCGGTATGCTGCACGTGTTCGGTAATTAAGCCGCGCAGGTGTTCTTCGTGGATGGCCAGCGTATCAACGTCCAGCACTTCCACCAGTTCCGGGTTCACGCGTTTGCGGAACTCACCGTCTTCATCCAGGACGTAGGCAAAACCGCCCGTCATGCCCGCGCCAAAGTTCACGCCGGTTTTACCCAGGACGCACACAATTCCGCCCGTCATGTATTCACAGCCGTTATCGCCGATGCCTTCCACCACGGTGATGGCACCGGAGTTACGCACCGCAAAACGCTCGCCCGCACGGCCCGCGGCAAACAGACGACCGCCGGTTGCACCGTACAGACAGGTATTGCCGATGATGCTTGCTTCATGGCTGCGGAAGGCTGAACCAACCGGAGGACGCACCGCCAGCAGACCGCCCGCCATGCCTTTTCCGACGTAGTCGTTGGCATCACCGGTCAGGTATAACTCAACGCCGCCCGCGTTCCACACACCGAAGCTCTGACCCGCGGTACCGCTGAAGTGCGCGGTAATCGGATCCGATGCCAGGCCCTGGTCACCGTGCGTTTGCGCGATGTAACCGGAGAGGGATGCACCCACGGAACGATCGGTGTTGCGGATATCAAACCAGAACGTTTTGCTCTGCTTCTCGTCCACGTACGGCTTCGCCTGTTGCAGCAGCTGCGCGTTCAGCACGCCGTTGTCGAACGGCGGGTTGTTCTCGGTGCAGTAAACCGCTTTGCCAGGATGCGGCTGAGCGGTTTCCAGCAGCTTAGACAGCTCCAGCTTCTGCTGCTTGGCCGTGAAGCCCTCAAGCTCTTTCAGCAGGTCGGTACGGCCAATCAGATCCACCAGACGCTTCACGCCCAGCTGCGCCATCAGCTCGCGGGTTTCACGGGCGATGAAGTCAAAGTAGTTAGTCACTTTGAACGGGAGGCCGTGATAGTGATTCTTACGCAGCTTTTCGTCCTGGGTAGCAACGCCCGTTGCGCAGTTATTCAGGTGGCAAATACGCAGGTATTTACAGCCGAGCGCAACCATCGGGCCGGTACCGAAGCCGAAGCTTTCCGCACCCAGAATCGCCGCTTTGATGATGTCGAGGCCGGTTTTCAGCCCGCCGTCTACCTGCAAACGGATCTTGTGACGCAGGCCGTTGGCGACCAGCGCCTGCTGGGTTTCCACCAGGCCAAGCTCCCACGGACAACCCGCGTATTTTACGGAGGAGAGCGGGCTTGCGCCGGTGCCGCCGTCGTAGCCGGCGATGGTGATCAGATCCGCATAGGCTTTCGCCACGCCGGTAGCGATGGTGCCAACGCCCGGCTCGGAAACCAGCTTCACGGAGATCATCGCTTTCGGGTTGACCTGTTTCAGGTCGAAAATCAGCTGCGCCAGATCCTCGATAGAGTAAATATCGTGGTGCGGCGGCGGGGAGATCAGCGTCACGCCCGGCACCGAGTAGCGAAGCTTAGCGATGTACGGGGTGACTTTATCACCCGGCAGCTGACCGCCTTCACCCGGTTTTGCCCCCTGCGCGACCTTAATCTGGATCACGTCGGCGTTAACCAGGTACGCAGGCGTTACGCCGAAACGGCCGGACGCTACCTGCTTGATACGGGACACTTTATTGGTGCCGTAACGGGCAGGATCTTCACCGCCTTCGCCGGAGTTGGAGTTGCCGCCGATGCTGTTCATGGCTTCCGCCAGCGCTTCGTGGGCTTCCGGGCTCAGCGCGCCGATGGACATCGCCGCGGTATCGAAACGTTTGAACAGTTCAGATGCGGGTTCAACCTCGTCAATGCTGACCGCTTCCTCACCCGGATTGAGGGCAATGAGATCGCGCAGCGTCGCCGCCGGACGGTTGTTCACCAGATCAGCATACTGCTGATAATCGCTGTACTCGCCGCTTTGCACCGCCTGTTGCAGTGTGCGCACCACGTCCGGGTTATAAGCGTGATACTCACCCCCGTGAACGTATTTCAGCAGACCGCCCTGTTCCAGCGGCTTACGTGCCAGCCAGGCGCGTTTTGACAGGTTCACCAGATCCTGCTGGAAGTCAGCAAAGCCTGCGCCACCAATACGGCTGATCACGCCCTGGAAGCAGAGGTTGGCAACGTCGTCATGCAGACCGACCGCCTCAAACAGCTTCGAGCAGCGGTAAGAGGCGATGGTCGAGATGCCCATTTTGGACATGATCTTGTACAGACCTTTGTTGATGCCGTTACGGTAGTTCAGCATCACAGCACGGTAGTCTTTGTCGATCGCGCGGGTATCCACCAGGCGGGCCAGTGTTTCGTAGGCCAGATACGGGTAGATCGCCGTGGCGCCAAAGCCTAACAGCACCGCAAAGTGGTGCGGGTCGCGCGCGCTCGCAGTTTCAACGATGATGTTGGCATCGCAGCGCAGGCTCTTGTCCACCAGACGCGTCTGGATAGCCCCCACCGCCATGGGTGCAGGCACCGGCAGACGGTTTTTCGCGATGTTGCGGTCAGACAGCACCAGCAGAACGGTGCCGTTACGCACCATCTGCTCGGCTTTGTCGCACAGCGCGTTCACCGTCTCTTCGAGGCTCGTTTCGGTCACGTCGAAGGTGATATCGAGCGTGTCGGCGCGATAGTGCTCCTCGGTCATGGTGGTGAGCTGTTTGAAATCGGAGTACAGCAGGATCGGTGATTTAAAGGTCAGACGGTGCGCCTGACCTTCGGCTTCACAGAATACGTTCATCTCACGGCCGATGCTGGTGGCCAGCGACATGACGTGGGCTTCGCGCAGCGGATCGATTGGCGGGTTGGTGACTTGCGCAAACTGCTGACGGAAATAGTCGTAAATAATGCGTGGCTGGCTGGAGAGCACAGCAAACGGGGTATCGTCACCCATTGAGCCGACCGCTTCCTGGCCGTTTTCGCCGAGCACGCGAATAACCGAGTCCAGCTCTTCCGCGCTGTAGTTAAACTGCTTCTGGAAGCTCGCGAGGGTGTCATCGTCCAGCTCGCGTCTACCCACTTCTTCGTCTGACAGATCTTCAAACGGCACCAGACGACGCACGTTTTTCTCCATCCACTCTTTGTACGGATGGCGGCTCTTCAGATCGTTGTCGGTTTCAGCAGAGTGCAGAATACGCCCACCGCGGGTGTCAATCACCATCAGCTCGCCCGGTCCGACGCGGCCTTTCTCGACCACTTCGTCTGGCTGGTAATCCCAGATACCCACTTCAGAGGCACAGGTGATGAGCTTGTCTTTGGTAATGACATAGCGCGCCGGACGCAGACCGTTACGGTCCAGGTTACAGGCGGCAAAACGTCCGTCGGACATAACGATGCCTGCCGGGCCATCCCACGGCTCCATGTGCATGGAGTTAAAGTCAAAGAACGCGCGCAGCTCAGGGTCCATATCCGGGTTGTTCTGCCAGGCCGGCGGTACAAGCAGACGCATGGCGCGCACGATATCCATCCCGCCCGCCAGCAGCAGTTCCAGCATGTTATCCATTGAGCTGGAGTCCGAGCCGGTTTCGTTCACGAACGGCGCGGCATCGTGCAGGTCCGGGATCAGCGGGGTCTGGAACTTATAGGTACGGGCGCGGGCCCACTGGCGGTTACCGGTGATGGTGTTGATCTCACCGTTGTGCGCCAGGTAGCGGAACGGCTGAGCCAGCGGCCAGCGTGGAACGGTGTTGGTGGAGAAGCGCTGGTGGAACAGGCAAATGGCCGATTCCAGACGCAGATCCGCCAGGTCCAGGTAGAAGCGCGGCAGGTCAGCCGGCATGCATAGACCTTTATAGATGTTCACCAGGTTAGAGAGGCTACAGACGTAGAACTCTTTATCGTCCTGAAGACGTTTTTCAATGCGGCGGCGGGCAATAAACAGACGGCGTTCCATATCACGCGGACGCCAGCCCGCAGGCGCGTTGACGAAAATCTGTTCAATACGAGGCAGCGAGGAGAGGGCGATTTCACCGAGCACCCCTTCGTTGGTTGGCACATCGCGCCAGCCGACAATCGACAGGGTTTCACGCTGAAGTTCTTCTTCAACGATGCGGCGTGACGCGGCAGCTTTTTCAGGATCCTGATTCAGGAACAGCATACCGACAGCGTAGTTTTTGGCTAAACGCCAGCCGCGCTCTTCCGCCACGATGCGGAAGAAACGATCCGGTTTTTGCAGCAGCAGACCGCAACCGTCGCCGGTTTTACCATCGGCAAGGATGGCGCCACGGTGCTGCATACGGGCCAGTGCGTGAATAGCAGTACGCACTACCTTGTGGCTAGGTTCGCCTTCTATGTGGGCGATCAGGCCGAAACCACAGTTATCCTTCTCAAGGGATTTATCGTACAACATATCAGTGAACCTCCCCAGGCTCGTCGGGCTTCCCACTGAACTTTACCGTGGCGCACAGGCGCAGAAAGAGCATGGCGACGGGGTTAGCGTTTCATACGCGGACCTCGCATTCGCCCTCTTTTTCATCCTTTCGCGCAGGTAAACAAGTTTGAGGACTTGCTTCAGAGGGAATCTCAATTACTGCATAAATATGATGAGCAGGCCGCTCATCCAGAAAGCTTCCAGCGGATTTCCAACTTATCGGGAATTGGTACACAGGTCAAATGGCAATCTTATTTATACAAAAATGTGCTAAAGAGTGGTCATATTGTTGTTTTTATTGATGATTTCACTATTTTTACAACCACTTAAAGCGCCGGGAAGGTGCAGGGGAGTGTGATCTGACTCACTATATGAAAGCGGTATTATCAATGCAGCGTGCTGAAATGCAGATTTATAGCAGAATAATAATCTGGGGTGGCATTCAAACCCGCATAAAATCACTGTTTTTCAGACCTGGCGCTATAAATGAAAAAAACCATCAGAACATAAGGAAAAGTAATTACGTGCAAGGTGAATGAAATCTCGGTAATCGTGATTATTTATTCAAATAGATAAAGGCCGTCCAGGGCGATTGATCCAGGTCATCGCCGACAGAGGCTAAAAATGGCAGGCTTGTCCCCTTTCTTCGGGACGGTCTATCAGATTATGCAGTTACAGAAATTAGTCAATATGTTTGGTGGGGATCTTTTGCAGCGCTACGGACAAAAGGTTCACAAACTGACGCTGCACGGCGGCTTTAGCTGTCCGAACCGCGATGGCACCATCGGGCGTGGTGGCTGCACCTTCTGTAACGTGGCCTCGTTTGCTGATGAAGCTCAACAGCATAAATCTATCGCTGAACAGCTCGCCCATCAGGCGAGTCTGGTGAACCGCGCGAAGCAATATCTGGCCTATTTCCAGGCCTACACCAGCACGTGGGCGGAGGTGCAGGTGCTGCGCGCTATGTATCAACAGGCGGTTGCTCAAGCGAACATTGTCGGGCTGTGCGTGGGGACGCGTCCGGACTGCGTGCCGGACGCCGTGCTGGATTTACTTAGCGAGTACAAAGAGAAGGGCTACGAGATCTGGCTGGAGCTGGGCTTGCAGACCGCGCACGACAAAACCCTGCACCGTATCAATCGCGGGCATGATTTTGCCTGCTACCAGCGCACCACGCGTCTCGCCCGCGAGCGTGGATTAAAAGTCTGCTCGCATCTGATTGTCGGCTTGCCGGGAGAAGGGCAGCAGCATGGCCTTGAAACGCTGGAAAAAGTCGTCGAGACCGGCGTGGATGGCATTAAGCTGCACCCGCTGCATATCGTTACGGGAAGCATTATGGCGAAAGCCTGGGAAGCGGGGCGGTTAAGTGGCATCGAACTCGACGACTATACGGTGACGGCGGGGGAGATGATTCGCCACACGCCGCCGGAGATTGTTTACCACCGCATCTCGGCAAGCGCCCGCCGCCCAACGCTTCTGGCACCGCTCTGGTGTGAGAACCGCTGGACGGGGATGCTGGAAATCGACCGCTATCTACAGGAGAACGGCGTACAGGGGTCGGCGCTTGGCCGCCCGTGGGTTCCACCGCTACCGGCGACGGCCGCCTAACAGACTTCCCAGCATGCCGCGCACTATCTGGTTGGTAATCTGACGCGTCGCGCTTTTTGCCATGGTCTGCACCACGCCATCGCGTTTGCCGCCGCGCGGCCCGGTGCTGCCGAACAGAATATCTTTCAGCCCGCCGAGAATGCCGTCGTCCACGGCTACAGATTGCCCTTTGGCGGCAGGCGCATTCTGCGATTCGGCAGTCGCCTGCACCCCTTTTTGCAGCATCTCGAACGCGGATTCGCGATCCACCTCGTCTTCATACTTCCCGTACACCGGGGAGTGGTTGATCAGGCCGTTGCGTTCATCGTCCGTTACTGGCCCCATGCGCGAGCAGGGCGCAATCACCATCGCGCGCTCGACAACTGTCGGGCTGCCTTTTGCATCGAGGAACGAAATCAGCGCTTCACCGGTGCCCAGCGCCTGAATGGCGGTTTCGGTATCAAAGGCCGGATTGGCACGCATGGTTTGCGCCGCGGCTTTCACCGCTTTCTGATCTTTTGGCGTAAAGGCGCGCAGGGCATGCTGCACGCGGTTACCCAGTTGCCCCAGTACGTTGTCCGGAATATCCGACGGGTTTTGCGACACAAACCAGACCCCGACGCCTTTGGAGCGGATCAGGCGGATAACCTGTTCAATTTTATCCAGCAGCACCTGCGGCGCGTCGTTAAACAACAGGTGCGCTTCGTCAAAGAAGAACACCAGTTTGGGTTTTTCCAGATCGCCTGCTTCCGGCAGTTGTTCGTAGAGTTCAGAGAGCATCCACAGCAGGCTGGCGGCGTAGAGCTTCGGCATCTGGTAGAGCTTCTCTGAGCTCAGAATGTTGATGATGCCTTTGCCGCTGCTGTCGGTGCGCATCCAGTCTTTGATATCCAGCATTGGCTCGCCGAAGAAATGCTCGGCGCCCTGTTGCTCCAGCGTCAGGAGCCCGCGCTGAATGGCGCCCACCGAGGCGCTGCTGATATTGCCGTACTGGTTCTGGAAGGATTTGGCGTTATCGCCAATGTACTGGGTGATGGCGCGCAGATCTTTGAAGTCGAGCAGCAGTAAGCCCTGATCGTCGGCGATACGGAAGATAATGTTCAGCACCCCGGACTGCACGTCGTTAAGATTAAGCAGACGGGCCAGCAGCAAAGGGCCGAGGTCGGAGACGGTGGCGCGCACCGGATGCCCTTTTTCGCCGAAGATATCCCAGACCACCACTGGATTACCGTGCGGCGTCCAGTCCGTGATGCCGATATTTTTCAGGCGCTCGAGCAGTTTTTCTGACGCCGTGCCTTCCTGAGCCACCCCGGTTAAATCGCCCTTCACGTCAGCCATAAAAACCGGCACGCCAGCCTCGGACAATGACTCAGCCAGCTTTTGCAGGGTGACGGTTTTTCCCGTCCCGGTCGCGCCGGTGATCAGGCCATGACGGTTCGCCATCGCGGGCAGTAAAAACAGCTCTTTTTCCAGCGTCCTGGCGATTAACAATGGTGTACTCATGATGCACGTCCTCTCGTAGTCCTGGGTGGAGTATAGGCAACCTGACGGCAAAATGTCTGCGTAAATTCCTCACTTTGCGGCGCATTATCCAGTGCGGACTATGCTTTTGCATACGGTAAACAAAATTTTGGGAAACTATGTCCAGATTCTTTTTTAACGACCGCAAACAGCTTGTCAACGATGCCATTGAAGGCATACTTCTCTCCGCGCCGCACGGTAATCTCGTCAAACTGGATATCGATCCGGCCATCCGCGTGGTGGCACGCGGCGACTGGGATAAAAGCCGCGTGGCGGTGATCTCCGGTGGCGGCTCCGGCCATGAACCGGCACATGCCGGGTTCGTCGGTAAAGGCATGCTTACCGCAGCGGTGTGTGGCGATTTGTTCGCCTCCCCAAGCGTGGATGCGGTCCTCAATGCCATTGTGGCGGTGACGGGCGATCGTGGCTGCCTGCTGATTGTGAAAAACTACACCGGCGACCGGCTTAACTTTGGCCTGGCGGCGGAAAAAGCCAAACGCTACGGCCTGAAGGTGGAGATGGTTATCGTCGCGGATGATATTGCCCTGCCGGATAACAAGCAGCCGCGTGGTATCGCGGGAACGGCGCTGGTGCATAAGATTGCGGGATATGCGGCAGAGCAGGGGAAATCGCTAAACGACGTGCGGGATATAGCGCAACAGGCCTGCGATAACCTCTGGAGCCTGGGCGTGGCGATGCAAACGTGCAACCTGCCGGGCAGCGATGATGAAGAGGGGCGCATAAAACAAGGCCATGTCGAGCTGGGTTTGGGCATTCACGGCGAGCCGGGAGCTTCCGTCGTGGATACGCAAAACAGCAAAGCCATTATCGACACGCTGGTGACGCCGTTACGCGCGCAGGCGGGGGACGGGCGCTTTGCGGTGCTGATCAACAACCTCGGCGGCGTGTCAGCGCTGGAGATGGCTCTGCTCACCAAAGAGCTGGCGCATTCGGCGCTGAAAGAGAACATAGCGTATCTGATTGGCCCGGCGCCGCTGGTGAGTGCGCTGGATATGAAAGGCTTTTCTCTGACGCTGCTGAAGCTCAACGATTTCTTCGAGAAGGCTATTCACGCCGAGGTCGAGACGCTGGGCTGGCAGAAGCCCGTCGCGTTCGCGCCCCTGCGTACCGTCCCCCATAGCGCCCTTCGTGACCGCGTGGAATATACCCCATCGGACAATCCGCAGGTGAGCGAGGCCGTCGCTTCGGTAACGAAGACATTGATCCAGCTGGAAAACCGCCTCAACGCGCTGGATGCCAAAGTAGGCGATGGCGATACGGGCTCCACCTTTGCGCAAGGGGCGCGGGATATTGCGCAGCGACTTGAGGAGAACAACCTGCCCCTTAACGACGTGCCGACATTACTCCTGCTGGTGGGGGAGCGGCTGGCTACGGTAATGGGCGGGTCGAGCGGGGTGCTGATGTCGATCTTCTTCACGGCGGCAGGACAAAAGCTTCACGATGGACAGCCGCTACCAGAAGCATTGTTGAGCGGACTGGCGCAGATGAAGCAGTATGGCGGTGCAGATCTTGGGGATCGCACGCTGATCGACGCCCTGCAACCGGCGCTGGAGGCGTTAAGGGATAGCGATCTGCGGACGGCGGCGCAGGCTGCGCAGCAGGGCGCCGAAGCAACGGCAAAAATGGCGAAAGCCGGCGCGGGACGCTCGTCGTATGTCAATAAAGAGAACCTGGATGGGGTGATGGATCCGGGAGCGGTCGCGGTGGCAGAAGTACTTAACGTATTGGTGCGGCAGTGAAAGTAGGCCGGGTCAGGCGAAGCCGCCACCCGGCAAACTCACATCAGAAATCCGCTTTCAACACTACGCGGTAGCGGGCTTTACCGTCGCGCACGTGCTGGATTGCTTCGTTGATTTTTGACATCGGATACAGTTCGGTGGTCGGCGCCACTTTTGTGCGTCCGGCAAACTTCATCAGCTTGCGTAACTCATATGGCGTGCCGGTAGCAGATCCGGATACGCTGCGATCGCCGCCGATCAGGGTAAACGCCGGAACCGGCAGCGGCTTCATCACCGCACCCACGGTGTGGAAGTTACCACCGTAGGCCAGGGCCTCAAAGTACGGCTGCCAGTCGAGATCGACGTTGACGGTGTTGATGATCAGGTCAAACTGACCTGCCAGAGCGGTGAGCGCCTCGGGATCGCGACTGTTCACCACTTTATCCGCACCCATCGCCAGCACTTCCTGCTCTTTCGCCGGGTTAGAGCTGAACGCCGTCACTTCACAGCCCATCGCGTGCAGCAGTTTGATGGCAATATGCCCCAGCCCGCCAATACCGATCACGCCCACGCGGCTGGTGGCAGTTACGTGATGCATCAGCAGCGGTTTAAATACGGTGATACCGCCACACAGCAGCGGACCTGCGGATTCAATATCAATGCTGTCCGGCAGCGGGATAACCCATTGCCAGTCGGCGCGTAGTTTATCGGCGAAACCACCCTTGTTCAGGATGGTCGGCGTAGCGCCCTCAAGGCAGTTGATCTGGTTACCGCTAATACAGGCGTCGCAGTGGCCGCAGCTGCGTGCCGTCCAGCCGATACCCACGCGCTGGCCCACTTTCAGCCCTTTGTCCTGCGCGGCGCTGCCGAGCGCCACGACGCGGCCAATGACTTCGTGCCCGGCAACCAGCGGATAGCTGGAAAAGCCCCATTCATTGTCGATCATCGAGAGGTCTGAATGGCAGATCCCGCAGTAATCCACCTGTACTTCGACGTCTTCCGCTTTTAGTTCGCCCGCATCGTACTCGTACAGCTCAAGTTCTGCACCCGCCTGCGGTGCGGCGTAGCTTTTTATCTTCGACATCGCGTTTCCCCTGTTTTGGTGTGAACTGTGAGTGTAGAGCATTCAGTTTACAGACGCTTAACAGAAGACGGCAGGAACAAAACTTACAGACTTTTCAGCATCCTGACTTCGCAGTCCACGTGGCCCGTGCAGCCCAGTGGGGCATCGATATGCTCAAAGCCCAGATGCTCATACAGGCCAATGGCCTCTTTAAGGAAAGCGGTGGTTTCAAGGTAGCAACGTTTAAAGCCCTGTGAGCGTGCATGTTCCAGGGCGACCAGCGCCAGCTTTTTCGCCAGGCCTTGTCCGCGTATCGTTGGCAGGAAATACATTTTCTGGAGTTCACAGATATCCGGCTCGCTGCAGAGCAGGGGGGCAATGCCGCCGCCGCCCACGACCTGGCCGTCCTGCTCGATGACCCAATAGGCATGGCCCGGCTGGCTGTACAGCTGAAAAAGTTCGTCCAGATTGGGATCGGCCACGGTGTAGCCTTTGTCGGCGGTCAGGCCATATTCGGCCGATACCGTGCGGATAACGGCGGCGATAGCCGGGTTGTCCTGCTCAGTGATCCGACGCATTGTCGTCGCGACGGGGGTAATCACGCTCATAGCATTACTCATGACAAAAATTGACACACAACTGCTGTTAATAGCACCGCAGAAAGGGGAGTGCAAGCGAGGAGTTTTCAGGAAGGATACCCCTTACGCCCTGAAGCGTAAGGGGTAAAAGCATTACAGGGCTGCAATAACCGCCTGCTGCTCGATCAGTTTGGTCTTCGCATCGGCGAAGGCAACCAGACGCTCACGCTCTTTGGCGATGACCGCTTCCGGCGCGCGGGCCACAAAGCCCTCGTTCGCCAGTTTGCTTTCGATTTTGCCAATTTCCACGTCGACTTTCGCCACTTCTTTCGCCAGACGAGCCAGCTCAGCGTCTTTGTCGATCAGGCCCGCCATCGGGATCAACAGCTCCGCGCCGTCGATAATTTTGGTCACGGAAACCGGACCTTTATCATCGGCAGGCAGCACGGTGATGCTTTCCAGACGCGCCATGGTTTTCAGGAAGGTGTTGTTCTCGGTGACGCGACGAACGGCAGCTTCGCTGCAACCGCGCAGCAGCAGCTCCAGTGGTTTACCCGGAGCGATGTTCATTTCCGCGCGGATGTTACGTACCGCAACGATCGCCTGTTTCAGCCACTCGGTATCCGCAGACGCGGCTTCATCCACTTTCGCGGCATCGAATGCCGGGAACGGCTGGAGCATGATGGTATCGGCGTTAATACCGGCAATCACCTTCACGCGCTGCCAGATGGTTTCGGTGATGAACGGAATGATCGGGTGCGCAAGGCGCAGCAGACCTTCCAGGACGGTAATCAGCGTATTACGCGTACCGCGCAGCTCTGCCTCAGTGCCGCCGTTCATGACCGGCTTCGCCAGCTCCAGATACCAGTCACAGAACTGGTTCCAGGTGAATTCGTACAGGATGCCTGCCGCGATGTCGAAGCGGTAGCTGTCCAGCGCGTCGCGGAACGATTTCACCGTCTGGTTAAATTCCGCCAGGATCCAGCGGTCTGCCAGAGACAGGGTCATTTCGCCGCCGTTAAAGCCGCAATCCTGATCTTCGGTGTTCATCAACACGAAGCGGCTGGCGTTCCACAGCTTGTTACAGAAGTTACGGTAACCTTCGAGACGCTTCATATCCCAGTTGATGTCACGACCGGTGGAGGCCAGCGCCGCCAGGGTGAAGCGCAGGGCGTCGGTACCGTGAGATTCGATCCCGTTCGGGAACTGCTTCTCGGTACGCTTGCGGATTTTCTCCGCCAGCTGCGGCTGCATCATGTTGCCGGTACGTTTTTCCAGCAGCTCTTCCAGAGAGATACCATCAACCATGTCCAGCGGGTCGATAACGTTACCCTTGGATTTGGACATCTTCTGGCCTTCGTCGTCGCGGATCAGGCCGGTCATGTAAACGGTATGGAACGGAACCTGCGGCTTGCCATCTTCGTCTTTGATGAAGTGCATGGTCATCATGATCATGCGGGCGATCCAGAAGAAGATGATGTCGAAGCCGGAGACCATCACGCTGGTTGGGTGGAACTGACGCAGCGCGTCGGTGTTTTCCGGCCAGCCGAGGGTCGAGAAGGTCCACAGCGCGGAAGAGAACCAGGTATCCAGCACGTCTTCGTCCTGGCGCAGCGCAACGTCAGCGCCCAGGTTGTTTTCCTGACGCACTTCCTCTTCGGTGCGGCCAACGTAGACGTTGCCTTCATTGTCGTACCACGCCGGGATACGGTGACCCCACCACAGCTGACGGGAGATACACCAGTCCTGAATATCGCGCATCCAGGAGAAGTACATGTTTTCGTACTGCTTCGGCACGAACTGAATGCTGCCGTTCTCAACCGCTTCCACAGCCGGTTTCGCCAGCACGTCGGCACGCACGTACCACTGGTCGGTAAGCATTGGCTCGATAACCACGCCGCCACGGTCGCCGTACGGCACGGTCAGATCGTGAGGTTTAATCTCTTCCAGCAGGCCGAGCGCGTCCACGGCGGCTACGACGGCTTTACGCGCGGCAAAGCGCTCCAGCTTCTGGAACTCAGCCGGGATGTCGCTGGAATAAACGTCGGATTCGTTGCCTTTGGTGTCGTACACTTCTGCGCTTTCGCGGATATCGCCGTCGAAGGTCAGAATGTTGATCATCGGAAGTTGATGGCGACGACCGACTTCATAGTCGTTAAAGTCATGCGCCGGGGTGATTTTCACGCAGCCGGTGCCTTTTTCCATGTCGGCGTGTTCGTCGCCCACAATCGGAATACGGCGGTTCACCAGCGGCAGCACCACAAATTTGCCGATCAGATCTTTATAGCGCGGATCTTCCGGGTTAACGGCCACGCCGGTATCGCCCAGCAGGGTTTCCGGACGGGTGGTCGCCACCACCAGGTAATCTTTACCGTCTGCGGTTTTTGCACCGTCGGCCAGCGGATAGCGGATGTGCCACATGGAGCCTTTAGACTCGCGGTTTTCCACTTCCAGGTCAGAGATGGCGGTACGCAGTTTCGGGTCCCAGTTGACCAGGCGTTTGCCACGGTAAATCAGGTCTTCTTTGTACAGGCGCACGAAGACTTCTTTCACGGCGTTGGACAGGCCTTCGTCCATGGTGAAGCGCTCACGCTCCCAGTCCACGGAGTTGCCGAGACGGCGCATCTGACGGGTAATAGTGCCGCCGGATTCCGCTTTCCACTGCCAGATTTTGTCGATAAACGCGTCGCGACCGTAGTCGTGGCGGGTTTTACCCTCTTCAGCGGCAATTTTACGCTCCACCACCATCTGGGTCGCGATACCCGCGTGGTCAGTCCCCGCCTGCCACAGGGTGTTTTTACCCTGCATACGCTGGTAGCGGATCATGGTATCCATGATGGTCTGCTGGAAAGCATGCCCCATATGCAAACTGCCGGTGACGTTCGGCGGCGGGATCATGATGCAGAAGGACTCTTTGCTTTCGTCGCCGTTAGGCTTGAAATAGCCCTGCTGTTCCCAGTGCTCGTAAAGCGGCTGTTCGATATCGCGTGGGTTATATGTCTTTTCCATTATTTCCAGGTTGCCGTATTCAGGTTAAAACCGGCCAGGCGGTACGCTTTGTAGCGTTCGCGCGCCAGTTGTTTCAAAGATTCTTCGTAAGGGACAAAGTCTACCACTTCTGTGAAAGCGGTGGCAAAATCTGCAAAGTCTGTCCGCAGGCTAATGAGAATGTCGCGCGCGCTGCTGTTGCGTTTTTGCGGCCAGGCAATCTCCACCGGTGCCCCGCCGCGTGGACCTTCGCCCGACAGGTTATGCGGAACAAAACTCTCCGGCGGGCGCGCCCATAGCGCTTCATCCAGACGAATCGCCTGCTGCTCATCTTCACAGGCAATCAGGACGCGTTTACCTGCGCGCCAACGTTCTGCGGCAATTTCACACACCAGTTGTTCAACGGCGCTGAGGCCATCCTGATGGGTGTCATTGTCCAGAAGGTAGAACGTTGCATTCTTCATATATGGGGTTTCTTGTCGTGGATTTAAATGCAAAGCCGGGTGGCGCTACGCTTACCCGGCCTACGGTTGAGTGACGTTGTAGGCCGGGTAAGGCGAAGCCGCTACCCGGCGTTTTTCATCACTCGTCGCCGTTAAAACCCGCGCGATTGAGCAGGAACTGCGACAGCAGCGCCACCGGACGTCCGGTCGCGCCTTTGGCTTTACCGGAGCGCCATGCGGTCCCCGCAATGTCCAGGTGCGCCCAGTTGTACTTGCGGGTGAAGCGCGCCAGGAAGCAGCCTGCGGTAATTGCGCCGCCAGGACGACCACCAATGTTCGCCATGTCCGCGAAGTTAGACTCCAGCTGTTCCTGGAACTCGTCCCCCAGCGGCAGACGCCACGCGCGGTCGCCAGCCTGTTCGGACGCGCCGATCAGCTCATGCGCCAGCGGATTGTGGTTCGACATCAGGCCGGTGATGTGATGCCCCAGCGCAATCACGCAGGCGCCGGTCAGGGTAGCTACGTCGATAACCGCTTCAGGTTCGAAACGCTCAACGTAGGTCAGCACGTCGCACAGCACCAGACGGCCTTCGGCGTCGGTGTTCAGCACTTCAACGGTCTGGCCGGACATGGTAGTCAGCACATCACCCGGGCGATAAGCGCGGCCGCCAGGCATGTTTTCGCAGCCCGCCAGCACGCCGATCACGTTGATGGGCAACTGAAGTTCCGCGACCATGCGCATGACGCCGTAAACCGCCGCCGCGCCACACATGTCGTACTTCATCTCATCCATGCCTTCTGAAGGCTTGATGGAGATACCGCCGGAGTCGAAGGTCAGCCCTTTGCCAACGAGCACGATCGGACGCGCGTCTTCAGACGGATTGCCTTTGTATTCGATGACCGACATCAGGGATTCGTTCTGGGAGCCGTTACCGACCGCCAGATAAGAGTGCATCCCCAGCTCTTTCATCTGCTGTTCGCCGATAACGCGGGTGATGACGTTCTTGCTGTAGGCGTCAGCCAGCTGGCGCGCCTGTGACGCCAGGTACGCGGCGTTACAGATGTTTGGCGGCATATTGCCAAGATCTTTTGCCGCTTTAATACCGGCAGCAATCGCCAGACCGTGCTGAATGGCGCGCTCGCCGCTGGTCAGCTCGCGACGGGTCGGCACGTTAAAGACCATTTTACGCAGCGGGCGACGCGGCTCGCTTTTGGTGGTCTTCAACTGATCAAAGCTGTAGAGGCTCTCTTTTGCGGTTTCGACGGCCTGGCGTACTTTCCAGTACGTGTTGCGGCCCTTAACGTGCAGCTCCGTGAGGAAGCAGACGGCTTCCATCGAACCAGTATCATTCAGTGTATTAATGGTTTTCTGAATAACCTGCTTGTACTGGCGCTCATCAAGCTCACGTTCTTTACCGCAGCCAATCAGCAGAATACGCTCGGACAGGACGTTTGGAACGTGGTGCAGCAACAGGGTCTGCCCTGGTTTGCCTTCCAGTTCGCCACGGCGCAGCAGGGCGCTGATATAGCCGTCGCTGATTTTATCGAGTTGCTCGGCGATCGGGGAGAGTCGGCGTGGTTCAAAGACGCCCACAACGATGCAGGCACTCCGCTGTTTCTCCGGGCTACCGCTTTTTACACTGAACTCCATGCACTACGCTCCTGAATCTTAAAGACAACGGCGGCGGCTACGGATAGAATTGAAACCTTTCGTAACTCATGTCCGCCGTTGTGGTGACTTCGTGTTAATCTTACGTTACTACGGTTTCGACACGTCAATAAATGTCATGAAGCGCGAATCCGCCGGGTTTTTTAATCTTAGCGATGATTTCGACGACTCAAGAGAATAAATGACGTTTAAGCCATGAAACAAGCTAAATTCCTGCATAAGACGAGTTTTAACGGGCGTATTTAAAGTGATAATCATAAGATATCTGGTTCGGGAGACGCTGAAGAGCCAACTGGCGATCCTCTTTATCCTCCTTCTGATCTTTTTCTGTCAGAAGCTGGTCAGGATCCTCGGCGCGGCAGTTGATGGCGAAATCCCAACGAATCTGGTGCTTTCCCTGCTCGGGCTTGGCGTGCCGGAAATGGCGCAGCTTATCCTGCCGTTAAGCCTGTTCCTTGGTCTGCTGATGACCTTGGGTAAGCTCTATACCGAAAGTGAAATCACCGTGATGCATGCCTGCGGCCTCAGTAAGGCCGTACTGGTAAAGGCAGCCATGGTGCTGGCGCTGTTTACGGGCATTGTTGCCGCGGTTAACGTCATGTGGGCGGGGCCGACCTCGTCCCGTCATCAGGATGAGGTGCTGGCGGAAGCAAAAGCTAACCCGGGGCTGGCGGCGCTGGCGCAGGGGCAGTTCCAGCAGGCGACCGACGGTAACTCCGTGCTGTTTATCGAAAGCGTCGATGGCAGCCGCTTCAATGACGTGTTTCTTGCTCAACTGCGCCCGAAAGGTAACGCTCGCCCTTCTGTGGTAGTGGCGGACTCCGGTCAGCTGGCGCAGCGTAAAGACGGCTCTCAGGTTGTCACGCTGAACAAAGGAACGCGTTTCGAAGGCACGGCTATGCTGCGTGACTTCCGTATCACCGATTTCCAGAACTACCAGGCCATTATTGGTCACCAGGCCGTCGCGCTCGATCCAACGGATACCGAGCAGATGGATATGCGCACCTTAATGAATACTGATACCGATCGTGCGCGTGCTGAACTGCACTGGCGTATCACGCTGGTATTCACCGTATTTATGATGG
Source organism: Enterobacter sp. 301B (assembly GCF_003850715.1). Taxonomy (NCBI): domain Bacteria; kingdom Pseudomonadati; phylum Pseudomonadota; class Gammaproteobacteria; order Enterobacterales; family Enterobacteriaceae; genus Enterobacter; species Enterobacter sp. 301B. Next base: position 37,706 of record NZ_PQTC01000011.1, read on the forward strand.
CGCTGATGGTGGTTCCGTTGAGCGTGGTAAACCCGCGCCAGGGCCGCGTGCTGTCGATGCTGCCAGCGATGCTGCTGTATCTGGTGTTCTTCCTGCTGCAAACCTCAATCAAGTCTAACGGCGGGAAAGGTAAAATTGACCCGATGATCTGGACCTGGGTCGTGAATGGTTTGTATCTGCTGCTGGCAGTCGGACTCAACTTGTGGGACACGGTGCCTGTGCGTCGTCTTCGTGCCCGGTTTACGCGTAAAGGAGCCATCTAATGCAGGCGTTTGGCGTACTTGACCGCTATATCGGTAAAACAATTTTTACCACCATCATGATGACCCTTTTCATGCTGGTGTCGCTCTCGGGCATTATCAAATTTGTCGACCAGCTGAAAAAAGCCGGGCAGGGGAGTTACGACGCGTTGGGCGCCGGGATGTACACCCTGCTCAGCGTACCAAAAGATGTGCAGATCTTCTTCCCGATGGCGGCCCTGCTGGGTGCGCTGCTGGGCCTGGGGATGCTGGCTCAGCGTAGCGAACTGGTGGTGATGCAGGCATCGGGCTTTACCCGTATGCAGGTTGCGCTGTCGGTGATGAAAACCGCGATCCCGCTGGTGCTGCTGACCATGGCGATCGGCGAATGGGTCGCGCCGCAGGGTGAACAGATGGCGCGTAACTACCGTGCTCAGGCGATGTACGGCGGTTCTCTGCTCTCCACGCAGCAGGGATTATGGGCGAAAGATGGCCAGAACTTCGTCTATATCGAACGCGTGAAAGGGGATGACGAGCTGGGTGGCGTGAGTATCTATGCTTTCAATAACGATCGTCGTTTGCAGTCAGTGCGTTATGCCGCCTCTGCTAAATTTGATGCAAACAACAAGCTGTGGCGGTTATCCCAGGTTGATGAATCTGACCTGACTAACCCGAAACAGATCACCGGTTCGCAGACCGTTAGCGGTACCTGGAAAACCGACCTGACGCCGGACAAGCTCGGCGTCGTGGCGCTTGACCCCGATGCGCTCTCCATCAGCGGTCTGCATAACTACGTGAAGTATCTGAAATCGAGCGGGCAGGATGCGGGGCGTTACCAGCTCAACATGTGGAGCAAAATCTTCCAGCCGCTGTCCGTGGCGGTGATGATGCTGATGGCGCTGTCGTTCATCTTTGGACCGCTACGTAGCGTGCCGATGGGGGTTCGCGTGGTAACCGGTATCAGCTTTGGTTTCGTGTTCTACGTCCTCGATCAGATTTTTGGTCCGCTGACGCTGGTGTATGGCATTCCGCCAATTATCGGCGCGCTGTTGCCGAGCGCCAGTTTCTTCCTGATCAGCCTCTGGATGCTGCTAAAACGCTCCTGATAAACCTTCCTCCTCGCTCCCGCTTGCCCGGGGGCGAGGCTAATCTCCTGTTTCACCCCGCACTTTTTCTCACAACCTTCAACGCCTCGCCGTGAATTTGAGTATTATTGAGCGATAAAGTCGTGAAGGGATCCTCTATGAAGCAAATTCGAATGCTGGCCCAGTACTACGTCGACCTGATGATGAAGCTCGGGCTGGTGCGTTTTTCCATGCTGCTGGCGCTGGCGCTGGTCGTTCTGGCCATCGTCGTGCAAATGGCCGTGACCATGGTTCTGCATGGTCAGGTCGAGAGCATCGACGTGATCCGCTCTATTTTCTTTGGCCTGCTGATCACCCCATGGGCGGTCTATTTCCTCTCCGTGGTGGTTGAGCAGCTGGAAGAGTCCCGACAGCGTTTATCGAAACTGGTGGATAAGCTGGAAGAGATGCGCGAGCGCGATCTTAAACTCAACGTTCAGCTCAAGGACAACATTGCCCAGCTGAATCAGGAAATTTCAGACCGTGAGAAGGCGGAAGCCGAGCGTCAGACCACGCTGGAGCAGCTGAAAATTGAGATGAAAGAGCGTGAGGTCACGCAGATCCAGCTTGAACAGCAATCCTCTTTCCTGCGCTCGTTCCTCGATGCGTCGCCGGATCTGGTGTTCTACCGTAATGAAGATAAAGAGTTCTCCGGCTGTAACCGGGCCATGGAACTGTTGACCGGGAAAAGCGAAAAGCAGCTGATCCACCTGAAACCTCAGGATGTCTATTCCGAAGAGGCGGCGGCAAAAGTGATGGAGACGGATGAAAAGGTCTTCCGCCATAACGTCTCGTTGACCTATGAGCAGTGGCTGGATTATCCCGACGGGCGCAAAGCCTGCTTTGAAATCCGCAAAGTGCCTTATTACGATCGGGTGGGTAAACGTCATGGTCTGATGGGCTTTGGCCGTGATATCACCGAGCGTAAGCGCTATCAGGATGCGCTGGAGCGCGCCAGCCGGGATAAAACAACCTTCATCTCCACCATCAGCCATGAGCTTCGTACGCCGCTAAACGGTATTGTGGGGCTGAGCCGCATTCTGCTGGATACCGACCTGACCAGTGAGCAGGAAAAATACCTCAAAACGATCCACGTTTCGGCGGTCACGCTTGGCAATATCTTCAATGATATTATCGACATGGATAAGATGGAGCGCCGTAAAGTTCAGCTCGACAACCAGCCGGTTGATTTTACCGGCTTCCTCGCAGACCTGGAGAACCTGTCAGGTTTGCAGGCCCAGCAGAAAGGGTTGAGCTTCGTGATGGAACCGACGCTGCCGCTGCCGCATAAAGTGGTGACGGACGGCACGCGTCTGCGTCAGATCCTGTGGAATCTCATCAGCAACGCCGTGAAGTTTACCCAGAAGGGACAGGTTGCGGTGCGCATTCGCTATGATGAGGGGGACATGCTGCACTTTGAAGTTGAGGACTCGGGTATCGGCATTCCTCAGGATGAGCAGGATAAGATCTTCGCCATGTATTATCAGGTTAAAGACAGCCACGGCGGTAAACCGGCGACCGGCACGGGCATTGGCCTGGCGGTGTCGAAACGTCTGGCGAAAAGTATGGGTGGGGATATCACCGTTGCCAGCCAGCCGGGTAAAGGCTCCACCTTTACGCTTACCGTCCACGCCCCTGCTGTTGCTGAAGAAGTGGAAGATACGTTTGAGAACGACGATATGCCGCTTCCAGCCCTGCACGTCCTGCTGGTTGAAGATATTGAGCTGAACGTCATTGTCGCCCGGTCGGTACTGGAAAAACTCGGTAACAGCGTGGATGTCGCGATGACCGGCAAAGCCGCGCTGGAGATGTTCACGCCGGGCGAGTACGACCTGGTGCTGCTCGATATTCAGCTACCGGACATGACCGGGCTGGATATCTCCCGCGAGCTGACGCGCAAATATGCTCCTGACGAGCTGCCGCCGCTGGTTGCGTTGACCGCAAACGTGCTGAAAGATAAAAAAGAGTACCTCGAGGCCGGTATGGACGATGTGCTCAGCAAGCCGCTGGCAGTACCTGCCCTGACGGCGATGATCAAGAAGTTCTGGGATACCTGTGATGAAGAGGAGAGCACCATGACGTCTGTTGATAGCGCTAAAACCCAAACGATACTGGATACCGCCATGCTGGAGCAGTATATCGATCTGGTGGGACCCAAACTGATCACCGATGGCCTGGCCGTGTTCGAAAAAATGATGCCGGGCTATCTGAACGTGCTCGAATCCAACCTGACGGCGCGTGACCAGAAGGGCATCGTCGAAGAGGGACATAAAATCAAAGGCGCAGCTGGTTCAGTCGGGTTACGCCATCTCCAGCAATTGGGCCAACAGATTCAGTCGCCTGATTTACCTGCCTGGGAAGATAACGTAGGTGATTGGGTTGAAGAGATGAAACAAGAGTGGCAAAACGATGTGGCAGTGCTGAAAGCCTGGGTAGAATCCCGAAAAAAATGACCCCGGCTATACCGGGGTGCGCGAATACTGCGCCAACACCAGGGAAATCGTGGCTGCGCCTGATTTTTATGGGTTGTTTTCGCATGGACGCCGCCTGAAAATTAAGGCCGCACGCAGATAAGATAGCAAATCTTAAACAGTTTGTTACATGAATCAGTGAAATGTGTGAAGCATAGCGTTTTAATCAGAATTTTTAATGTGCTTCAGCCAGTTGCATAGAAGGATCGTCAGAATGAAGAAAGTGGGTGTCGTGCTGAGCGGATGTGGCGTTTACGATGGTTCAGAGATACATGAAACCGTATTAACGCTGCTGGCATTATCGCGTCAGGGGGCCGACGTTATCTGCTTCGCTCCGGATAAAACGCAGGCAGACGTGGTTAATCATCTTACCGGCGAGCCAATGGCGGAAAGCCGTAACGTGCTGATTGAAGCGGCACGTATTGTGCGCGGGGATATTCATCCGCTGGTACAGGCCGATGCGGCTGAGCTAGATGCGCTCATCGTGCCGGGCGGCTTTGGCGCGGCGAAAAATCTGAGCACGTTTGCAACGCAAGGCGCGGCGTGTCAGGTCGAGCCCGATTTGAAAGCGCTATCGCTGGCGATGCATGCGGCGGGTAAGCCGCAGGGCTTTATCTGCATTGCGCCAGCCATGCTGCCGAAAATTTTTGATTTCCCGCTGCGGCTCACGATCGGAACCGACATTGATACTGCTGAAATTGTCGAAGATATGGGCGGCGAACACGTGCCATGCCCGGTAGACGACATTGTGGTGGATGAGGACAATAAAATCGTCACCACGCCGGCGTATATGCTGGCGCAGAACATTGCCGAGGCTGCTGCAGGCATTGAAAAGCTGGTGGACAGAGTGCTGGTTCTTACCGAATGAGCCGTAAATTATCCCCTGGCGGGTGGTTAAAACGGATCCTGCTGCGTATTGTGCTGGTCCTGGCCGTTTTTTGGGGCGGAGGCATTGCGCTGTTCAGCATCCTGCCCGTCCCGTTCTCGGCCGTGATGGCAGAGCGGCAGATTAGCGCCTGGCTCTCGGGTGATTTTGGCTATGTTGCCCACTCAGACTGGGTCGGCATGGATGAAATCTCCCCGTGGATGGGGCTGGCGGTCATTGCGGCAGAAGATCAGAAATTCCCGGAGCACTGGGGTTTTGACGTGGCGGCTATCGAGAAGGCGCTGGATCATAATGAACGTCATGAAAACCGCGTCCGCGGTGCGTCGACGCTTTCTCAGCAGACGGTAAAAAATCTGTTCTTATGGGACGGTCGCAGCTGGGTGAGAAAAGGGCTGGAGGCCGGGCTGACGCTGGGCGTCGAGACGGTGTGGAGCAAAAAACGCATTTTGACCGTCTACCTGAATATCGCGGAGTTTGGTGACGGCGTGTTTGGCGTCGAATCGGCATCGCAGCGCTATTTTGGCAAGCCCGCCAGCAGGCTGACTATGTCCGAAGCGGCACTGCTTGCCGCCGTGCTGCCGAACCCGCTGCGTTTTAAGGCCAGCGCGCCGTCAGGCTACGTGCGAAGCCGCCAGGCGTGGATTATGCGCCAGATGCGTCAGCTGGGTGGGGAAGGGTTTATGGAGCGAAATAATCTTATGTAAAGCGGGTAAGCGCAGCGCTACCCGCCGACGTGGCGAACGTTAATCTTCGTCAAACCCGGCGTTAAACAGGGCAATTACTGCCGCCAGCGCTTCTTCTTCCTGCGGGCCGGTGGCTTCAACTTCAATCTGGCGGCCTTTGGCAGAATCCAGCATCAGCAGCGCAATCACGCTGTTGGCTTCTGCCTCGGTTCCCTCATCGTTGCGCAGCAGCACCTCAGCATCAAAACCCTGCATCAGTTCAAACAGCTTCATCGCCGGGCGCGCATGCATGCCCAGCTTATTGGTGATTTCGACGGTCTGTTTTACGGTCATGTTTTGCGTTTTTCCAGCGTGCGATGACGGGACTGAACGTTCTTCCCGCGTGAGCGGAAGTAATCGGCCAGCTGTTCGGCAATGTAGACCGAACGATGTTTACCGCCGGTACAGCCAATCGCCACCGTCAGGTAGCTACGATTGTTTGTCTCCAGCATAGGTAACCATAGCTCAAGGTAGCTTCGCGTCTGGTAGATAAAATTGTGTACTTCTGTGTGTCGGTCGAGGAACGCCGCCACCGGCTTATCCAGACCGGTCATCGGACGCAGTTTCGGATCCCAGTGTGGGTTCGGCAGGAAACGCACATCAAAAACGTAATCCGCATCGATAGGGATACCGTGCTTAAAGCCGAAGGATTCAAACACCATCGTCAGTTCGCGCTCGCGCTTGCCGAGTAAGCGAGTACGCAGCATTTCCGCCAGCTCGTGGACGGACATTTCTGAAGTGTCGACAATCAGGTCGGCCCGGGAACGCAGCGGCTCAAGCAGATCGCTCTCTTTATCGATGGCGCTTTCCAGCGAAAGATTTTTACTCGAGAGCGGATGCAAACGACGTGTATCGCTGTAACGGCGGATCAGCGTGTTGCGGTCAGCGTCCAGGAACAAGAGCTGAGGCGAGAAGCACTCCGGCAGGCTGTTCATTGCCTGCTCGAAGATTTCCGGCGATTCCGGCATGTTACGCACGTCAATACTGACGGCGGCAGAGATTTGCCTGTCCGCCAGCGTCCGCGCCAGATCGGGTAACAGCACTACCGGCAGGTTATCTACGCAGTAAAATCCCATGTCTTCCAGCGCGCGCAGGGCCACGGACTTCCCGGACCCCGAACGACCGCTGACGATCATCAGCACCATGTTCCGTTTCTCCTCAGGGCAGCCGTTCTGAAGGCCCTTTCCCGATTATGCCTCATCCTGATTGCCTTCTGCTTCAGTGATAATTTGATAAAGCTCTTCATCACTTTGAGCTGAGCGCAGTCGACGACAAATGGTTTTATCCGCCAGACGTTTGGCAACCAGCGACAGCGTGTGCAGGTGGGTTTTGGTCTGATCGGCAGGAACCAGCAGCGCGAAGAGCAGATCCACAGGCTGGTTATCGATGGCGTCAAAAGCGATAGGCGTTTCCAGTTGCACAAACACCCCCACGGCACGCAGCGTATCTTCTTCCAGCTTGCCATGCGGGATCGCAATGCCATTGCCGATGCCGGTACTGCCCATTTTTTCACGGGTCAGAATGGCTTCAAACACGATCTGCGGCGGCAGACCCAGCTGTTTTGCGGCCAGCTCACTGATGATTTCCAGCGCACGTTTTTTGCTCTGGCAGTGAACGCCACTGCGGGTACAATCCTGGTTAAGGACATTGCTCAGTTGAAGAGCGGAATCGTTGTTTATCATAATTTCACCTAAGCGCTAACTGTACAAATGGCCTGTTGTGTTTCACAACAGGCCGTCCTGCACCCGTTAACTGCCCGGACAATTAGTGTTGTTTCAGTTTATCTTTATGTTTATTGAGCTGTCTCGCAAGCTTATCAATCAAGCCGTCGATAGCCGCGTACATGTCTTGCCCTTCCGCACTGGCATGAAGTTCCCCTCCGTTGACGTGCAGGGTCGCATCCGAGATATGCGTCACTTTCTCCACTTTCAACACAACATAGACCTGGTTGATCCTCTCGAAATACTGCTCGAGTTTCGCGAACTTAGCGTTTACAAAATCGCGTAAAGCCTCAGTAATTTCGACGTTATGTCCGGTGATATTGAGCTGCATAGTGTCTTCCTTATCGGTTGTGTCAAACCAGTTGTTTACGCTGGTTAGACGGCGGAATGGATAAAGACTCTCGATACTTCGCGACAGTACGGCGTGCCACCATAATACCCTGATCGGACAGCATGGTGGTTAACTTACTGTCACTGAGTGGCTTCGCGGGGTTCTCCGCGGCGATCAACTTCTTCACCAGTGCGCGAATAGCCGTTGACGAGGCTTCGCCGCCGCCTTCGGTGTTCACGTGGCTGGAGAAGAAATACTTAAGCTCAAAAATACCGCGTGGGCTGTGCAGATACTTCTGCGTGGTCACGCGGGAAATGGTTGATTCATGCATCTGGACGGCCTGGGCGATGTCCGCCAGCACCATCGGTTTCATAAATTCTTCGCCCTGCTCAAAGAATGCCTGCTGCTGTTCGACAATACAGCGGCTGACGCGCAGCAGCGTGTCATTACGGCTTTCCAGACTCTTAATCAACCAGCGTGCTTCCTGAAGGTTGCTGCGAATGTATTGATTATCAGCGTCGTTACGGGCGCTGGTGCACATGGAGGCGTATTGCTGGTTGATTTGCAGGCGAGGAATGCTGTCGGCGTTCAGTTCAACGACCCAGCGGCCATTGTGTTTTCTCACCAGCACATCAGGAATAACGTATTCCGGTTCGCTGGTCTGGATCGATTGCCCCGGACGCGGATCGAGTGACTGGATCAGATTCACCGCTTCCTTCAGCACCTCTTCTTTGAGGCGCGTGACGCGCATCAGGGTGCGGAAGTCGTGATTTGCCAGCAAATCCAGATGCTCGCTGATGATGAGCCGGGCTTCGTCAATCCACGGTGTCTCTTTGGCAAACTGCGAAAGCTGGATCAGAAGGCAGTCGCGCAGATCTTTCGCGGCGACGCCAATCGGGTCGAAACGCTGAACGCGTTTCAGGACGGCTTCAATCTCTTCCAGTTCAATCTCGTCATCGCCGATGCTTTCAAGAATCTCGTCCAGCGTCACGGTCAAATAGCCCGTGTCGTCAACGGCATCGACAATCGAGGTGGCAATGGCGCGATCGGTATCGGAGAAAGGCGTCAGCTCCACCTGCCACATCAGGTAGTCCTGAAGCGACTGGGTGGTTTCGCCCTGGTAGACCGGGAGTTCATCGTCCTGGTAGTCTGCACGCGTCCCGGAAGGGGTACCCGCGGTGTAGATTTCATCCCAGCTGGCATCCAGCGGCAGTTCCTCCGGCATCTCTTTCTGTTCGAGCGCATCTACGGAGTCGAGCGTTTCTGTGTCCTGCGTCTGCTGAGCGTCTACCTCGTCATGAAGATCGGTTTGCTCCAGCAGCGGATTGCTGTCCAGCGCCTGCTGGAGCTCCTGCTGGAGTTCTAACGTGGACAGCTGCAACAGACGGATTGCCTGTTGTAGCTGCGGCGTCATGGCCAGTTGCTGGCTGAGCCGTAATTGCAAACCTTGCTTCATGTTCAGAGCGTTTTTCTCCGGTTCGGCGTGACTTAACCTCTACCCTATCAGAGTCTGAAGTCTTCCCCAAGGTACACGCGTTTAACATGCTCATCTTCGAGGATTTGCTGCGGCGTACCGTGGGCAATCAGATGGCCCTGGCTCACTATGTAGGCGCGCTCACACACGGCCAGCGTTTCACGAACGTTGTGGTCCGTGATCAGCACGCCAAGCCCGCTGTCGCGCAGGTGCTCAATAATACGTTTGATATCGATAACGGAGATGGGGTCAACGCCCGCAAACGGTTCATCCAGGAGGATAAATTTCGGGTTTGCTGCCAGCGCGCGCGCAATCTCAACGCGGCGGCGTTCACCACCGGACAGCGCCTGACCGAGGCTGTCACGCAGATGTTCGATATGAAACTCTTCCATCAGCTCGTTCGCACGGTCAGTGCGCTGCTCGCTGGTCAGATCGTCACGGATCTGGAGCACGGCCATCAGGTTGTCGAACACGCTTAAGCGGCGGAAGATGGAGGCTTCCTGCGGCAGATAGCCGATGCCACGACGCGCGCGGGCATGCAGTGGCAGCAGGCTGATATCTTCATCATCGATGATGATGTTGCCGGCGTCACGCGGGACGATGCCCACCACCATGTAGAAAGTCGTGGTTTTACCCGCCCCGTTAGGGCCAAGCAAACCCACGATTTCGCCGGAGTTGACGGTCAGACTGACATCTTCGACGACGCGGCGGCCCTTATACGCTTTCGCGAGGTTTTTTGCAGTTAAAGTTGCCATAACGAATTAGTTACTCTTTTTCTGTGCCGGAGCCTGGCCGTTGTTCTTGTCCTGCAATTGCGAAGGCACAAGAACGGTCGTGACGCGTTTGCCTTTTTCACTGGAGGCCTGCATTTTCTGCTCTTTCACCAGATAAGTGATTTTGTCGCCTTTGATATTGCTGTCCAGCTGTTCCAGGTAAGCATTACCGGTCAGGATGACCAGATCCTTCGCCAGTTCATAGTGCATATGCGAGGCATGGCCTTTCACCGGCTTGCCGTTGTCCTGCATCTGGTAGAAGGTGGCCGGGTTGCCATAACCATCGATAATCTCTTTGCCCTGCTCGCCGCCCGGTCGGGTAACGACCACTTTGTCGGCGTTGATTTTGATGGTGCCCTGGGTCATGACCACGTTGCCGGTAAAGGTGACGACGTTACCCTGCATATCCAGAGACTGGGTATCGGATTCAATATGAATCGGCTGTTCGGTGTCGCCAGTCACAGCAAGCGCGGGAAGACTGGCCGCCAGCAGCGCGCTGGCGATAACAACTTTAAGGCTGAGTTTGTTTGTTTTGAATTTCATAGGAGGTTCTAACCTTTTCAATCAGCTCGGCGTTTTTGCTGCGTAAGTTCCCGCGCATTCTTAAACCGCTGGAATTAAATGTTGTGCCATACAGGGTGACTAAATCCTGCGACGTGACATCCTGGGTGACCAGGTTGATCTGGGCGTTATCCGTCGTAATTTTTCGCAGTTGCGCGTCAGCGGTCAGGGCGTTGACTTCAACGTGACCATACAGGTAAAGCATACGGTCATTTGTCAGTTTTGCCCGGTCAGACTTGATAGACCACGTCGGCACTTTGTCCGTATCAAAGGTGGTCATGACCGGTTGGGTAAACCACGAAGTACCGTCATCTGAAAAATATTCTACATGCTGAGCAACGAGGCGATAGTTCAGCGCGCCTTCCGGGCTATAGACCACGGTGTCGCTGTGATCGCTTTTATAGGTCGGGTCGCTCGTGTTAACCACTTCCGCTTGCGTATCTTCGCGGTCGGCGAGGTTTACGCCAATCAGTACCAGGGCGACAAGCGCAAGCAGAATGATAACCCAACGTCTGGTTTTACTCATATCGATTGCCCTTTCGCCTCATCAAGCTTGCCCTGCGCCAGCAGAAGCAGATCGCAGACTTCACGGACGGCGCCCCGGCCACCGTGAATATGGGTAACATAATCAGCACGCGGGAGCAGCAGCGGGTGCGCGTCAGCCACGGCGATGCTCAGACCCACCTCCGCCATGACTGGCCAGTCGATCAAATCATCCCCGACGTATGCCACATTCTCTGGTGCAATGGCCAGTTTTCCCAACAGATCCCGGAAGGCTACCATCTTATCAGACTGCCCCTGATAGAGATGTGTAATGCCCAGCGTTTCACACCGATCTTCTACCAGTTTAGCTTTCCGCCCGGTGATGATTGCAACTTCAATACCGGACGTGAGCGCACAGCGGATACCGTAACCGTCGCGAACGTTAAAGGCTTTCAGCTCTTCGCCGTTATTGCCCATATAAATCAGACCGTCGGAGAGCACACCATCCACATCGAGGATCAGCAGGCGGATATTTTCCGCCTTTGCCATCATGTGGGCGCTCACCGGGCCATAACAGGTTGCAAGGGATGCACCCGCATTACTCATTGTCTTATCCTTCATTACACTACGCCAGCGCGCAGCAGATCATGCATATGTACCACACCCAGCAGTTGGTCGCCATCGGCAACCATCACTGAGGTAATATGACGGGACTGCATCAGGTTCAGTACATCTACCGCCAGCGTGCCCGGACGGACGCGGATCCCGCCTGGTGTCATTACATCAGCGATGCCCAGCGTTCGGACATCCACACCCATATCGAATACCCGGCGCAGGTCGCCGTCGGTGAAAATGCCCTGAATCTTCATCAGATCGTCGCAGATAACCGTCATGCCCAGGTTTTTACGGGTGATCTCCAGTAACGCGTCGCGCAAAGAGGCCTCTTTGCTGACGTGCGGGATCTCATCCCCGGTGTGCATAATATCGTTGACCCGCAGCAGCAGTTTGCGCCCGAGCGCGCCGCCGGGGTGAGACAGAGCGAAATCTTCAGGCGTAAAACCGCGGGCTTCCAGCAGCGCAACGGCAAGGGCATCGCCCATCACCAGCGCGGCGGTTGTGCTGGAGGTCGGCGCCAGCCCCAGCGGGCAGGCTTCTTTAGGCACCTTCACGCACAGGTGAATATCTGCCGCACGCGCCATGCTGCTTTCCGGGCGGCTGGTCATGCAAATCAGCGGTACGTGCAGACGCTTCAGCACCGGGATCAACGCCAGGATTTCATTCGATTCCCCGGAGTTGGACAGCGCAATAACCACGTCCTGCGGCGTAACCATGCCGAGGTCACCGTGCGCGGCTTCACCGGGATGAACGAAGAATGACGACGTGCCGGTACTGGCAAAGGTCGCCGCCATTTTGCGCCCGATATGGCCGGATTTGCCCATCCCCATCACCACGACTTTACCGGCGCAGTAGAACATCTTCTCACAGGCCAGACTAAAATCCTGATTAATGTACTGATCTAACTGCGCCAGACCTTCACGTTCAATCTCCAGAACGTCTTTGCCTGCTTTCTGAAAGTCAAAACCCGGCTGCAATTCTATTTGCGACATAATGCGTTTCCGTTTACCCAGAGAGAAGTGGCGAGAGCCAGTACAGCATCGCCAGCCATACGATAAATCCACCCGTCAGCAGCGCGCCCGCGCCTTTGCCGATCTGCTCTTTTCGCCGCCAGCAGAGCAGGGCGAAAATTACGCTGACCAGTAGCATCACACCGTAATCGCGCGTGAAGACCATAGGGTTAAACGGCCCCGGTGAGACTAATGCCGGCAGCCCCGTCACGATCGCGATATTGAAAATATTCGAGCCAATGATATTGCCGATGGCGATATCATCTTCCCCTTTACGCGCCCCGGCGATGGCGGTAGCCATCTCTGGCAGGCTGGTGCCGATGGCGATGACCGTCAGACCGATTGTCAGTTCGCTCATCGCAAACGCGTTCGCCAGCACCGTCGCGTTATCGACCACCATCCGCGTGGCCATTGGCATTATAATCAGCGCGACGCCCAGCCACAGCAGGGCGACGGGTAAGGTCCCTTCCCGTGGCAGCTCGGCGAGATGCTCACGCGTGAGGCTATCATTACCCTGTTTTTCCGCCAGACGTGCGATCTTCACGCTGTAAAGCAACCAGATCACGGCCAGGGCGAGCAGGAATATACCGTCACCGACGCTCAGCACCCCGTCATAAAGCACATAGCCTGCCAGCAGACTGACGACTAACATTAGCGGCAATTCACGACGCAAAACATCGGAATGTACGCGAAATGGATGCAGTAATGCGGCTAAGCCTAAAATCAGCAAGATATTGACGATGTTAGAGCCAATCGCAGTGCCAATAGCGAGGTCGACCTGGCCATGCAACGAGGCTGAAACAGAAACGATGATTTCAGGAAGCGATGTGCCTACACTGACCACCGTCATCCCAATAATGATGGGCGGCATGCCAATGAGTCGACAGAGAATGGATGCGGCAAAGACCAAACGGTCAGCACTGTAGACCACCAACAGTAAACCAATTATTAACAGTGCTGTTGCTAAAAGCATCAAAAGTCCTTTCTTCAGGTATACTCGCTGGTCCACTGCGCACGAATTTTAGCGCCAGATGAAGTCTGAGACGTGACGAATTCCTAATTTTGACTTTATGCGCCGGAAAAGTAAAACAAATGCCAGCTTTCGCTAACCCCAATAGTGAATATTCTGTAAAAATGCGGGGTTTAGGGCTGATTTACGCTTCATGCCAGCAGTGAAGCAAGGTAAGTAAGGAACCATAAATGAGCCAAACGATGGCGAATATAGTCGATGTCCGGGGCGTCAGTTTTTCTCGCGGCAACCGGGTGATATTTGATGATATTTCGCTGACCGTGCCGCGCGGTAAAATCACCGCCATCATGGGGCCGTCAGGGATCGGTAAAACGACGTTGCTGCGTCTTATCGGCGGGCAAATCCCCCCTGATAGCGGCGAAATTCTCTTCGACGGTGAAAACGTCCCGGAGATGTCTCGCTCGCGCCTCTACACGGTTCGCAAACGGATGAGCATGCTCTTTCAGTCGGGTGCGCTATTCACCGATATGAACGTATTTGACAACGTGGCCTATCCGCTGCGTGAGCATACCCATCTTCCTCCTGCGCTGTTGCACAGCACGGTGATGATGAAGCTCGAAGCCGTGGGGTTGCGGGGGGCTGCGAAACTTATGCCGTCCGAACTCTCGGGTGGGATGGCGCGCCGCGCCGCGCTGGCGCGTGCTATTGCCCTGGAACCCGATTTAATCATGTTCGATGAACCGTTCGTTGGGCAGGACCCTATCACCATGGGCGTGCTGGTGAAGTTAATCTCGGAGCTGAACAGCGCCCTTGGCGTCACCTGCGTGGTGGTTTCCCACGACGTGCCGGAAGTGCTGAGCATTGCTGATTACGCCTATATTGTGGCTGACAAAAAGATCGTCGCCCACGGCAGCGCTCAGGCGTTGCAGGAGAATGGCGATCCGCGCGTGCGGCAGTTCCTGGACGGTATCGCAGATGGGCCGGTGCCTTTCCGCTATCCGGCGGGCGACTATCATGACGATTTACTGGGAATAGGGAGTTAATCCACTCATGCTGTTAAATGCGTTGGCGGGTCTTGGACACCGTGGCCTAAAAACCATCAGTACGTTCGGGCGTGCCGGATTAATGTTGTTCAACGCGCTGGTTGGCAAACCGGAGTTCCGCAAGCATGCGCCGTTACTGGTGCGGCAGCTTTATAACGTCGGCGTGCTGTCGATGCTTATCATCATCGTGTCGGGTCTGTTTATTGGCATGGTGCTGGGGTTGCAGGGGTATCTGGTGCTGACAACCTACAGCGCGGAAACCAGCCTTGGCATGCTGGTGGCGCTCTCGCTGCTGCGTGAACTCGGGCCGGTTGTAGCAGCGCTGCTGTTCGCCGGGCGTGCCGGATCAGCGCTGACGGCTGAAATTGGCCTGATGCGCGCCACAGAGCAGCTCTCCAGTATGGAGATGATGGCGGTCGATCCGCTGCGCCGGGTGATCTCGCCGCGCTTCTGGGCCGGGGTTATCTCCTTGCCGTTACTGACTATCCTCTTTGTGGCGGTAGGTATCTGGGGAGGCGCGCTGGTTGGCGTCAACTGGAAAGGCATTGATGCCGGGTTCTTCTGGTCTGCCATGCAGGACGCCATCGATCTGCGGATGGATCTGGTGAACTGTCTGATCAAGAGCGTGGTTTTCGCTGTGACGGTTACCTGGATTGCGTTGTTTAATGGTTACGATGCCATTCCGACGTCGGCGGGCATTAGCCGTGCAACGACGCGTACTGTCGTACATTCGTCGCTGGCCGTTTTAGGTCTGGATTTTGTGCTCACCGCACTGATGTTTGGGAATTGAGTTCATGCAAACGAGAAAAAATGAAATTTGGGTTGGCGTGTTTTTGCTTCTGGCGCTGCTGGCCGCACTGTTTATCTGCCTGCGAGCGGCGGACATCACCTCTGTTCGCACCGAGCCGACGTATCGCGTCTACGCGACTTTCGATAATATCGGCGGCCTGAAGGCGCGCTCACCGGTCCGTATTGGTGGCGTCGTTATTGGACGTGTCGCTGACATTACGCTTGATGAGAAAACCTATCTGCCGCGCGTCGCAATGGATATCGAAGAACGCTATAACCACATTCCTGACACCAGCTCGCTCTCTATCCGCACCTCTGGCCTGCTGGGGGAGCAATATCTGGCCCTTAACGTTGGTTTTGAAGATCCTGAGCTGGGAACGTCTATCCTTAAAGACGGTAGCGTAATCCAGGATACCAAGTCAGCGATGGTGCTGGAAGATATGATTGGTCAGTTCCTTTACAACAGTAAAGGGGATGATAAAAAGTCTGACGATGCCCCTGCGCAGAGTAAAGACCACACCAACGTCGAACCGACGCCAGGCGCGACGAATTAATTTCAGGAGAAGTCATTCATGTTTAAACGACTGTTAATGGTTGCCATGCTGGTCATTGCCCCTCTAACCGCGGCGCACGCTGCGGATCAGAGTAACCCGTACAAACTGATGGATGAGGCCGCGAAGAAAACCTTCGACCGTCTTAAAAACGAACAGCCCAAAATCCGCGCTAACCCTGATTATCTGCGTGATGTGGTGGATCAGGAGCTGCTGCCGTATGTGCAGATCAAGTACGCGGGCGCACTGGTGCTGGGCCGTTACTACAAAGACGCGACCCCGGCGCAGCGCGAGGCTTACTTTGCGGCGTTCCGTGAATACCTGAAACAGGCTTACGGCCAAGCGCTGGCGATGTACCACGGGCAGACCTATCAGATTGCTCCTGAACAGCCGCTGGGCGATGCCACCATCATTCCTATCCGCGTGACGATTATCGATCCAAACGGTCGTCCACCGGTACGCCTGGACTTCCAGTGGCGTAAAAACAGCCAGACCGGAAACTGGCAGGCGTACGACATGATCGCTGAAGGCGTCAGCATGATCACCACTAAACAGAACGAGTGGAGCGATCTGCTGCGCACCAAAGGCATCGATGGCCTGACGGCTCAGCTTCAGTCCATCTCTCGTCAGAAAATTACCCTGGACGAGAAGAAGTAATGTCACAGCAGCTTAGCTGGGCGCGTGACGGCGAGACGTTGACGCTGACGGGAGAGCTGGATCAGGATCTGCTTAACCCGCTGTGGGACGCTCGCCATAACGCGATGCAGGGCGTGACGTTGATTGATCTCCATGGCGTCACGCGGGTAGATACCGCCGGTATCGCCCTGCTGGCGCACCTGGTGGCCACGGGCAAAAAGCAGGGGAGTAGCGTCACCCTGACGGGGGTAAGCGATAATGTCGTAACCCTTGCACAGCTTTACAATTTGCCTGAAGACGTATTACCTCGCTAACTTTTTCAGTACGTTACTTCCGAAAGCCCCGACAGTTTACGCGTCGGGGCTTTTTGCTTGTTTAAGACCGCGCCACTTTGCTCTAAGATGTTGAGCTTGTTTTCACTATCAGATGATGTAGACCCCATGGAAAATAATGAAATCCAGACAGTGCTGATGAATGCACTCTCCCTTCAGGAAGCCCACGTCTCTGGCGATGGCAGTCACTTCCAGGTTATTGCTGTGGGTGAGATGTTCGACGGAATGAGTCGCGTGAAGAAACAGCAGGCTGTGTACGCGCCGCTGATGGAATACATTGCGGATAACCGCATCCACGCCCTGTCGATTAAAGCGTTCACCCCACAGGAGTGGGCACGCGATCGCAAACTAAACGGTTTTTGAGCTGAGGGCGAAGCGCCCGCAGCACGGTTGAATTTATAAGAGAGCAAACGATGGATAAATTTCGTGTACAGGGACCCACGCGTCTCCAGGGCGAAGTCACAATTTCTGGCGCTAAAAACGCCGCGCTGCCCATTCTTTTCGCTGCGCTGCTCGCAGAAGAGCCGGTAGAGATCCAGAACGTACCGAAGCTGAAAGATATCGACACGACCATGAAGTTGCTCGGCCAGTTGGGCACCAAAGTGGAGCGTAACGGTTCCGTCTGGATCGATGCCAGCAACGTGAACAACTTCTCAGCGCCGTATGAGCTGGTGAAAACCATGCGTGCTTCCATCTGGGCGCTTGGCCCGCTGGTTGCGCGTTTCGGTCAGGGACAGGTTTCACTGCCGGGCGGATGCGCTATCGGCGCCCGTCCAGTCGACCTGCATATCTTCGGTCTGGAAAAGCTGGGCGCGGAGATCAAGCTGGAAGAGGGGTACGTTAAAGCGTCCGTCAATGGTCGCCTGAAAGGCGCGCACATTGTCATGGACAAAGTGAGCGTGGGCGCAACGGTAACCATCATGTCGGCTGCTACGCTGGCAGAAGGCACTACCATCATCGAAAACGCCGCCCGAGAGCCGGAAATCGTGGATACCGCGAACTTCCTGGTCGCGCTGGGGGCGAAGATCAGCGGGCAGGGCACAGACCGTATCACCATCGAAGGCGTTGAACGTCTGGGTGGTGGTGTGTACCGCGTACTGCCAGACCGTATCGAAACCGGTACTTTCCTGGTAGCGGCTGCCATTTCTGGCGGTAAGATTGTTTGTCGTAACGCACAACCGGATACCCTGGATGCGGTGCTGGCGAAACTGCGCGATGCGGGTGCGGACATTGAAATTGGTGAAGACTGGATCAGCCTCGATATGCACGGGCAGCGTCCTAAAGCCGTTAACGTGCGCACTGCGCCACATCCGGCATTCCCGACGGATATGCAGGCACAGTTCACCCTGTTGAACCTGGTGGCCGAAGGCACAGGCTTCATCACGGAAACTATCTTCGAAAACCGTTTCATGCACGTACCGGAACTGATCCGTATGGGTGCGCATGCTGAGATTGAAAGCAACACGGTCATTTGCCACGGCGTTGAAAAACTGTCCGGTGCGCAGGTGATGGCGACCGATCTGCGCGCGTCTGCGAGCCTCGTACTGGCAGGTTGTATTGCGGAAGGGACTACCGTTGTCGATCGTATCTACCACATCGATCGTGGTTACGAGCGTATTGAAGACAAACTGCGCGCGCTGGGTGCGAATATCGAGCGTGTGAAGGGCGAGTAATCGTTCCGGCACCCCCCTGCCAGAACAGGCCGGGGGATTGCTGTTCCTGTAAATCCGGGTGCATCAGTCCTGATGTGCTTTCTTCGCTTTGCTCTGGCGCATCATGCGCGTTCTGTCGATAAATTCATGAGTAATGGGATCGTGATAGCGTGACGGCCATATCACCCACGGATGCGTATCCAGCGCCGTCGCAATAATCAGTTCCCCCTTCGGCCATGGGCGGGTCAGGGCGTTTGCCAGCGTCGACGAGCTCAGCCCATGACGACGTGATTCGGCAGCCAGCGATGTCCCTTTTTTACGCAGTGCCGCAATAATGTCAGCAGAATGCCAGTCGATGAATTTTGTATCCATAATGCTGTCCTTGTGTTCGTTATCGTCCACGTCGTTTCGTGTGAAAAGACAGCATTACTATACTCACTTCGAACATCTGTTCTAAAAAGTTCATGTTACGAGAAGCAATATTCAGAATAAGGCACGGCTTTATACATACGGCCTGTAACCTGATGAGCTTACGCGTAAATGTAATTTATTGGTGCGTACTGGAACCTCCCTACGAGATCGCAGGGAGATGAGGAGGGGATTAACGGTCGCGCTGGACGGCGATGTGCGCGAGGCCGATTAGCGCATCACGCCATGGGCTGTCGGGAATGACCTGAATTGCGGCGATGGCTTTGTCTGCTTCTTCTTCAGCACGCTGACGCGTCCATTCAAGGGAACCACAGATGGCCATTGTTTCCAGTACCGGTTCCAGAAGATGGCGACCATTTCCCTGCTCGATAGCCTCCCGGATCATTTTCGCCTGCTCTGGTGTGCCATTGCGCATCGCGTGGAGCAGCGGCAGCGTTGGCTTGCCTTCGTTCAGGTCATCGCCAACGTTTTTACCGAGCGTTTCGCCATCCGCGCTGTAGTCCAGCAAATCATCAATCAGCTGGAACGCGGTGCCGAGGTAACGGCCGTAGTCCTGAAGCCCTTTTTCCTGAGCTTCGCTACAGCCTGCCAGAATGCCGGAGCACTGCGCGGCGGCTTCAAACAGACGTGCGGTCTTGCTGTAAATCACCCGCATATAGTTTTCTTCGGTGATGTCCGGGTCGTTGACGTTCATCAACTGTAGGACTTCGCCTTCAGCGATAACGTTTACGGCTTCTGACATCACTTCCAGCACCTTCAGCGAGCCAAGGCTGGTCATCATCTGGAAGGCTCGGGTATAGATAAAATCCCCTACCAGAACGCTTGCCGCATTACCAAACGCGGCATTGGCGGTGGCTTTGCCACGACGCATGTCTGATTCATCCACAACATCGTCATGAAGCAGGGTGGCGGTGTGGATAAATTCGATCAGCGCCGCGATCGTGACGTGGGCATTTCCCTGATAGCCAACCGCGCGTGCGGCCAGAATGGCAATCATCGGACGAATACGTTTACCGCCGCCGCTGACGATGTAATAGCCCAACTGATTGATCAGCTGAACGTCAGAGTTGAGTTGCTCCAGGATTGCTGCATTCACACCCGCCATATCTTGCGCGGTTAACTCATTGATTTTTTCTAAATTCATCGCAAAAGCCGGGCTTTTTATCCTGTTTATCCCACACGAGATGGGTACACAAAGGGTTTCGGTTTATAAATAGTATTGCTGATTGTACTGAAAAAATGGCTCAGATAAACGTTACCGTACGTGTTGTGTTTTTTTTCTTCATGTATTGATGGTAGCACTTGTCAAAGGCTCGCGTTTTGCGTAATATTCGCGCCCTATTGTGAATATTTATAGCGCACTCTGAATCATACGAGGATGTGCGCGGAAGCGGAGTTTATATGTACGCGGTTTTCCAAAGTGGTGGTAAACAACACCGAGTAAGCGAAGGTCAGACCGTTCGCCTGGAAAAGCTGGACATCGCAACTGGCGAATCTGTTGAGTTCGCTGAAGTTCTGATGATCGCAAACGGTGAAGAAGTCAAAATCGGCGTTCCTTTCGTTGATGGCGGCGTTATCAAAGCTGAAGTTGTTGCTCACGGTCGTGGCGAGAAAGTTAAAATCGTTAAGTTTCGTCGTCGTAAACACTATCGTAAGCAGCAGGGCCACCGTCAGTGGTTCACTGATGTGAAAATTACTGGCATCAGCGCCTAAGACCTGAGGAGAGATTTAAATGGCACATAAAAAGGCTGGCGGCTCCACACGTAACGGTCGCGATTCAGAAGCTAAACGCCTGGGCGTTAAGCGTTTCGGTGGCGAATCCGTTCTGGCGGGTAGCATCATCGTTCGTCAGCGTGGCACCAAGTTCCACGCGGGTACCAACGTAGGTTGCGGTCGTGACCACACTCTGTTTGCTAAAGCAGACGGTAAAGTGAAATTTGAAGTTAAAGGCCCGAACAACCGTAAATACATCAGCATCGTTGCTGAGTAAGGTTTTCTCGGTCCGGTAACGGATTAAAGCCCCGCAACGTGTTGCGGGGCTTTTTACATTGGAAACCCGGAAAATTTTCTGTAGGGAAAACGGGCATGAAGCAGCAGGCCGGCATTGGTATTCTTTTGGCGCTCACTACCGCGATGTGCTGGGGTGCGCTGCCAATTGCAATGAAGCAGGTACTGGAAGTGATGGAACCGCCCACGGTGGTGTTTTATCGCTTCCTGATGGCAAGTATAGGCCTGGGCGCCATTCTGGCCGTCAAAGGTAAGCTGCCACCGCTGCGCATCTTCCGAAAACCGCGCTGGCTGGTGTTACTGGCTATCGCGACGGGCGGTCTGTTCGGTAACTTCATTCTGTTCAGCTCTTCCCTGCAATATCTTAGCCCTACAGCGTCGCAGGTGATTGGTCAGCTATCACCGGTCGGCATGATGGTCGCCAGCGTATTCATCCTCAAGGAGAAGATGCGCGGTACGCAGATCATCGGGGCAAGCATGTTGCTTTGCGGTCTGGTGATGTTCTTTAACACCAGTCTGATCGAGATTTTTACCCGCCTGACGGATTACACCTGGGGTGTCATTTTTGGGGTGGGTGCAGCAACGGTCTGGGTGAGTTATGGCGTCGCGCAAAAGGTGTTATTGCGTCGACTTGCCTCACAGCAGATCCTCTTTTTACTGTACACTTTGTGTACACTGGCATTATTGCCGTTAGCTAAGCCGGGGGTGATTACCCAGCTCAGCGACTGGCAACTGGCGTGCCTCATTTTTTGTGGGCTGAACACGCTGGTCGGTTATGGCGCGCTGGCTGAAGCCATGGCGCGCTGGCAGGCAGCACAGGTGAGCGCCTTAATCACGCTTACCCCGCTGTTTACGCTGTTATTTTCAGATTTGTTATCAATGGCCTGGCCCGATGTCTTCGTCAAGCCGATGCTCAACCTGTTGGGTTATCTCGGTGCGTTTGTCGTGGTTGCGGGCGCGATGTATTCCGCCATTGGTCATCGTCTCTGGGGGCGTTGGCGCAAAAATGAAGCGGTTGTAATAGTCCCCCGCTCAGGCGAATGAGTTACGGAGAGTAAAATGAAGTTTGTTGATGAAGCGACGATTCTGGTCGTGGCAGGTGATGGCGGTAACGGTTGTGTAAGCTTCCGCCGTGAAAAATATATTCCTCGTGGCGGTCCTGACGGCGGTGACGGTGGGGACGGTGGCGACGTGTGGCTGGAGGCGGATGAAAACCTCAACACGCTGATCGACTACCGTTTCGAAAAATCTTTCCGCGCCGAACGTGGGCAGAATGGCCAGAGCCGCGACTGTACCGGTAAACGCGGTAAAGACGTGACGATCAAAGTGCCGGTAGGTACGCGTGTCATCGATCAGGGCACGGGCGAAACCATGGGTGATATGACCAAACACGGTCAGCGCCTGATGGTGGCGAAAGGCGGCTGGCACGGTCTGGGTAACAGCCGTTTCAAATCTTCCGTTAACCGTACCCCGCGTCAGAAAACCATGGGTACCCCGGGTGATAAGCGCGACCTGCAACTGGAACTGATGCTGCTGGCGGATGTGGGGATGCTGGGTATGCCAAACGCCGGTAAATCGACGTTTATCCGTGCGGTCTCTGCGGCGAAACCAAAAGTGGCGGATTATCCGTTTACGACACTGGTACCGAGCCTGGGCGTTGTCCGTATGGATAACGAGAAGAGCTTCGTGGTCGCTGACATCCCGGGTCTGATTGAAGGGGCAGCAGAAGGCGCCGGTCTGGGGATTCGCTTCCTGAAGCACCTTGAGCGTTGTCGCGTACTGTTGCACCTCATCGACATCGATCCAATCGACGGTTCCGATCCGGTTGAAAACGCCCGTATCATTATCGGTGAGCTGGAGAAATACAGTGAAAAACTGGCGCAAAAACCGCGCTGGCTGGTATTTAACAAGATCGACCTGATGGATAAAGCGGAAGCTGAAGCGAAAGCGAAAGCGATTGCCGAAGCGATGGGTTGGGAAGATAAGTACTACCTGATCTCTGCCGCCAGCCAGGTTGGCGTGAAAGATCTCTGCTGGGATGTGATGACCTTTATCATCGAGAATCCGGTTGTTCAGGCAGAAGAGGCGAAACAGCCTGAAAAAGTCGAATTCATGTGGGATGACTACCACCGCCAGCAGCTCGAAGAGCTGGAAGCGGAAGAAGATGATGAAGACTGGGACGATGACTGGGATGAAGACGACGAAGAAGGCGTCGAGTTCATCTACAAGCACTAACCTCAGTATAAAGCCCCTTAACGGGGCTTTTTTTTATCCTATTTTCGCCGGTAACCAACAGCTGGCGATGAGGCCGCCCGCAGCGCCGTTCTCCAGCGTTAAATGGCCATGATGGAGCTGTACGATACGCTGTACGATGCTCAGCCCAAGGCCGCTGCCGCCGTAGCGCTGGTCGAGACGTCGGAAAGGTTCGGTGATCGACTGGCGGTGTGCCTCATCAATACCCGGCCCCTGATCGGTAACGCTCACCTGGGTACCGCTTTCCATCGCTGTTAATGCCACTTCAATGGTTGTGCCTGCCGGGCTGTAGCGGGCGGCATTCTCCAGAAGGTTCCTTAGCATCAGACGTAACAGGACGGCGTCCCCCTGAACCGTCAGCGCGCTGTGGGCCGGCCATATCACCGTATGCTCTTTGGCTTCATGCTCCAGGCTAAGCGGAGCAATGATCGTCTCAGTCCAGTTCACGGTATCGTAATGGCCGCTGGCCATCGCCTGTCCGGCACGCGCCAGCATCAGCAGCTGTTCCACCGTGTGCATCAACTGATCGATCCGGTTTATCAGTGGTGTGGCCTGCGGGGAACCGGACTGAGCCATCAGTTCCAGATGGAGCCTGATCCCCGCAAGCGGCGTACGTAACTCGTGTGCCGCATCGGCGGTAAACAGGCGTTCCTGTTGAATAGTGTGGTCCAGCCGGGCGAGGAGTTGATTGAGCGATGTGGTCACAGCGCCTATCTCTTCCATATCAGAATACATCGGCAGGGGAGTCAGATTATCCGCCGAACGGTTCGCAAGGCTGGAGCGAAGTTTGTTGAGTGGTCGGGTGATCCAGGTGACTGCCCAGAATGAGAAGAGCAGGGTAAAACCGACCATCACCAGAGAAGGGACCAGCAGGGAGGCAATGGCTTCGCGGATCTCTTTTTCGACATGGTTGTTGCGCGCTTTCGCAGACAACGTTTCGTTCACCAGAAAACCGATTTGCTCGCGGCTCTCATGCCACAGCCAGACTACGCTAATGAGTTGAAAAAATAGCAGTATAACCGCCAGCAACACCATTAATCGCCGGCGCATACTGTTCATTTCTGGCTCTCCAGACGGTAACCCACGCCGCGTACGGTTTTGATGCGATCTTTACCGAGCTTGCGGCGCAGATTATGAATGTGAACTTCAAGCGTGTTTGATCCTGGATCGTCCTGCCAGGAGTAGATGTCCTGTTGCAGCGTTTCACGGTGCACGGTCTGCCCGCTGCGCATGATCAGACGCGTCAGCAGAGCGAACTCTTTTGGGGTCACTTCCACAGGCTGAGACTGGCGCAGCACCTGCTGAGTTTGCAGATTGAGGGTGATATCCCCGTCCGTCAGCAGGTTGTCGCTGTGGCCCTGATAGCGGCGGATCAACGCCCGTACGCGAGCCTGTAGCTCGGCAAGGGCGAAGGGTTTTACCAGATAATCGTCAGCGCCAGAATCCAGCCCGTTAATTCTGTCTTCAATGGCATCGCGGGCGGTGAGAATCAATACGGGATTCTCCACTCCGCGACGACGCCACTGGCAGAGCAGCGTCGCGCCGTCTTTATCCGGCAGTCCCAAATCCAGGATCACAAGGCTGTATTCTCCGCTCTGGATCAAGGCATCTGCTTCAGCCGCCGTGGCGGCACAATCCAGGGCGTAGCCCTCATTCCCCAGCGCCAGCGCTAACCCTTCCTGTAATAACAGATCGTCTTCAACTATCAGTAGTTTCATCGCTAGTTATTCTGGTAGATGTCCTTATAGAGCCTGCTTTCGAAACGCACCAGTGGAATACGACGATTGCGCTGGTCAGCCGGTTCGACGGCATAGCCGGAAAGATACTGCACAAAGGCCATGCGTTGCCCGCTGGCTGTCGTGATAAAACCGGCAAGGTTGTAAACGCCTTGCAGGGAACCCGTTTTGGCTGACACTTTGCCATCCACGCCTGCAGCGTGAAGGCCCGCACGGTACTGAAGTGACCCATCGTGTCCGGCGAGCGGCAGCATTGTAATAAAGTTTAGCTCAGCGTCATGCTGAGCGATGTACTGCAACACCTGCATCATGGTGGCCGGTGAGATCAGGTTATGGCGCGATAAACCAGAACCGTCGACAGCGATCGTATTGCCCAGATCGATACCCGCCTGCTGGCGCAGGATCTGACGTACGGCATCAGAACCGGCCCGCCAGGTTCCTGGCACACCAAAGCGCGCGTGCCCGATCATACGGAACACCGTGTCGGCAATCATGTTATCCGACTTTTTCAGCATAATCTTAAGCAAATCATGCAGTGGCGCGGACTGTTTACTGGCAATCACCGTGCCTGGTTCATTCACCTGCGTCTGGCGCAGCAGCGTTCCGGTGTAGGTTATGCCCGCCTGCTTCAGTTCATCTTTAAAAATGGCACCGGCATAGCCTGCGCCATCCTGAATGGCAAAGGCCAGCGGGAGGGGATCGGCCCGCTGGGTCAGGCAGCCGGTGAGCGTATAGCGATTGAGATCGCCCGGTACCACGTCGAGCTCACAATACTGTGCCTCCGGGGAGCCTTTCGCCAGCGTCCGCACCTGGCTGAACATCGTGACCGGGTAGTAAGACGCCACGCGGATAAACGCTAAGTCATTGGGTTTTGGCGCGCTGTAAAGCGATACGGAGAAGCAGTTACGGTCAACGATGGCGGCGGCTGGCGGGGCGCTAAAGCACTGCGTCATGTCGTTCCATGGCCAGCCAGGCGCTTTATCGTGGCTGGCGAAAATGGAGGTGTCGATCAGCACGTTGCCATCAATTTTTGTTACGCCGGATTTTTTCAGTACCGCCACCATGTTGCGGACATCCTGGCGCTTAAAGGTGGGATCGCCACCAAAACGGGCGATAAGATCGCCTTTCAGTTCGCCACCCTCAACGTTACCTCTGGTTTCAAGGGTGGTAGTAAAACGGAAGTCAGGCCCGAGCTGGAGCAGGGCGGCGAGGGCAGTGATCACCTTCTGGGTACTGGCAGGCAGCGCCATCTGTTGACTGTGATAGTCAATCTCGGGAGCCTGCGCGCCAACCTTCTGCACCATCAGGGCAAGGTTCGCGCCGGTGGGCAGTTGATTAATGTACTCATCAACATTCGCGGCCTGAACGGTGAACGTTATACTGGTAGTCA
The DNA here is from genome assembly GCF_003850715.1 of Enterobacter sp. 301B. Lineage (NCBI taxonomy): Bacteria > Pseudomonadati > Pseudomonadota > Gammaproteobacteria > Enterobacterales > Enterobacteriaceae > Enterobacter > Enterobacter sp. 301B. The sequence goes on from NZ_PQTC01000011.1 coordinate 63,904, forward strand.
ATCCGATGATAAAACTGGAAAATCGCATAATCTCGCGCTAACAACCCGAAAACAAACCGTCATACTACGGTGCATGGCACTGTAAAGTAAACGATGACCCATAGTGAACTTCGCGGTAAAATGCGTATCAAATTGAAAAATTGCTGCTGACCTGGGGCGTTGCTCCCGGGTCGGTTTTCTTTTTGCTTCTGGCCTGTTCAGGTGGGCTGGAGCAGGGAACACTGCTCCCAACAGGAATGTTTAAGAGGTATAACAAATGCAAGCTATTCCGATGACCTTACGTGGTGCCGAAAAACTGCGCGAAGAGCTGGATTTTCTGAAATCCGTACGTCGCCCTGAAATCATCGCCGCTATCGCGGATGCGCGTGAGCATGGCGACCTGAAAGAGAATGCTGAATACCACGCGGCGCGTGAGCAGCAGGGTTTCTGCGAGGGGCGTATCAAAGATATCGAAGCGAAACTGTCCAACGCGCAGGTTATCGATATCACTAAAATGCCAAACAACGGTCGCGTGATCTTCGGCTCTACCGTCACCGTCCTGAATCTGGACAACGACGAAGAGCAAACCTATCGCATCGTGGGTGATGATGAAGCGGACTTCAAACAGAACCTGATTTCGGTGAACTCCCCGATTGCTCGCGGCCTGATTGGCAAAGAGCAGGATGATGTTGTGATTATCCGCACCCCGGGTGGCGAAGTGGAATACGAAATTATTAAGGTTGAATACCTGTAATTCGCTTCTCTTCTAAGATGTTGATACATTGTAAAGAAAAGAAAAAGGCCGCATAGCGGCCTTTTATCAACTCAAGGAGCATGGCATTTTGCTCGCCTGCTGAAAGAAATCCCTCGTTTCACACAGAAAATGTGTTTGATTCAGGATATCCTTAACGTGGCAGCGAGATTTTGCGCTCTTTAGATGGGCGATAGAGCACCAGCGTTTTACCGATGACCTGTACATTACAGGCGCCGGTTTCGCGCACGATGGCTTCCACGATCAGGTTTTTAGTGTCTCTGTCTTCAGAGGCGATTTTCACCTTGATCAGCTCGTGGTGTTCCAGCGCTTGTTCAATCTCGGCAAGCACCCCTTCGGTCAAACCATTGTTGCCAAGCATCACTACAGGCTTGAGCGGATGTGCCAGACCTTTAAGGTGCTGTTTTTGTTTAGTACTCAGATTCATCGTATATTTTTGCTTACGTTGGGATTGAAAACGGTTCATTCTACCGCCATCTCCCTAATATCGCCAAATAGCTGCGTAGAAATTTACGTCACAGGCAAGTAACGATGAACCAGGACGGAAATGTTAAATGACAGGTAAAAAGCGTTCTGCCAGCTCCAGCCGCTGGCTTCAGGAACACTTTAGCGATAAATATGTTCAACAGGCGCAGAAAAAGGGGTTACGTTCCCGCGCCTGGTTTAAACTTGATGAAATACAGCAAAGTGACAAACTTTTTAAACCGGGAATGACGGTGGTCGACCTCGGTGCGGCACCTGGCGGATGGTCTCAGTATGCGGTTACGCAGATCGGCGGAACGGGCCGAATCATCGCATGCGATCTTTTACCAATGGATCCCATCGTCGGTGTCGACTTCCTTCAGGGCGACTTTCGTGATGAATTAGTGCTTAAAGCATTACTTGATCGTGTAGGTGACAGTAAGGTCCAGGTTGTCATGTCGGATATGGCACCAAATATGTGTGGAACACCGGCGGTGGATATCCCCCGCGCCATGTATCTGGTGGAACTAGCGTTAGAAATGTGTCGTGATGTACTAGCGCCTGGTGGTAGTTTTGTTGTGAAGGTGTTTCAGGGCGAAGGTTTCGAGGAGTATCTTAAGGAAATTCGCTCCCTGTTTGCGAAGGTCAAAGTTCGTAAGCCGGACTCTTCCCGGGCCCGTTCCCGTGAAGTGTATATTGTAGCGACCGGGCGAAAATGATAACCGGTAGATTTCAGGCGAAAGTTTGAATGAAACTGGATATAGAGTATCCTGACGCTGTTTTTAACACAGTTGTAATATGAGGTTAATCCCTTGAGTGACATGGCGAAAAACCTAATACTCTGGCTGGTCATTGCCGTTGTGCTGATGTCAGTTTTCCAGAGCTTTGGGCCCAGCGAGTCGAATGGCCGCAAGGTGGATTATTCTACCTTCCTGCAAGAGGTCAATCAGGACCAGGTTCGCGAAGCGCGTATCAACGGACGTGAGATCAACGTTACCAAGAAAGATAGTAACCGTTACACGACTTACATCCCGGTGAACGATCCTAAGCTGCTTGATAACCTTCTGACCAAAAACGTCAAAGTGGTAGGCGAGCCGCCGGAAGAACCAAGCCTGTTGGCTTCTATCTTCATTTCCTGGTTCCCGATGCTGCTTCTTATCGGTGTCTGGATCTTCTTTATGCGCCAGATGCAGGGCGGTGGTGGCAAAGGTGCCATGTCGTTCGGTAAGAGCAAGGCGCGTATGCTGACGGAAGACCAGATCAAGACCACCTTTGCTGACGTAGCAGGTTGTGACGAAGCAAAAGAAGAGGTGGGTGAACTGGTTGAATACCTGCGCGAGCCGAGCCGTTTCCAGAAACTGGGCGGTAAGATCCCGAAAGGCGTCCTGATGGTCGGCCCTCCGGGTACCGGTAAAACCCTGCTGGCAAAAGCCATCGCGGGTGAAGCGAAGGTCCCGTTCTTTACTATTTCAGGTTCTGACTTCGTTGAAATGTTCGTCGGTGTCGGTGCATCTCGTGTGCGTGACATGTTCGAGCAGGCTAAGAAGGCAGCACCGTGCATCATCTTCATCGATGAAATCGACGCCGTTGGCCGCCAGCGTGGCGCAGGCCTGGGCGGTGGTCACGATGAACGTGAGCAGACCCTGAACCAGATGCTGGTTGAAATGGACGGCTTTGAAGGTAACGAAGGTATCATCGTTATCGCGGCAACTAACCGTCCAGACGTACTCGACCCTGCGCTGCTGCGTCCAGGCCGTTTCGACCGTCAGGTTGTGGTCGGTCTGCCGGATGTTCGTGGTCGTGAACAGATCCTGAAAGTGCATATGCGTCGCGTACCGCTGGCGCCAGATATCGACGCGGCAATCATCGCGCGTGGTACTCCAGGCTTCTCCGGTGCGGATCTGGCTAACCTGGTCAACGAGGCAGCACTGTTTGCCGCTCGCGGTAACAAGCGTGTAGTGTCCATGGTGGAATTTGAGAAAGCGAAAGACAAAATCATGATGGGTGCGGAACGTCGCTCCATGGTGATGACGGAAGCGCAGAAAGAGTCCACGGCATATCACGAAGCGGGCCACGCGATTATCGGTCGTCTGGTGCCGGAACACGATCCGGTACACAAGGTGACGATCATTCCACGCGGTCGTGCGTTGGGTGTGACCTTCTTCCTGCCTGAAGGCGACGCGATCAGCGCCAGCCGTCAGAAGCTGGAAAGTCAGATTTCAACCCTGTACGGCGGTCGTCTGGCAGAAGAGATCATCTACGGTGCGGAACATGTTTCCACCGGTGCGTCGAACGATATTAAAGTGGCGACAAACCTGGCACGTAACATGGTGACCCAGTGGGGCTTCTCCGACAAACTCGGTCCGCTGCTCTATGCAGAAGAAGAGGGCGAAGTATTCCTGGGCCGCTCCGTGGCAAAAGCGAAACATATGTCCGATGAAACGGCTCGTATCATCGACCAGGAAGTGAAAGCGCTGATTGAGCGTAACTACGCTCGCGCCCGTCAGATCCTGAATGACAATATGGACATCCTGCATTCGATGAAAGATGCGCTCATGAAATATGAGACCATCGATGCGCCGCAGATTGACGACCTGATGGCTCGCCGCGAAGTGCGTCCGCCAGCAGGCTGGGAAGACCCAGGCGCGTCTAACAATTCTGACAACAATGGCACCCCGCGTGCACCGCGTCCGGTCGATGAACCGCGTACGCCAAACCCGGGCAACACCATGTCAGAGCAGTTGGGCGACAAGTAAGTCACTGCTGTTGAAGCGTTTGTCTGTACATCAAACCCTGGAGTGTGCTCCGGGGTTTTTCTTTTTTATATAACCATGAAAATAACAGGGATTTAGCCATGAAACTCTTCGCCCAGGACTCGCATCTCGACCTTTCACATCCGCATGTGATGGGGATCCTGAATGTCACGCCTGATTCCTTCTCTGACGGCGGCACGCATAACTCGCTTATCGACGCGGTTAAACACGCGAATTTAATGATCAACGCGGGTGCCACCATCATTGACGTTGGAGGGGAGTCAACGCGGCCTGGCGCGGCGGAGGTTTCGGTGGAAGAAGAGCTGGCGCGCGTGGTGCCGGTGGTGGAGGCTATCGCCCGGCGCTTTGAAGTGTGGATCTCCGTTGATACCTCCAAACCCGAAGTGATCCGTGAAGTGGCGAGAGTGGGCGCTCACATTATCAATGATATCCGCTCGCTGACCGAGCCGGGCGCAATTGAAGCCGCCGCTGAAACCGGGCTACCGGTGTGTCTGATGCATATGCAGGGCCAGCCTAAGACAATGCAGGAGGCGCCAAAATATGAAGATGTGTTTGCCGACGTCACCCGCTTCTTTATTGAGCATATCGAACGCTGTGAACGTGCGGGTATCGCAAAAGAGAAATTGCTGCTCGACCCGGGCTTCGGTTTCGGTAAAAATCTCTCACACAATTACGCGTTGCTTGCGCGCTTATCAGAGTTTCATCAGTTCGGCCTGCCACTGCTGGTGGGAATGTCGAGAAAATCGATGATTGGTCAGTTGTTGAATATCGGGCCGAACGAACGTCTGAGCGGCAGTCTGGCCTGCGCGGTGATTGCCGCGATGCAAGGTGCACACATCATTCGCGTCCATGACGTAAAAGAAACAGTAGAAGCCATGCGTGTGGTGGAAGCCACACTGGCAGCGAAGGAAAACAAACGCTATGAGTAATCGTAAATATTTTGGTACCGATGGCATCCGTGGGCGCGTAGGCGATGCGCCAATTACCCCTGACTTTGTCCTGAAGCTGGGTTGGGCGGCGGGTAAGGTACTGGCGCGTCATGGCTCCCGTAAGATCATTATTGGTAAAGATACCCGTATTTCGGGTTATATGCTGGAGTCCGCGCTGGAAGCCGGGCTGGCGGCGGCGGGGCTTTCAGCTTCCTTTACGGGGCCAATGCCGACCCCTGCTGTTGCCTATCTGACTCGTACCTTCCGTGCGGAAGCGGGTATCGTCATTTCAGCTTCTCATAATCCGTTCTATGACAACGGTATCAAATTCTTCTCCATCGACGGCACTAAACTGCCGGATGACGTGGAAGAGGCGATTGAAGCGGAAATGGAGAAAGAGATCACCTGTGTCGACTCCGCTGAACTGGGTAAAGCCAACCGTATTGTCGATGCCGCAGGCCGCTACATTGAATTCTGCAAAGGCACGTTCCCGAATGAACTGAGCCTGGCACACCTCAAAATTGTGGTGGACTGTGCAAACGGTGCGACCTATCACATTGCGCCGAATGTTTTCCGCGAGCTGGGCGCGAAAGTGATCACCATCGGCTGCGAGCCGGACGGTCTGAACATCAATGAAGAAGTCGGCGCGACAGACGTGCGTGCCTTGCAGGCGCGTGTACTGGCTGAAAAAGCCGATCTGGGTATTGCCCTGGATGGCGATGGCGACCGTGTGATCATGGTTGACCACGAAGGTAACAAGGTCGATGGCGATCAGATCCTCTACATTATTGCGCGTGAAGGCCTGCGTCAGGGGCAACTGCGCGGTGGCGCGGTGGGCACGCTGATGAGCAATATGGGTCTGGAGCTGGCGCTGAAACAGCTGGGCATCCCGTTTGTTCGCGCGAAAGTGGGTGACCGCTACGTGCTGGAAAAACTTCAGGAAAAAGGCTGGCGCATTGGCGCGGAAAACTCCGGCCACGTGATCCTGCTCGATAAAACCACCACCGGTGACGGCATTGTGGCGGCGCTTCAGGTTGTTGCCGCGATGGCGCGTAACCATATGAGCCTGCACGATCTGTGCAGCGGCATGAAAATGTTCCCGCAGATCCTGGTGAACGTGCGTTTCACCGCTGGTAAAGGCGACCCGCTGGAAAATGATAACGTGAAAGCGGTGATGGCAGAGGTGGAAGCGACGCTTGGCAGCCGTGGACGCGTCCTGCTGCGTAAGTCGGGTACCGAGCCGCTGATCCGCGTGATGGTGGAAGGTGAAGACGAAGCGCAGGTAACTGAATTTGCGCACCGCATTGCGGATGCAGTGAAAGCTGCATAATCTTCCAGAATAAGTGTTTAAAAAGGCGGCGTTTGCCGCCTTTGTTTTAAGCAATTAATGGCTTTTTGCTGTTTTTTTCCGCAGTTGATACAATGCCTCGAAAATGCCCTTGCGAAGGTGATTCGCTTTGGTTAGTATTCACACCCGCTTCAGTGGGAAACAAAATCCTGCTAATTGGTCGAAGCATTGGTATGCGGCAAATCCGCAAGGAACAGGTTGATTATGTACGAAGCTCTTTTAGTTATTTTCCTTATTGTAGCCATCGCTCTCGTAGCGCTGATTATGCTGCAGCAAGGTAAAGGCGCTGATATGGGAGCCTCCTTCGGAGCAGGCGCTTCCGGTACGCTGTTCGGTTCAAGTGGTTCTGCGAACTTCATGACCCGTACGACGGCGATTCTGGCTACGCTGTTCTTCATCATCAGTCTGGTGCTGGGCAATATCAACAGCAACAAGACCAGTAAAGGAAGCGAGTGGGAAAATCTGAGCGCGCCAGCAAAAACTGAGCAAACTCAGCCAGCTGCACCGGCTAAGCCAACCAGCGATATCCCGCAGTAAGTATTCAGTACCGAGGTGGTGGAATTGGTAGACACGCTACCTTGAGGTGGTAGTGCCCTAACGGGCTTGTGGGTTCGAGTCCCATCCTCGGTACCAATATTCCAGAAGAAAGACGTCGCAAGACGTCTTTTTTTTCGTCTGTACATTCTGTGTTTCCGATCTATTGTAGGGCGGGTAAGCGCAGCGCCGCCCGCCGTTTTGCCCGGTGGCGCTGCGCTTACCGGGCCTACGAAGACCACAAAAAAGGCGCCCATTGGGCGCCTTTTGCATGTCTTGCTGTCGATCACTTCTTATCGCTGTGTTCCAGGTTCTCAACCTGCGGCAGACCATTACCGGAATTCGCGGAGAGCAGGCCATTCTCAACATAGTTGAACAGCTTCTCACGGGTATCGGTGATGTCCAGGTTACGCATGGTCAGCTGGCCAATACGATCGTCCGGAGAGAATACTGACTCACCTTTCTCCATGGTCAGACGCTCTGCTTTATAGGTCAGGTTGTCAGACAGGGTATTGAGGATGGAGTAATCATTGCCGCGACGCAGTTCCAGCGTCACTTCGCCGGTGATTGCGCTCGCCACCCAACGTTGCAGGGCGTCACGCAGCATCAGCGCTTGTGGATCAAACCAGCGACCCTGATACAGCAGTTTGCCCAGCTGACGGCCATGAGCGTGATACTGCTCAATGGTGTCTTCGTTGTGAATACCGGTCAGCAGACGCTCGTAAGCGATGTGCAGCAGCGCCATCCCCGGAGCTTCGTAAATGCCACGGCTTTTCGCTTCGATGATACGGTTTTCGATCTGATCGCTCATACCCAGACCGTGACGACCGCCGATGCGGTTTGCTTCCAGCATCAGTTCAACATCGTCTGAGAAGGTTTTACCGTTCAGGGCAACCGGATGACCGCGTTCGAAACGCACGGTCACTTCTTCCGCCGGGATCTTCACGTTCTCATCCCAGAATTTTACGCCCATGATCGGGTTAACAATTTTTACGCTGGAGTTCAGGAATTCCAGGTCTTTCGCTTCGTGCGTCGCACCCAGCATGTTGGAGTCGGTTGAGTAGGCTTTCTCAACGGACATCTTATAGTCAAAGCCGCAGGCAATCATAAACTCAGACATTTCATGACGGCCACCCAGTTCGTCGATGAAGTCGGTATCCAGCCACGGTTTGTAGACCTGCAACTCGGCGTTGGTCAGCAGACCGTAACGATAGAAACGTTCAATATCGTTGCCTTTATAGGTACTGCCATCACCCCAGATGTTCACGCCATCTTCTTTCATGGCGGCGACCAGCATGGTGCCGGTGACAGCACGACCCAGCGGAGTGGTATTAAAATAGGTCAGGCCGCCGGTAGTGTTATGAAAAGCACCGCACTGGATAGCGGCAATGCCTTCAGCGACCAGTTGCTTACGGCAGTCAATCAGACGTGCGTTCTCTGCGCCATACTCCATGGCACGACGAGGGATCGCGTCATAATCTTCCTCGTCCGGCTGACCCAGGTTCGCTGTATATGCATACGGAACCGCTCCCTTCTGGCGCATCCACAGCAGTGCAGCGCTGGTATCCAGGCCGCCTGAGAAAGCGATGCCAATACGTTGTCCTACCGGAAGATGCTTGAGAATCGTCGTCATAGAATAAAACCCTGCTTGATTGACTGATTAGAGACCGCTTTCGCTCTCTTGTGCATTTTTATGCAAAATAAGTGAGTATTCATTTAATCATCTTTTGTCGAAGACCGAAAGAGACTCGTGCGTTTTTTGTAAAAAAATTGGTCTGTTCTGTCTGGCAGAAGCTGGGTTGACAGGTGGGGTCAACTATCAATATACTAAACGCCGATTTTACGTCCCGTCTTCGGTACCAAATCCCAGCATTATTTGCAAATTCTGTCCAAAACGCGTAGAATTTGCCACGTTTCAGGCGCGGGGTGGAGCAGCCTGGTAGCTCGTCGGGCTCATAACCCGAAGGTCGTCGGTTCAAATCCGGCCCCCGCAACCACTTTCCTATAAAGTTCTTTTTCAAATATACTGTGAAGACTTAGAGCCTTCGTAGCTGGATTTGAAAAAATTCTTTCGGAAAGTGCTCCAGGCCACAGTTGTGGCTATAGGGTTCAGTTATCTAAAGCCCCGATTTATCGGGGTTTTTTGTTATCTGACTACAGAATAACTGGGCTTTACGCCCTTTTTTTATGTCTTGGGGGTGGGCTTGTCCACATTAGAGCAAAAATTAACAGAGATGATTACTGCACCGGTCGAAGCACTGGGCTACGAACTGGTCGGCATCGAATTCGTTCGCGGCCGCACATCGACGCTGCGCATCTATATTGATAGTGAAGATGGCATCAATGTTGATGATTGTGCTGATGTCAGCCACCAGGTGAGTGCGGTTCTTGATGTTGAAGATCCGATTACCGTTGCGTACAACCTGGAAGTTTCCTCACCTGGCCTCGATCGTCCGATGTTCACGGCCGAGCACTATGTGCGCTTTACCGGTGAAGAAGTGGCTCTCGTTCTGCGTATGGCCGTACAGAACCGCCGTAAATGGCAGGGAATTATCAAAGCCGTTGATGGTGAAATGATCACGGTGACAGTCGAAGGCAAAGATGAAGTGTTCGCGCTGAGTAATATCCAGAAGGCGAACTTGGTTCCCCACTTTTAACAGTCTGGATTGAGGTGAAAAGCCCGCGATGAACAAAGAAATTTTGGCTGTTGTTGAAGCCGTCTCCAACGAGAAATCACTGCCGCGTGAGAAGATTTTCGAAGCGCTGGAAAGTGCACTGGCTACAGCAACCAAGAAAAAATACGAACAAGAGATCGATGTTCGCGTAGAAATCGATCGTAAAAGCGGTGACTTCGATACATTCCGTCGTTGGGTAATCGTTGAAGAAGTGACCCAACCGACCAAAGAGATCACCCTGGAAGCGGCACGTTTTGAAGACGAAAGTCTGAACGTGGGTGACTACGTTGAAGATCAGATTGAATCTGTCACCTTCGACCGTATCACCACCCAGACCGCGAAGCAGGTTATCGTGCAGAAAGTTCGCGAAGCCGAGCGCGCGCTGGTTGTCGATCAGTTCCGCGATCAGGAAGGCGAAATCATCACTGGCGTGGTGAAGAAAGTGAACCGCGATAATATCTCTCTGGAGATCAAATCCGAAGGGCTGCCGGGTAACGCTGAAGCCGTTATCCTGCGTGAAGACATGCTGCCGCGTGAAAACTTCCGCCCAGGCGACCGTATTCGTGGTGTGCTGTATGCCGTACGTCCTGAAGCACGTGGTGCACAGCTGTTCGTGACGCGTTCTAAACCAGAAATGCTGGTTGAACTGTTCCGTATCGAAGTGCCGGAAATCGGCGAAGAAGTTATCGAAATCAAAGCGGCGGCCCGCGATCCGGGTTCCCGTGCGAAAATTGCGGTGAAAACCAACGACAAGCGTATCGACCCGGTCGGTGCTTGCGTCGGTATGCGTGGCGCACGTGTTCAGGCGGTTTCTACCGAACTGGGCGGCGAGCGTATTGATATCGTTCTGTGGGACGACAATCCGGCGCAGTTCGTAATCAACGCAATGGCACCGGCTGATGTGGCGTCTATCGTTGTTGACGAAGACAAACACACCATGGATATCGCTGTAGAAGCGGGCAACCTGGCGCAGGCGATTGGCCGTAACGGTCAGAACGTACGTCTGGCGTCACAGCTGAGCGGCTGGGAACTCAACGTGATGACCGTTGATGACCTTCAGGCCAAGCATCAGGCTGAAGCCCACGCGGCGATCGATACCTTCACCAAATACCTGGACATTGACGAAGACTTCGCCACTGTGCTGGTTGAAGAAGGTTTCTCTACGCTGGAAGAACTGGCCTACGTGCCAATGAAAGAGCTGCTGGAAATTGACGGTCTGGATGAACCAACCGTTGAAGCCCTGCGTGAACGCGCTAAAAACGCACTGACCACCCTGGCGCTGGCTCAGGAAGAAAGCCTTGGCGATAAGAAGCCGGCTGATGACCTGCTGAATCTGGAAGGTCTTGATCGTGCGATTGCGTTCAAGCTGGCTGCCCGTGGTGTTTGTACGCTGGAAGATCTCGCTGAGCAAGGCGTTGATGACCTGGCTGATATCGAAGGTTTAACCGACGAGAAAGCCGGCGAACTCATCATGGCCGCACGTAATATTTGCTGGTTCGGCGACGAAGCGTAATAAACTGTAGCAGGAAGGAACAGCATGACTGATGTAACTGTAAAATCGCTGGCTGCTGAGATTCAGACCTCCGTGGACCGCCTGGTACAGCAATTTGCTGATGCAGGGATCCCGAAGGCCGCTGATGACTCGGTGACCGCGCAAGAAAAACAAACCTTGTTAGCGCACCTGAACCGTGAACACGGCTCTACGCCTGACAAGTTAACGCTGCAGCGCAAAACGCGTAGCACGTTGAACATCCCTGGTACCGGTGGCAAAAGCAAATCGGTACAAATTGAAGTCCGCAAGACGCGCACCTTTGTAAAACGTGATCCGCAAGAGGCAGAACGCCTTGCTGCGGAAGAGCAGGCACAGCGTGAAGCGGAAGAACAAGCTCAGCGTGAGGCAGAAGCCACTGCCAAACGCGAAGCAGAATTAAAAGCTGAACGTGAGGCCGCAGAAAAAGCGAAACGCGACGCCGGTGAAAAAGCGAAGCGTGACGCTGCGGAAAAAGACAAAGTGAGCAATCAACAGACCGACGAAATGACCAAAACTGCCCAGGCTGAAAAAGCCCGCCGTGAAAATGAAGCTGCCGAGCTGAAGCGTAAAGCGGAAGAAGAAGCCCGCCGCAAGCTTGAAGAAGAAGCTCGCCGCGTCGCCGAAGAAGCGCGTCGCATGGCAGAAGAAAACGAGAAGAACGGTGTGAATACCGCTGAACCAACTGAAGACAACAGCGATTATCACGTAACCACTTCTCAGCATGCGCGCCAGGCAGAAGACGATAACGACCGTGAAGTTGAAGGTGGTCGTGGCCGTACTCGCAGTACAAAAGCGGCGCGTCCTGCGAAAAAAGGTAACAAGCACGCTGAATCTAAAGCTGACCGTGAAGAAGCACGTGCAGCGGTTCGCGGTGGTAAAGGCGGTAAGCGTAAAGGTTCCGCTCTGCAGCAGGGCTTCCAGAAGCCAGCTCAGGCCGTTAACCGTGACGTTGTGATCGGCGAAACCATCACCGTTGGCGAACTGGCTAACAAGATGGCGGTGAAAGGCTCTCAGGTCATCAAAGCGATGATGAAGCTGGGCGCAATGGCCACCATCAACCAGGTCATCGACCAGGAAACCGCACAGCTGGTTGCCGAGGAGATGGGCCACAAAGTTATCCTGCGTCGTGAAAACGAGCTGGAAGAAGCAGTAATGAGCGACCGTGATACGGGCGCAGCGGCTGAACCGCGTGCCCCGGTTGTGACCATCATGGGTCACGTTGACCACGGTAAAACCTCTCTGCTTGACTATATTCGTTCTACTAAGGTTGCCTCCGGCGAAGCGGGTGGTATTACCCAGCATATCGGTGCTTACCACGTAGAAACCGAAAACGGCATGATCACCTTCCTGGATACCCCAGGCCACGCAGCGTTTACCTCAATGCGTGCTCGTGGTGCTCAGGCAACGGATATCGTTGTTCTGGTTGTTGCTGCCGATGATGGCGTGATGCCACAGACCATTGAAGCTATCCAGCACGCGAAAGCGGCGCAGGTGCCTTTGGTTGTTGCAGTCAACAAAATCGATAAGCCAGAAGCCGATATGGATCGCGTTAAGAACGAACTGTCACAATACGGCGTTATGCCGGAAGAGTGGGGCGGTGAAGCGCAGTTTATCCCTGTATCTGCAAAAGCAGGTACCGGTATCGACGACCTGCTGAACGCTATCCTGCTTCAGGCTGAAGTTCTGGAGCTGAAAGCGGTTCGTAAAGGTATGGCGAGCGGCGCGGTAATCGAATCCTTCCTGGATAAAGGTCGTGGTCCGGTTGCAACCGTTCTGGTTCGCGAAGGTACTCTGCACAAGGGCGACATCGTTCTGTGTGGTTTCGAATACGGTCGCGTTCGTGCGATGCGTAACGAACTGGGTCAGGAAGTGCTGGAAGCGGGTCCGTCCATCCCAGTGGAAATCCTCGGCCTGTCCGGTGTTCCGGCTGCCGGTGACGAAGTAACCGTGGTACGTGACGAGAAGAAAGCACGTGAAGTGGCGCTGTATCGTCAGGGTAAATTCCGTGAGGTGAAACTGGCTCGCCAGCAGAAATCTAAACTCGAGAACATGTTCGCCAACATGACTGAAGGCGAAGTTCACGAAGTGAACATCGTTCTGAAAGCGGACGTACAGGGTTCTGTGGAAGCGATCTCCGACTCCTTGCTGAAACTGTCTACCGACGAAGTGAAAGTGAAGATCATCGGTTCTGGCGTAGGTGGTATCACCGAAACCGACGCAACCCTGGCAGCCGCGTCCAACGCTATCCTGGTTGGCTTCAACGTTCGTGCTGACGCATCTGCGCGTAAAGTTATCGATGCTGAAAGCCTGGATCTGCGTTACTACTCCGTCATCTATAACCTGATTGACGAAGTGAAAGCAGCGATGAGCGGCATGCTGTCTCCTGAGCTGAAACAGCAGATCATCGGTCTGGCTGAAGTACGTGACGTGTTCAAATCACCGAAATTCGGTGCGATCGCGGGCTGTATGGTTACCGAAGGGACCATTAAGCGTCACAACCCAATCCGCGTACTGCGCGACAACGTGGTTATCTACGAAGGTGAGCTGGAATCCCTGCGCCGCTTCAAAGATGACGTTAACGAAGTTCGTAACGGCATGGAATGTGGTATCGGTGTTAAGAACTACAACGACGTTCGCGTTGGCGATATGATCGAAGTGTTCGAGATCATCGAAATTCAGCGTACCATCGCGTAATCTTCGTCAACTGAAGATTAATTAGCGTAGGCCGGGTAAGCGAAGCGCCACCCGGCAGTAATTTTAAAAAGGGGCTTAAGCCCCTTTTTTGTCTGGAGAATTTATTATGGCGAAAGAATTTGGTCGCCCACAGCGCGTCGCGCAGGAGATGCAGAAAGAGATCGCTCTCATTCTGCAACGTGAAATCAAAGATCCACGCGTGGGGATGATGACCACCGTGTCTGGCGTGGAAATGTCCCGCGACCTGGCGTACGCCAAAGTGTTTGTGACATTCCTGAATGACCAGGATGAAGACGCCGTGAAGAACGGCATTAAAGCGCTGCAGGAAGCCTCTGGTTTCATCCGCTCTCTGCTTGGCAAAGCGATGCGTCTGCGTATTGTGCCGGAGCTGACCTTCTTCTACGACAACTCGCTGGTTGAGGGTATGCGTATGTCCAACCTGGTGACCAGCGTGGTGAAACATGACGATGAGCGTCGTGTTAACCCGGCGGACGACAGCAAGGAGGACTGATGAGTCGTCCTCGTCGTCGCGGTCGTGACGTGCATGGCGTGCTGTTGCTGGATAAACCACAGGGCGCATCCAGCAACGACGTGCTGCAAAAAGTAAAGCGTATTTATAACGCCAATCGCGCGGGGCACACCGGCGCGCTGGATCCGCTGGCAACCGGGATGCTCCCGATCTGCCTGGGTGAAGCGACAAAGTTTTCCCAGTATCTGCTGGATTCCGATAAGCGCTACCGCGTGATTGCCAAACTGGGCCAGCGCACGGACACTTCCGATGCGGATGGTCAGGTCGTTGAAGAGCGCCCGGTAACCTTCAGCGCAGAGCAACTTGATGCGGCGCTGGAGAGCTTCCGGGGCGACACAATGCAGGTGCCGTCGATGTATTCGGCGTTGAAATATCAGGGCAAGAAGCTTTACGAATATGCGCGTCAGGGCATTGACGTTCCGCGTGAAGCCCGTCCGATTACCGTGTATGAGCTGTTGTTCATTCGCCACGAAGGTGATGAGCTGGAGCTGGAAGTACACTGTTCGAAAGGGACCTACATCCGCACCATCATTGACGACCTCGGTGAAAAGCTGGGCTGCGGCGCGCATGTGATTTATCTGCGTCGTCTGGCGGTCAGCAAGTATCCGGTCGAACGTATGGTAACGCTTGAGCATCTGCACGCCCTGGCTGAACAGGCGCAAGCGCAGGGAATTGCGCCGGCAGATCTGCTGGATCCGCTGCTGATGCCAATGGACAGTCCGGCAGCAGATTTCCCGGTTGTTAATCTTCCTTTAACATCGTCCGTTTATTTTAAGAACGGAAACCCGGTCCGCACAACGGGGGCGCCGCTTGAGGGCCTGGTCCGTGTGACGGAAGGGGAGGAAGGCAAGTTTATCGGGATGGGCGAAATGGACGGTGAAGGGCGCGTTGCCCCGCGTCGTCTGGTCGTCGAATACCCGGTCGAAGCGTGACGGTGATAACGCCTCACCTTGCGATAAGCAGGGGAGACGAGTAGAATATCGCCGCTTAACGCCTGGTAAATTGTTTAACAATCTGCGGGGCGTACATGGGATAGCTGAATTAGAGATCGGCATCCTTACATTCTTTATACTTTGGAGTTTGAAAATGTCTCTAAGCGTTGAAGCTAAAGCTAAAATCGTTTCTGAGTTTGGTCGTGGTACTAACGACAGCGGTTCTACCGAAGTTCAGGTTGCACTGCTGACTGCACAGATTAACCACCTGCAGGGTCACTTTGCAGAGCACAAAAAAGATCACCACAGCCGTCGTGGTCTGCTGCGTATGGTTTCTCAGCGTCGTAAACTGCTCGACTACCTGAAGCGTAAAGATGTTGCACGCTACACCGCGCTGATCGAGCGTCTGGGTCTGCGTCGCTAATTCTTGCGAGTTTCAGAAAAGGGGGCCTGATGGCCCCTTTTTTCAACCAGACGGCAGCAATTCAGGGGAAACTATTGTATTGTTGCTATAAATGATCTTCATTGCAGAGGTTCGCGCGGCTAATGAGAGGCTTCACCCATGGGGGTGTCGGTTGTCATTAGTCGCGAGGATGCGAAGAAGGTCGGGTTAAATCGTCAGCACACCTGAGGTGTGCTTTCAAACATTTAAGAAAGGACAGAATTTTGCTGAATCCGATCGTTCGTAAATTCCAGTATGGTCAGCATACCGTCACGCTGGAAACCGGCATGATGGCTCGTCAGGCTACTGCTGCGGTAATGGTAAGCATGGATGACACTGCTGTATTCGTTACCGTAGTTGGCCAGAAAAAAGCTAAACCAGGTCAGGACTTCTTCCCACTGACCGTGAACTACCAGGAGCGTACCTACGCTGCCGGTAAAATCCCGGGTGGCTTCTTCCGTCGTGAAGGCCGTCCAAGCGAAGGCGAAACCCTGATCGCGCGTCTGATTGACCGCCCGGTTCGTCCGCTGTTCCCGGAAGGCTTCGTCAATGAAGTGCAGGTTATCGCAACCGTTGTTTCCGTTAACCCACAGGTTAACCCGGACATCGTAGCGATGATCGGTGCGTCTGCTGCCCTGTCACTGTCTGGTATCCCATTCAATGGCCCAATCGGTGCCGCGCGCGTCGGTTACATCAACGACCAGTACGTGCTGAACCCAACTCAGGAAGAGCTGAAAGAGAGTAAGCTGGACCTGGTTGTTGCCGGTACTGAAGCAGCAGTTCTGATGGTTGAATCTGAAGCAGAACTGCTGAGTGAAGACCAGATGCTGGGCGCAGTGGTCTTCGGCCACGACCAGCAGCAGATTGTTATCCAGAACATCAACGACCTGGTGAAAGAAGCTGGTAAACCACGTTGGGACTGGCAGCCAGAAGCGGTAAACGACGCGCTGAACGCACGCGTAGCTGCACTGGCAGAATCTCGTCTGAGCGATGCATATCGCATTACAGACAAACAGGAGCGTTATGCTCAGGTTGACGTGATCAAAGATGAAACCATCGCAACCCTGATCGCGGAAGACGAAACGCTGGACGCTAACGAGCTGAGCGAAATCCTGCACGCTATCGAGAAAAACGTTGTTCGTAGTCGCGTACTGGCAGGCGAGCCGCGTATTGATGGCCGTGAAAAGGACATGATCCGTGGTCTGGATGTGCGTACTGGCGTGCTGCCACGTACTCACGGTTCCGCGCTGTTCACCCGTGGTGAAACCCAGGCGCTGGTTACCGCTACCCTGGGTACTGCACGTGACGCACAGAACATCGATGAACTGATGGGCGAGCGCACTGACAGCTTCCTGTTCCACTACAACTTCCCTCCGTACTCTGTGGGCGAGACCGGTATGGTTGGCTCACCGAAGCGTCGTGAAATTGGTCACGGTCGTCTGGCGAAGCGCGGCGTGCTGGCAGTAATGCCAGAAGCAGACAAATTCCCGTACACCGTACGTGTCGTGTCTGAAATCACTGAATCCAACGGTTCTTCTTCCATGGCTTCCGTGTGTGGTGCCTCTCTGGCACTGATGGATGCAGGCGTGCCGATCAAAGCCGCCGTTGCGGGTATCGCAATGGGTCTGGTGAAAGAAGGCGACAACTTCGTTGTTCTGTCTGACATTCTGGGTGACGAAGACCACCTGGGTGATATGGACTTCAAAGTGGCGGGTTCCCGCGACGGTATCTCTGCCCTGCAGATGGATATCAAAATTGAAGGTATCACCAAAGAGATCATGCAGGTTGCTCTGAACCAGGCTAAAGGTGCGCGTCTGCACATCCTGGGCGTGATGGAACAGGCTATCAACGCACCACGCGGTGATATCTCTGAATTCGCTCCGCGTATTCACACCATCAAGATCAATCCAGACAAGATCAAAGATGTTATCGGTAAGGGCGGTTCTGTTATCCGTGCACTGACCGAAGAAACGGGCACCACCATCGAAATCGAAGATGACGGTACTGTGAAAATCGCAGCAACCGACGGTGAGAAAGCGAAATATGCTATCCGCCGTATCGAAGAGATTACAGCAGAAATCGAAGTGGGCCGTATCTACAATGGTAAAGTGACCCGTATCGTTGACTTTGGCGCATTCGTTGCCATCGGTGGCGGTAAAGAAGGTCTGGTACATATCTCTCAGATCGCTGACAAGCGCGTTGAGAAAGTGACCGATTACCTGCAAATGGGTCAGGAAGTACCGGTGAAAGTTCTGGAAGTAGACCGCCAGGGCCGTATCCGTCTGAGCATTAAAGAAGCAACCGAGCAGTCTCAGCCTGCTGCGGCGCCGGAAGCCCCGGCTGCCGAACAGCAAGGCGAGTAAGGTTGCCATTTGCCCTCCGCGTAGGCGGAGGGCTTATTATCAGGCAGGACGCCTTGTTAAGCCGCCGGGGGACAGGACGTTCATCCAATAGTTGTCTTCGGGAGTGGGAAATGAAGCCTTTTTTGCGCTGGTGCTTCGTTGCGACAGCTTTAACGCTGGCAGGATGCAGCAACTCTGCCTGGCGTAAGAGCGAAGTCCTCGCAGTGCCATTGCAACCGACTTTGCAGCAGGAAGTGATTCTGGCACGCATGGAACAAATACTTGCCAGTCGGGCTTTAACCGATGACGAACGCGCACAGCTTTTATATGAGCGCGGAGTGTTGTATGATAGTCTCGGTCTGAGGGCATTAGCGCGAAATGATTTTTCACAAGCGCTGGCAATTCGACCTGATATGCCTGAAGTATTCAATTACTTAGGCATTTATTTAACGCAGGCAGGCAATTTTGATGCTGCCTATGAAGCGTTTGATTCTGTACTTGAGCTTGATCCAACTTACAACTACGCGCACTTGAATCGCGGTATCGCATTGTATTACGGCGGTCGTGATAAGTTAGCGCAAGATGATCTGCTGGCGTTTTATCAAGACGATCCTAATGATCCTTTCCGCAGCCTGTGGCTTTACATCGTTGAGCAGAAGCTCGATGAGAAGCAGGCCAAAGAAGCACTGAAACAGCGCTTCGAGAAATCGGACAAGGAACAGTGGGGATGGAACATTGTCGAGTTCTACCTGGGCAACATTAGCGAAGCAACGCTGATGGAACGCCTCAAGGCGGACGCAACGGATAACACCTCGCTCGCTGAGCATCTCAGTGAAACCAACTTCTATTTAGGTAAGTACTACCTAAGTCTGGGGGATATGGACAGCGCTACGGCACTGTTCAAATTAGCGGTTGCTAACAACGTACATAACTTCGTTGAGCACCGTTATGCATTGTTGGAATTATCGCTCTTGGGCCAGGAGCAAGACGACCTGGCAGAATCGGACCAGCAATAGCTGACGACATAAACATCAGCCCGTAATCTTTTGATTGCCATCACCTTCACTGGTGAGGGCGTTGTTGTTCGTCAATACACCTAATTTGAGCCGGTTCACACTTTTCAATGAAAATTGCTAATCATTTTCACGATGAGCTAAGTAGACTGGCCGCCATTAATATCGAGGCACTTGTACTACATGGCTGAATTCGAAACCACTTTTGCAGATCTGGGCCTGAAGGCTCCTATCCTTGAAGCCCTTAACGATCTGGGTTACGAAAAACCATCTCCGATCCAGGCTGAGTGTATCCCACACCTGCTTTCTGGTCGTGACGTGCTGGGCATGGCCCAGACCGGTAGCGGTAAAACCGCAGCATTCTCGCTGCCGCTGCTGAACAACATTGATCCGGACCTGCGTGCGCCGCAGATCCTCGTCCTGGCTCCAACCCGTGAACTGGCTGTTCAGGTTGCTGAAGCAATGACGGAATTCTCTAAACATATGCGCGGCGTAAACGTGGTAGCCCTGTACGGCGGCCAGCGTTATGACGTGCAGTTACGCGCCCTGCGCCAGGGCCCACAGATTGTTGTCGGTACGCCGGGCCGTCTGCTGGATCACCTGAAGCGCGGTACCCTGGACCTCTCTAAGCTGAGCGGCCTGGTACTGGATGAAGCAGATGAAATGCTGCGTATGGGCTTCATCGAAGACGTTGAAACCATCATGGCGCAGATCCCGGAAGGTCATCAGACCGCTCTGTTCTCTGCAACCATGCCAGAAGCGATCCGTCGCATTACCCGCCGCTTCATGAAAGAGCCGCAGGAAGTGCGTATTCAGTCTAGCGTGACCACTCGCCCGGACATCAGCCAGAGCTACTGGTCTGTATACGGCATGCGCAAAAACGAAGCGCTGGTCCGTTTCCTGGAAGCGGAAGATTTTGATGCGGCGATTATCTTCGTACGTACCAAAAATGCGACCCTGGAAGTGGCTGAAGCGCTGGAGCGTAGCGGCTACAATAGCGCAGCGCTGAACGGCGACATGAACCAGGCGCTGCGTGAGCAGACTCTGGAGCGTCTGAAAGATGGTCGTCTGGATATCCTCATTGCAACCGACGTGGCAGCACGTGGTCTGGACGTTGAGCGTATCAGCCTGGTTGTAAACTACGATATCCCAATGGACTCCGAGTCTTACGTTCACCGTATCGGCCGTACCGGTCGTGCGGGTCGTGCGGGCCGTGCGCTGCTGTTCGTTGAGAACCGCGAGCGTCGTCTGCTGCGTAACATTGAACGCACCATGAAGCTGACCATTCCAGAAGCTGAGCTGCCAAACGCAGAACTGCTGGGCAAACGCCGTCTGGAAAAATTCGCCGCGAAAGTACAGCAGCAGCTGGAAAGCAGCGATCTGGATCAGTACCGTGCGCTGCTGTCCCAGATCCAGCCTGTCGCTGAAGGCGAAGAGCTGGATATGGAAACTCTGGCCGCAGCACTGCTGAAAATGGCGCAGGGCGAACGTAGCCTGATCGTGCCACCTGATGCACCGATGCGTCCTAAGCGTGAGTTCCGTGACCGTGACGATCGTTTCGAACGTCGTGGCGACCGTAACGACCGTGGTCCACGCGGTGACCGTCCAGAGCGTGGTGGTGAAGACCGTCCACGTCGCGAGCGTCGTGACGCTGGCGAAATGGAACTGTATCGCATTGAAGTGGGCCGTGATGATGGTGTTGAAGTTCGTCACATCGTTGGCGCGATCGCTAATGAAGGCGACATCAGCAGCCGTTACATCGGTAACATCAAGCTGTTCGGTTCACACTCAACGATCGAGCTGCCAAAAGGCATGCCGGGCGAAGTACTGCAGCACTTTACTCGCACCCGCATTCTGAACAAGCCAATGAACATGCAACTGATGGGTGATGCACAGCCTCGCTCTGACCGCGGTGGCGAACGCCGTGGCGGTGGTCGCAGCTTCGGTGGCGAGCGTCGTGAAGGCGGTCGTAGCGAAGGTCGCACTGGCGAACCTCGTCGTTTCTCCGGCGAGCGCCGTGAAAATCGTGGCCCACGCCGCGAAGAAGGCACCAGCCGTCGTCGTTTCGGTGACGCGTAAGCCTTTTCGCTTTTGACGTAAAGTAAAATATACAGCCCCGATAGTTGTTATCGGGGCTTTTTTTATTCCTTTTGTACTCTTGTACTGGTACAGTGCGTCACATTAAAATGCACACCACATTTTTGACTGGAGATAAGGCCGCATGGCAACACTAACCACCACCCAAACGTCACCTTCGCTGCTTGGCGGCGTGGTGATCATCGGCGGAACCATTATTGGTGCCGGGATGTTCTCCCTGCCAGTGGTTATGTCCGGTGCGTGGTTCTTCTGGTCGCTGGCGGCGCTGGTTTTCACCTGGTTCTGCATGCTCCATTCCGGGCTGATGATCCTTGAAGCAAACCTGAATTACCGCATTGGCTCCAGCTTCGACACCATCACCCGAGATCTGCTGGGCAAAGGCTGGAACATGGTGAACGGGGTGTCCATCGCGTTTGTACTCTATATCCTGACCTACGCGTACATTTCAGCGAGCGGATCGATTCTGCATCACACCTTCTCCGAGATGTCGCTGAACGTTCCGGCGCGTCTGGCGGGTCTCTGCTTCGCGCTGGGCGTGGCGTTTATCGTCTGGATGAGCACCAAAGCGGTCAGCCGCATGACGGCGATCGTGTTGGGCGCCAAGGTCATCACCTTCTTCCTGACCTTCGGCAGCCTGCTGGGGCACGTCACGCCGGCCACGCTGTTTAACGTTGCGGAAGTGAACACCTCCTACACGCCATACCTGCTTATGACGTTGCCATTCTGTCTGGCGTCGTTCGGCTACCACGGCAACGTACCGAGCCTGATGAAGTACTACGGCAAGGATCCGCGCACCATCGTGAAATGCCTGATTTACGGCACGCTGCTGGCGCTGGGGCTGTATGTGATCTGGCTGCTGGGGACGATGGGTAACATCCCGCGTCCGGAATTTATCGGCATTGCGCAGAAGGGCGGTAACATTGATGTGCTGGTACAGGCGCTGAGTGGCGTGCTGAACAGCCGCAGTCTGGATCTGCTTCTGGTGGTCTTCTCTAACTTTGCGGTGGCGAGCTCATTTCTCGGCGTGACGCTGGGCCTGTTTGACTACCTGGCAGATCTGTTTGGTTTTGATGACTCTGCGATGGGGCGCTTCAAAACGGCGCTGTTAACCTTCCTGCCGCCGATTGTGGGCGGCCTGCTGTGGCCAAACGGTTTCCTGTACGCCATCGGCTATGCAGGACTGGCGGCTACCATCTGGGCGGCGATTGTACCGGCGCTGCTGGCGCGTAAATCACGTAAGCGCTTCGGTAGCCCGAAATTCCGCGTCTGGGGCGGAAAACCGATGATTGCGCTGATCCTGGTATTTGGTATCGGCAACGCGGTGGTGCACATGCTGTCGAGTTTTAATCTGTTGCCTGTGTATCAGTAAACAGAAAGCCCGGTGGCGCTACGCTTACCGGGCCTACAGGGATCGCGTAGGCCGGATAAGGCGAAGCCGCCATCCGGCAAAAAACTACCCCACCAACTCCTCTTTCACCTGCATCGCCAGATCAAATGAATGCAAACGCGCCTGATGATCGAAAATCTGGCCGTTGACCATAATTTCATCCGCCTGCGTTTCTCGTAGCACTGCCTCCAGACCGTGACGCACCTTCGCCTTATCACCCACCAGCGACATGCTCAGGGCCTGCTGCACGCCATACTGCTCGGAGGCCGACCACAGCTGATGCATATTTTCTACCGGTGGTGGCAACTGGCCCGTCTCGCCGCGACGCAGCTTCACAAACGCCTGCTGCATGGAGGTAAACAGGAATTCCGCGTCGCGGTTGCTGTCGGCGGCAATGATATTGATGCACACCATCGCATACGGCTTCTCAAGACGCTCGGAAGACTTGAAGTTTGTGCGGTAGAGATGCAGAGCCTGATGCAGCATATCCGGTGCGAAGTGGGAAGCGAACGCGAACGGCAGCCCCAGCTGTGCGGCAAGCTGTGCGCTGTACAGACTTGAGCCTAACAGCCACACCGGGATTTTCTCGCCGTAGCCCGGCACCGGGCGCACGTGCGGGTTAGGATCGCTCGCATCGAACCAGTCTACCAGCTCCGCTACATCACGCGGGAAGTTGTCGATATCGCCGCTCATATGGCGACGCAGGGCGCGCATGGTCGGCTGGTCGCTGCCCGGCGCGCGGCCAAGACCCAAATCAATGCGACCGGGGTAGAGTGTATTCAGGGTGCCAAACTGCTCGGCAATCACCAGTGGGGCATGGTTCGGCAGCATCACGCCACCGGAGCCAAGGTGCAAAGTAGTGGTATTCGCCGCCAGATAGCCAATCAGTACTGAGGTGGCGGCGCTGGCGATGCCCACCATATTATGGTGCTCCGCCAGCCAGTAGCGGTGATAGCCACGTTTTTCGGCAAGCTGAGCCAGATCCAGAGAGTGCGAAAAGGCTTCTCTTGCCGAGGAGCCTTGTGGAATCGGTGCCAGATCCAGCACCGAAAACGGAATGGTTTTGTCAGTCATAACAGCTCACTTTGTCGACGGTCAATCTTTAATACTGCATTAAAAAATGATAACCGTTGTTAACAAAGTGAGCTTTTTTACCCCTGCAATTCCAGCCCGGCGAGACGTTTCCAGTAACCGTTGCAGTCGCTGTTTGCCGTCAGCGGCAGCGGCGAGGCGCCGTTTTCGTTGGCGCGGAAGGCGTCCAGCATGGCGAACACGCCGGTATCGAGCGGCGAAAGACGCACCATATCCACCAGCCCATGCATTGACGCCAGCTCGTTGCCGAGGTTATAGACGTAACCGCTCATAGTCTGAATGCCGTTGAGGACAAACACCTGCTGATTCTCCTGCGACAGCATGCTGCGTCCGTTCGGGTACTTAATGCAGCAGGTTTCACACTCGTCTTTCGGGCGATCTTCGGAACGCGCGGTGAAGCAGCGGGCAGAGTAGGCCAGCGGCAGATGGCCGTAGCTCAGCACTTCGACTTCAAACTGATTGCGAATGCCCAGCTCGTCACACTGATTTAGCAGGTTGACCAGCCAGTCGCGGGAGAGCTCAACCGGCATGCACCAGCGTGTCATCCCCTGTTTGAGCAGCAGGCGCAAGGTCACCGCGTTATAGCAGTTCAGCGCATGTCCGGCGACAAACGGCAGCTTACGCTCGGCGCACATGTTCACCACGCCCAGGTCGCTCGCCTCCAGCAGGAACTCACCGTTTTCGACGTAGCGCTTCAGTTCGCCCAGTTCAGAGGACGCCTGCACCAGCGCCAGCGTCGAGAGCACCACCTGCTTGCCGCTGCCGGCCAGGCTTTTCGCCATATCCAGCCAGTCGCCCACTTTGGTGGCACGGCGCTTGCTGCACACCGCTTCGCCGAGGTAAATCACATCGGCGCTGCTGTTAGCCGCCTGCTGGTAAAAATCTTCCAGCATCTCTTTTGGCCAGTAGTAAAGCACCGGCCCTAATGAATATTTCATGATTATCTCACTGCCATTTACGGTGATACGCGCCGAGCGTGGTTTGCGTGCCTTCGGACATCGCGCCGAGCGTCTCCATCCAGGCCGCCTGCGGGGCGTAGTTTTGCGGGTCCGCCATGCAGCGGTCGATGGCCTGACGCCACACCTTCGCCACCTGGCTCACGTAGGCCGGGCTACGCTGGCGGCCTTCGATTTTCACCGAGGCAATGTTGGCGGCCAGCAGTTCCGGCAGCAGCTCCAGCGTGTTGAGGCTGGTGGGCTCCTCCAGCGCGTGGTAGCGCTCGCCGTCCACCAGATAGCGGCCTTTGCACAGCGTCGGGTAGCCCGCGTTTTCACCGTCCTGATAGCGGTCGATTAACACGTTATTCAGGCGCGACTCCAGTCCCTGCGGCGTTTGCTGCCAGCGAACGAAGCGGGCAGGCGAGCAGGCACCGACGGTGTTTGGCGATTCCCCGGTAAGATAGGAAGAAAGATAGCAGCGGCCTTCGGCCATGATGCACAGGCTGCCGAAGGCAAAAACCTCCAGCGGCACTGGCGTGACGCGCGCCAGTTGCTTAACCTGATGAATAGAGAGCACGCGCGGAAGTACCACGCGGGCTACGTCAAAGTGTCGATGATAAAAACGCACGGCCTCTTCATTGGTGGCCGATGCCTGAACAGAGACGTGGCGCTCAATATGCGGATAACGTTCTGCCGCATACTCAAGCATAGCGAGGTCGGCCAGGATCAACGCATCGGCACCCAGCTGGGCCGCCATATCCACGGCGCGCTGCCAGCGGGCGTAGCCATCAGGATGGGCAAAGGTATTGATGGCGATGTGCAGTTTGCGCCGGTGCTGGTGAACGAAGTTAACGGCTTCCTGAAGCTTTTTCTCCGTAAAGTTAAGACCCGCAAAATGGCGGGCGTTGGTATCATCTTTCAGCCCGATATAGACCGCATCGGCCCCATTTTCGATGGCCGCCTTAAGCGCCGGAAGGTTTCCGGCAGGGCAGAGCAGCTCCATAATTTATCCCGATGTTGTCGATCGCAGGGATCGTAAAAAATGTTAACGAGCTGGGATTTTAATTAACCCATACGCGACAATTTTTGATTTAAGGCAGCTAATGGCGTATTGATGGCACCAATAATGAGGTATACCGGACAACGGTTTGTTGATTTACGCCGCTATCTTCTTGTCGGGATATGGCAAAATAGCAGGATTATAGCTATCAGGGAGTAAAGCTCGTGCTGGATAAACTGCGTTCACGTCTCGTACAATTCGGTCCATCAATGCTGAGCGTGCCGGTAAAACTGGCGCCGTTCGCGCTTAAACGCCAGGTGCTGGAACAGGTACTGAGCTGGCAGTTCCGCCAGGCGCTACAGGACGGTGAGCTTGAGTTTCTGGAAGGCCGCTGGTTAAAGATTGAAGTACGCGATATCGGGTTGCGCTGGTTTACTTCCGTAGAGAACGATCGGCTTATCGTCCGTGAAACCGCCGAGGCGGATGTCAGCTTTAGCGCGGATGCCAGCGATCTGCTGATGATCGCCGCGCGCAAACAGGATCCGGACACCCTCTTCTTCCAGCGTCGTCTGGTGATTGAAGGCGACACGGAGCTCGGTCTGTACGTCAAAAATTTAATGGATGCCATTGAGCTGGAGCAGATGCCGAAAGCACTGCGTATGATGTTGATGCAAATGGCAGATTTCGTTGAGGCCGGGCTAAAAACCCCGCCGGACAGTAAACACACTTCAGTAGGTGAACCATGCTGATTCGAGTCGAAATTGGGATTGATGCGCCGGGTATCGATGCGTTGTTACGCCGCTCTTTTGCAGGCGACGCCGAAGCTCAACTGGTTCACGATCTTCGCGAAGATGGCCTGATTACGCTGGGCCTGGTTGCCACCGACGATGAAGGGCAGGTAGTCGGCTACGTGGCGTTCAGTCCGGTGATTGTGCAGGGCGAAGAGTTACAGTGGGTCGGCATGGCGCCGCTGGCGGTGGATGAAAACTACCGTGGACAGGGCCTGGCACGCCAGCTGGTCTATGAAGGGCTGGATTCCCTGAATGAATTCGGCTATGCCGCTGTCGTCGTTCTGGGCGATCCGGCGTTCTACGAGCGTTTAGGCTTTGAGCCAGCGTCCAGATACGATCTGCGCTGCCACTGGCCAGGCACGGAAACATCTTTCCTGGTACATCCTCTGGCGGACGATTCGCTCGACGGCGTTACCGGTCTGGTGGAGTACCACGATCATTTCAATCGTTTTTAAGCAGGCTTTCGCGTAGCGCCTCGAAAGAGCCGTCCCCGTTGACGAGACGCTCTTTCTGGCGCTTCGTCAGCTGCTTGATGCGGTATTCCAGCCTGAGCGCCAGGGATCTGTCGCCCACGGCGGCTGAAAACGCCAGCTGAAGTTCACCTTTCCCCCGCAGTGCTTTCGCCCCTTTTCCCGTTTGATGTTGTAAAAAACGCCGTGCCACATCGGTAGTGATCCCGGTGTAGAGTGCGTTATCAGCGGTTCGGACAAGATAGAGAAACCAGCACACGGTAAACAGATTCAGTATGTTAAGGTGAACGCACCATAGCATGAGAGAGAGCGAAAATGGAAACACTGGCCGCCATTAACCGCTGGCTGGCAAAGCAGCATGTTGTGACCTGGTGCGTCTGTAAAGACGAGGAGATGTGGTGCGCAAATGCCTTTTATTACTACGATCCCGAGCGCGTGGCCTTTTACGTGATGAGCGAAGACAAAACGCGGCATGCGCAGATGACGGGCCAACAGGCAAAAGTGGCGGGCACGGTAAATGGTCAGCCTAAAACCGTTGCGCTGATCCGCGGGGTCCAGTTCAAAGGCGAAATTCGTCGCCTGGAAGGTGAGGAAAGCGACGCCCAGCGTAAACGCTATACGCGCCGCTTCCCGGTGGCCGTAGCGCTAAAAGCCCCGGTGTGGGAAATCCGCCTCGATGAGCTGAAATTTACCGACAACACCCTGGGCTTTGGCAAGAAGCTGCACTGGTTACGCACCGAGCAGGCGTAGCGCTTCGCGGTTAAACGCTGGAAGATCGTCCGGCGTACGGCTGGTGATCAGCTGATCGTTATCGTTCACCACTTCCTGATCGTAGAACTCGGCACCGGCGTTTTTCAGATCGATAACGATCGGTTTCACCGCGGTGAGCTTACGCCCGCGTACCACCTCGGCGCTGATCAGCAGCTGCGGACCGTGGCAAATGGCAAACACCGGTTTACCGGTGCCGACGAAGTCACGGGTAAAGGTGACGAAACGCTCGTCCCCGCGCAGGGAATCCGGTGAATGGCCGCCCGGTAACAGCAGGGCGTCGAAATCCGACGGGCTGACGTTATCAATGGATTCGTCAATGGTCACGCTGGCTTCACCCTTGTGGCCCTTCACGGTTTTACCCGCTTCTTTTTCGATGGTGACCACCTCGTGGCCCGCCTTGCGGAATGCCTCTGCTGGCGACGTAAATTCTGAATCTTCAAACTCGTCGGTAATCAAGACTGCGATTTTTTTACCCATGCTTCCTCCGTTGTTTTCGCTTCAGACTGTTTTTTTCCCGTTTGTGGTAAATACTTACCGGTAACAGACTTTTAAGTGTGGTAGAGCAGGCCCAGATCGCAAACGGACAATTCTGTAAAGGGGACAAGATGAGTCAGGTACTGATTACCGGCGCAACCGGGCTGGTGGGTGGACATCTGCTGCGGCTGCTGATCCAGGATCGGCATATCAACTATATCGCCGCCCCGACGCGTCGCCCGCTGTTGGATATCACCGGCGTCTATAACCCGCACGATCCCCAGCTTACCGACGCGCTGGCGCAGGTGCAGGATCCCATTGATATCGCCTTTTGCTGCCTTGGCACCACCCGACGGGAAGCGGGCAGTAAGGAAGCCTTTGTCCATGCAGATTACACGCTGGTGGTAGATACCGCCCTGACGGCCAAAAAGCTGGGTGCAAAGCATTTCCTGGTGGTCAGCGCGCACGGCGCGAACGCAGGCTCGCCGTTTTTTTACAACCAGGTGAAGGGCAAAATGGAAGAGGCGTTAATCGCGCAGCAATGGGAGCGCCTGACCATCGTGCGGCCTTCCATGCTGATGGGCCACCGCGACGAACGGCGTTTTAACGAGTCTTTTTTCGCTCCGCTGTTTCGCATCCTGCCAGGTAACTGGAAGTCCATCGAGGCGCGGGATGTCGCGCAGGCGATGCTGAAAGAGGCACTGGCTCCGTCGCAAGAGGGGGTTAATATTATCCCTTCGGCAAAACTGCGTGAAATCGCGCAGGGCGAGGCGTAAACTTCCCCGGCTTATTAAATAACACCTTCCGGGGAATGGTATGACTGGTCAGTCTTCATCTCAGGCGGCAACACCTGTTCAGTGGTGGAAGCCCGCACTCTTCTTTCTCGTGGTCATCATTGGCCTCTGGTATGTGAAATGGCAGCCGTACTACGGTAAAGCCTTCACCGCCGCCGACACCCACAGCATCGGTAAATCGATTCTCGCGCAGGCCGATTCCAGCCCGCTTCGCGCGGCGTGGGATTACGCAATGGTCTATTTTCTTGCCGTCTGGAAAGCGGCGGTATTGGGCGTATTGCTGGGCTCGCTGATTCAGGTACTTATCCCGCGTAACTGGCTGATAAAAACCCTGGGACAACCGCGCCTGCAGGGCACGCTGCTGGGAACGATTTTCTCCCTGCCGGGCATGATGTGCTCCTGCTGCGCTGCACCGGTGGCGGCGGGTATGCGCCGACAGCGCGTGTCGATGGGCGGTGCGCTTGCCTTCTGGATGGGTAACCCCCTGCTGAACCCGGCAACGCTGGTGTTTATGGGCTTCGTTCTCGGCTGGCATTTCGCGTTTATCCGTCTGGCGGCTGGCCTGCTGACGGTGGTGCTTGTCGCTACGCTAGTGCAGCACCTGGTGAAAGACAACGAGGCCGGGCCTGCCTCCGTTGAGCTGGACCTCAGCGATCCGCAGGGCAGTTTCTTAGCTCGCTGGGGCAAAGCGCTGTGGCAGCTTTTCTGGAGCACAATCCCGGTCTATATCCTGGCCGTACTGGTGCTCGGGGCGGCGCGCGTCTGGCTGTTCCCGCATGCGGATGGCGCTATCGACAACACGCTGATGTGGGTGATTGCGATGGCGGTGGCCGGTTGCCTGTTTGTGATCCCAACCGCGGCGGAGATCCCGATTATTCAGACCATGATGATGGCTGGCATGGGTACCGCACCGGCGCTGGCGCTGCTCATCACGCTGCCGGCGGTGAGCCTGCCGTCGCTGATCATGCTGCGTAAGTCATTCCCGGCGAAAGCGCTGTGGCTGACGGCGGGGCTGGTGGCGTTGAGCGGAGTGATTGTGGGGAGTATGGCGCTGGTGTGAAAGAAAGCCCGGTGGCGCTGGCGCTTACCGGGCTTACAGTCAGGTGTGAATTACTTGATATAAGTAAAGGCGGTGGTGACGTGCTTCACGCCGCTCACCCGGCTGGCGATATCCGCCGCCGCTTTCCCTTCACGTTCTGTCACCAGGCCCAGCAGGAACACTTCGCCGTTCTCAGTGGTTACTTTCACGTTTGAGGATTTCACCTGGTCGGTACCCAGCAGCTGGGAACGCACTTTGGTGGTGATCCAGGTATCAGATGACGCGGTGCCGAGACCAATCGGCTGGCCCTGGCGGATCTCGTTAAACACTTCCGCCGTACCTTCTACGCCCATCGCGATCTGTTTGGCGCGCGAGGCGAGTTCAGGGGTTGGCGCCTGGCCTGCCAGCAGAACTTTGCCCTGATAAGCCGTCACGTTAATGCGTGCTTCCTTCTTGATCTGTTCGTCTTTCGACAGCGCACTGTTTACGCGCAGCTCAAGCGTACCGTCATCCACCTGCGTCCCAACGGTACGCGGATCGGTCGCTGCTTTGGTGCCGACCGCTGCGGTACCGACTACAGCGGCAGCGATGCATCCCTGAAGCAGTAATGCAGACATCACGACTGCAAGGGCCGATAAAACCTTCATGAGAACTCCTTAATCATCCTGGTGAGGGAAAAGCGTGTTATCGATCAGATCGCATAAGCAGTTCACCGTGAGCATATGCATCTCCTGGATGCGGGCGCTACGGTGCGAAGGAATGCGGATCTCCACATCCTGCGGCCCCAGCAGGCCAGCCAGCTCACCGCCGTCGTAACCGGTCAGGGCGACAATCGTCATGTCCCGGGTTACTGCCGCTTCAACCGCCTTAACGATATCCCGGCTGTTACCGCGCGTGGAGATCGCCAGCAGCACGTCTCCGGCATGGCCTAAGGCGCGCACCTGCTTGGCGTAAATTTCGTCATGCAGACGATCGTTGGCAATCGCAGTTAAGACCACGTTATCGGTGTTTAGTGCAATGGCAGGTAAACTCGGTCGCTCGGTTTCGAAGCGATTGATCATGCTGGCAGCAAAATGCTGTGCGTTGGCGGCGGACGTGCCATTGCCACAACAGAGGATTTTGTTGCCGTTGAGCAGCGACTGAACCAGCGTCATCGCTGCACGCGAGATCGCGTCCGGAAGGGCTTCCGCCGCGGCAATCTGCGTTTGAATGCTTTCTGTGAAGCACACTTTAATTCGTTCGAGCACGGTATCCCTTTAAAATCTTATTTATGCGTCTTCGCCAAACGCGTTTTTAAGCCAGTCGATCGCATTTCCGGTGAAGGCTACCACATCGAAACGGCAATCCACAGTATCAAAACTCCCATTATGGCGGGCAAGCCACAAGTGGGCAGTCTGTAATAATTTTTGTTGTTTGGCGAGCGTCACGCTGGCGGCAGCACCGCCAAAACGGGACGACTGTCGGTAGCGTACTTCAACAAACACGATGGTTTGACCGTCTTTCATAATCAGGTCAATCTCGCCGCCGCGCCCGCGAACGTTGGCGGCGACAAAGCGCAGTCCTTTGCCTTCAAGCCAGCGGCGCGCTTTTAGCTCCCACGCGTCGCCGGTCTCTTTGCGGCTTAACTGGCCGGGACGATCTGCCCCTGCTGGTATTTGAGCCATGATAACTTCCTGTTAATCACACAATCCTGATCGGCGGTCAGATCGCCGGTATTCCCGTTAAGCTCAAAGCCCGGTACCTGGCGCATCTGGGTAAAGTGGTTTGCCAGCGCCCAGGCATCGACGCCCATCGCGTACAGACGCGCCAGGGAATAATCATTGCGCACCGCGCCCAGCGCCTGCTGCATCAACTGCGGGTTGCTGCCTGCCAGCATAGGGATCTCGCTGTATTGCAGTCCTTCCATTTCCAGACGGAAATCCGGGCCTGCGGTACCCTGTGCGCTGCGGGAGCTGGCGTAGAGCGTTGCGCCGCTCTGGCTGCCGTTACGCATGGCGATCATTGGTTTGATAAAGGCGATCTCTTCCGGCGTAGCGACGATGTACGCCGAATCCACTTTACCGCCGCCGCTGATTTGCGCGTCGGTAGGGGGGGCTGGGATCGTCAGACCGCCGATGGTGACGCTCTGCTGCTGCGGCAGGCTGGCGGATACCGGGCTACCGTTGAGGGCAATACCTGCCCCGCCGTTCACGCCCGCTCTCAGTTCGGAAGCTGAGCCAAATTTCTGCTGCAACACCACGCCACCGCCAAGGGTCTGCCACTCTTGCGCAAAGGCGTTGGCAACGCGGTCGCCCAGCGTGCTGCGTGGGATCAGCAGCAGCGGCGCCTGTTTGCCCTGCTCGTGGATATGACGGGCCGCATCGCGGGCTTCATCCTCCGGAGAGAGGGCGAAGTAACAGATATTGGCGCGGTTCTGAACCTGCTCAGGCTGGTTAAGCGCCAGCACGTTCAGCGTGGTGTTGCTCTTCATCAGCGCTTCCACGTTGTTTTTCAACAGCGGGCCGACAACGATGCTGGCCCCGTCCTGCTGAACCTGCGCCAGCACCTGGTCAAGCGGCTGGGCGCTGGTGTCGTAGATTTTCAACTCTGCACCAGGGTTAGCGCTGGTGGTGGCCACAGCCTGCGGCTGGGCTGCTGGCTGCTGTTCCGGCTGCGCGGTTTGCGGCTGAGGTTGTTCTGCCGTCGCGGGCGCCGGAGTTTCAGCCGGGGCCTGTGTTGCCGCAGGCGCTGAGGTAGCGGGTTGCGTCGTTGGGGCGGTAACCGGATTCTGCATGGTGCCCTGGGCAGGGGTTTGCGCGGTGGTCAGGTCGCTGGTTTCGGCGGCTGACGGACTGACGACGTCATTCACATTCGCCGCCTGTGCTGCCTGCGCCGGAACGGCGCTGCCGGTGACGGCGGTAGTGCCGTTTTTCGCGGCTTCAAAACCTTGCTGAATGGCGCGGCCAAACACCGCTGCCTGGCCGTTTAACGGCAGCAGCAGGGCGATTTTGCTGGTGGAGGCGGGCTTAAAGTTTTGCACGTTCACCAGCTGCGTTGGCAGCATTTTTGCTCCCGGGTTTTGCGGGTAGCGCTTTTGCCAGTCGGTAATGCCGGCTTTCAGCATGTTCGGATCGCTGCGGTTGTTGAACCACATCTGTTGCAGATCCAGCCAGCCTTGCAGGACATTTTCATCGGCGTTGATCACCAGCGCTCTGGCCTGATCCTGGGTCATGGAGGCGAGTGCCTGCCAGGTTGCGTCAATATTTTTCTGCTTGTCCGCACCCGCGAGCAGAGGCTCCTGGGCAATCAGCGCGCGGAGAAGCGTCAGGGAGGGGCGACCCTGCTCAGCGGTGATACCGGCCTGCCAGAAACGGGCCTGCTGATTCTTATCCAGCGCGCTCAGTTCGATAGTGCCGAGGATCTTCTTCGCGCCGTCGAAATCTTTCTGCGCGACCTTCAGTTCTGCCGACAGCAGCGTCTGCTCATGGCGCTGATCGTCGTTAAGATCCTGCGGCAGCTGGCTGAACAGCTCGGCAGCCTGCTGGGTTTTTCCTTCCTTCAGCAGTGCACGAATGGCGAGTAATTGCCAGTTGATCCTGGTATCATTTGAACTCTGCGACATTTGTTGCAGATAAAAGCCAGAATCAGCCTGAGCGGATCCCTGCATATGAGCAGTGCTCTGGTCGGGTGCCTGGGTGCCGCAGCCGGTAAAGATCAGGGCTGCCAGCAGGAGGGGCACGCTGTGCGCGGCTTTTTTTCGAAGAAACGTTAACGGTACCATACTGTATCCAGTGATTTTTTTACGCAATGCTCAATATTAAATCGGCAATACGGACGAAACAATGAAACAACACGAAACGGCAGATAATTCTCAAGGCCAGCTTTATATTGTACCTACTCCTATCGGGAATTTGTCTGATATTACCCAACGTGCACTCACTGTATTGCAAGCTGTTGATTTAATTGCTGCTGAAGACACCCGTCATACCGGTTTACTGCTGCAGCACTTTGCCATTAACGCCCGTTTGTTTGCCCTGCACGATCACAATGAGCAACAAAAAGCCGAAACG
Source organism: Enterobacter sp. 301B (assembly GCF_003850715.1). Classification (NCBI taxonomy): domain Bacteria; kingdom Pseudomonadati; phylum Pseudomonadota; class Gammaproteobacteria; order Enterobacterales; family Enterobacteriaceae; genus Enterobacter; species Enterobacter sp. 301B. Next base: position 97,762 of record NZ_PQTC01000011.1, read on the forward strand.
CTGGTGGCGAAGCTGAAAGAAGGGCAGAACATCGCGCTGGTCTCCGATGCGGGTACGCCGCTTATCAACGATCCGGGTTACCATCTGGTGCGCACCTGCCGTGAAGCAGGGATCCGCGTTGTGCCGCTGCCGGGGCCGTGTGCTGCTATTGCCGCATTAAGTGCGGCGGGCCTGCCGTCCGATCGTTTCTGCTACGAAGGTTTCCTGCCTGCTAAATCCAAAGGCCGTCGCGACGTGTTAAAGGAGCTGGAAGCAGAGCCGCGTACCCTGATTTTTTACGAATCAACCCACCGCCTGCTGGAAAGCCTGGAGGATATGGTTACCGTCTGGGGCGAATCCCGCTACGTGGTGCTGGCGCGCGAGCTGACCAAAACCTGGGAAACCATTCACGGCGCGCCGGTTGGCGAACTGCTGGCGTGGGTGAAAGAGGATGAGAACCGCCGCAAGGGCGAAATGGTGCTGATTGTCGAAGGGCATAAAGCGCAGGAAGACGCCCTGCCTGCCGATGCGCTGCGTACGCTGGCCCTGCTACAGGCTGAACTCCCCCTGAAAAAAGCGGCGGCGCTGGCGGCGGAGATCCACGGCGTGAAGAAAAATGCGCTGTATAAATATGCGCTGGAGCAGCAGGGGGAGTAAGCCCCTGCCGCCTGTTTTGCCGGGTGGCGGCTTCGCCTTACCCGGCCTACTCCGTGTCAAAGCCTCACTATTTTCCCGGCATCGCCTCAAACACCAGCGTTTCCAGCGGTTGCAGCGTAATCACCACAGCGTTTTTATACTCCTCTGGTACGGTCGAATTACTGCCGTACACGGCTTTCAGGGTAAACTGCGAGCGCTCTCCTGCCGGGATCTCAAAATCTTTGGTTAAATCCAGGTAGTAACGTTGCGGCTTATCCGACGGGTTGCGTAAACCAAAAATCGCTTTGTCTTTACTCCATGAGGCCCAGCCGTAAACCTCAAGCGAAGTTGGGTCACCGCCAATCCAGTGCGTATCCACCAGCACGCTGGCATTCTCACGCGACCACTTCGCCGCCTGTGCCAGGGTGTCCCACTTCGCCTTGTTAAGCATGGACGGCGTGATGTACAGCTCCTGAAGTTGAGTTCCGGTCGCGAAGTAGCTCCAGACCTGATCGGCAAAATCACCGTCCGTTTGTACTTTCTCCAGTCCATAGTAAGCGTTCTCTGCACTGACGATCCCGTGGTACATCAGGGAGTTCAGCGGGAACAGCGGGCCTTTGCGTACGATGGAGCGATAAGTTTCGGCATCCCGGTAGGTCATCCACTGCTGCACTGGCGTGCCGGGACCGTACAGGTTGATATCATCGCCCTGACGCCAGATTGAATCAGCATAGAACAGCCAGGACGGGCTCGCGTCGGTCCCGGTGGTCAGGTTGATAAACAGGTTCGGGTTTGCGCTGCGCATGTTGTGCAGCAGGGCAATGGACGCGTCAAAATCCGATGCAAATGGGCTGCCCTTGATATGCGAATTGGCGTTACCCATTCCGTCGAGCTTGAACGAGGTAATGTGCTCGTTTTTGATCAGCTTAATGATCTGATCGTTAAAGTTTTTAAAGTAGTTCGGCCCCGACAGCGCCAGCTTGCCGTCTACGGTTTCGAAACCATACTCTTTTGCATGCGAGACGCGAATATCGCGCGGCTTGTTGTAACCGCCCCACGGTGAAAGCCACAGCCCAACCGAGCTATGCAGGCTATCGGCTTTTTCCCTGACTTTGCCAAAACCGTTGCTGAATGCCGGGCCAAACAGCCAGCGTCCGGTGCGATCGTCCCAGCCATCGTCCAGCAGGAACGCGTCCAGCGCCACCCCGCGTCCGGCAATAAATTCTTTATTCCATTCGTCCATCCGCCCAATGACATCCTGCTCGGAGTAAGGAGTAAAGAAGCCAATGTCCATCCAGCTGTTGTAGTGCAGATAAGGCTTATAAGGCCGCGGGCGCACGGCATCGATAAACTGGTTTACGCTGCGCCGCAGCTGATTAGTTTCCGGGAAAGTGCCGAACCAGGTGGTAAAACTGACCGGTGTCTCAGGCAGAGTTGGCGTTTTCAGCTCCACGTTGAGGTTCGTGGTGGCTTCATAAGCGTAAGTATTCACAATCGGTCTGTCTGGCAGGATGAAGAACGAGTCGGCCACGATTGGCGAGCTGTTAATCGCCCCGTCAACGTAAGGTGCCTGAGACTGCTTCTTCGTCGGGAAGAAGGTCATTTTCGCTACGTCCCGCGGCTGCCCGACGGCGGCGATGGTGTAGCCGATGCTGGCGTATTTTCCCTTCACCAGGTTCAGTTTCACCGTTACGTTAAAATCCGGATGCGTAAAGTCGATGACTATCGCGTTGTCCTGCTTTTCGACGTGCTTGATTTTGAAATCAGCGGTGTGGATTTTTGTTTCATCCGGCAGCGTCAGAAAGAACAACTCCTGGGGCGTGAGCGGATGGTTAGCTTTGCTGTCCGTTACCACTACCGTTGCATTTGCATCATCAAACGAAAGGGCAATATTGTTGTTACTGAGCGCGTAGTTTGCTGCCGCCGCGCCATGAGAAACACAGAGAGCCAGCAGCGAGAGAGTGAGCCTTGTTTTCATCGGGGTAAGATCCTTATCAGTAATGCTTCAGCATTCGGTTGATGGACTGTTCCAGCCAGTAGCGCTGGGTGCCGAAGTTAATACGCAGGTAGTTTTCGCCGTTTTGTACGTAGTGGCTGCCATCTTCGATGACCACGCCAGCCTGTTTGGCGAAATGTTGGGTTAGCGCCGTCGCACTGCGATCGTCCGCACTGACGTCTATCCAGGCGAGATACGACGACTCCGGGTTCATCATCTTCCATGCAGGGAAGTGGGTCTGGATGGCATCCGCAAGGTAGCGGACATTGCCGCGCAGATAACCATTCAGCGCGTCGAGCCATGGCAGACCTTGCTGATAGGCCAGAATAATCCCCCACACGCCGAAGATATTCGGCGAGGTAATGGAGTTCTTCTCCAACTGCTGGCGGAAACGCTGGCGCAGCGAATCGTCTGGAATCATTGAGTAGGATGTTTTTAGCCCGCCAAGGTTGAAGGCTTTATTGGGGGAGGTCAGCACAATCAGGTTGTCCTGGGCGGCACAGCCCGAAGTCAGACAGCTGACGAATGTACCGTCCAGAATGTGCTCGGCGTGAACCTCATCAACCACCAGAATCGTGCCGTAGCGCTTACAGAGATCGGACACCTGGCGTATCTCATCCGCGCGCCAGATGCGGCCCGAGGGGTTATGCGGCGAGCAGAAAAACCACAGTTTTGGACGGTGAGTTTTGAGCTGAACTTCAATCAGATTAAAATCCAGCTGATAGCGGTTTTCCTTCACGCTCAGCGGATTTGCAAGCACCCGCACGCCCTGTCGCTGTGTCGCCATCGCAAACGGGTCATACACCGGGGTGTTCATCATCACGCAGTCGCCGGGATTGCAGAACGCCTGAACCGTATAGTGCAGCGTAGAAACGGTGCCGTAGGTCAGGGTGATCCATGACTTATGCACCTCAACCTGATGACGGGTGCGCTGGAAGGCGATGACCGCATCGTAGAATTCGTCGAAGCACCAGGTGTAACCGAAGGTGCCATGCTCCACGATGCGCTGAAAGCCTTCAATCACGGCGGGTGGCGAGGTGAAATCCATGTCTGCTATCCACAGCGGGATAAATCCCTCCGGGACATCACCGAAACGCGAACACACAAACGCATGATCCCATTTACGGCATTTATCGCTTTTACGCTCAATGATTCTGTCGAAATCAAACACAACGACCCCCTGTTAAATTAAGGCTTCAATGCCGGATTTGACGCTCTGCACCTGCGGGCCGATGATCACCTGAACGCTGTGGGCATCAAGCACCACGACTGACAAGGCGCCAGCGGCCTTCAGCGCCTGCTGGTCGATAAGCCCCATATCTTTCACCACCAGACGTAAGCGGGTAATGCAGTTGTCGAGCGACTCAATATTCTCTTTACCGCCAAGCGCGCGAAGAATAAGCCCATGATCGTATTTTGATTTTCCACGTGCCCGGGTATTGGCTTCCTCCGCCTGGAGCGCACCCTGCGCGTCAACCTCACGGCCTGGCGTTTTTATATCGTGCTTGAGGATGTACCAGCGGAAGACGAAGAAGTAGATAGCAAACCAGGCAAGACCCACCGGGAACAGCAGATACCATTTGGTCGACATCCCCTGCATGACGCCGAAGATCAGCAGATCCAGAATACCGCCGTCAGTGTTGCCGATGGTGACGCCGAGCAGCGCCATCACCATTAGCGCCAGGCCAGACATAACGATATGAAACGCGTAAAGCACAGGGGCAATAAACAGGAACAGGAACTCAATCGGCTCTGAAATACCCGTGACAACTGAAACCAGCACGCCTGAGAGCAGCAGCCCTTTAATCACCGGACGGTTTTCCGGGCGCGCGGTGCGGTAGATAGCGTAAGCCACGGCAGGCAGGCCGAAGATAAAGGTCGGCATAAACCCTTGCGATAAAAATGCCGTAACGTGCGGGCTAAACGGCAGACCCGCTTTCAGCTCGGCGTAGAAAATGTTCAGCGCACCGGCCACTTCCTGGCCGTTAACCATCTCAATGCCGCCCGCCGGGGTGAAGCGCACCATCGCCAGCAGAATGTGATGCAGGCCAAAAGGTTTGAGTAGCAGCACGCCCACGCCATACAGGAACGGCCCAAAGACGCTGGTGCTCTGGATGATATGACCAATCCCGGCAATGCCCATTGCCACATATTCCCACAGCAGGGGGATGACCAGGCCGACCAGCGACAGGGTGAGGGCGGTAACAATCGGAACAAAACGAATGCCGCTAAAGAAGGCAAATGCGTCGTGCAGCACCGTGTCCTGGAAGCGTTCGTGCAGGAAGTAGGTGATCACCCCTACCACAATGCCGCCGAGCACGCCCATCTCCAGCGTTTGAATGCCAAGCACGATGGATTGTCCCACCTGTCTCATGGTGGCGGCATCCGCAAGCTGGTGGGTGGCGGTCAGGTAGTAGTTGATGCTCATGTTCATCAGCATGTAGCCAACGAATCCGGCAAAAGCGCCCACCGCTTTATTACGCCTGGCAAGGCCCATTGGGATCGCCATGGCAAACATCAGCGGCAGATAGGTAAAAGCAAAGCCACCGACCATGGCGATAAAACCAAAGGTGAGCTGCGTTAACTCGCCGCCCAGAAAGGGAAAACTTTTGATGGTGGAAGGGCTGGTGACAGAACTACCGATACCTAACAACAACCCCATAAAGGCCAATAGCGAAACCGGGAACATAAACGTCTTTCCCAGGCTCTGGAAAAACTCCCACGCTTTCGATTTAAACGACTTTTCCTGTGTCATGTAGGGACTCCTCGGATTTTTAGGATAATGGAAGGCGCTGTCCGGCTTAAGGACGCGCCTTCATATTTGCGAGGCTTATAGTTATTTTTTAGGTACTAACGTTATGCGCGATGGGTTCAGGCTTCAGCCGGAAGCAGCAGCCGGTTCGCCGAGCCGCAAACGGTGATTTTGCTTCTGACCACCTCTTTCATGGCATCCATGCCGACGCGCATGTAGAAGCGCGGATCGTTGCCCTGTGGGTTCTCGGCAAACCAGGCTTTGACTGCGTCAGAGAAGGCGATTTTCAGCTCTGTTGCGACGTTAACTTTGCAGACGCCCAGCTCAATGGTGCGGCGCACATCCTCATCCGGAACATCGCTCGCACCGTGCAGCACCAGCGGCACTGTCACTACCTCGCGGATCTCGGCCAGCCGCTGGAAGTCGATTTTTGGGCGTTTGGTATAGAGACCGTGCGCGGTTCCGATGGCAACGGCGAGGCTGTCCACGCCTGTCAGTTCGACAAAGCGTTTTGCTTCCTGCGGGTCTGTCAGGAACGCGCTTTCGGCGTCGACGCTCATGTCATCTTCCACTCCACCCAGTCGGCCCAGTTCGGCCTCGACGCTACAGTCGTTGAGGTGACAGAAATCGACGACCGATTTCACCAGCTTGACGTTTTGTTCGAAGGGGTAATGGCTACCGTCGATCATTGCGCTACGTACGCCGGCATGGACTTTGCGGCGAATGTCGTCCAGCGATTCGTGGTGATCGAGGTGTAGCGCCAGCGGCATGTCATAAGTAAGGGAATATGCGCTGCACAAGGCGTAGATCTCTTCCAGCGCAATATGTTTAAACGTCCCCGGCGTACCCGCGAGGATCACCGGGGATCGCATTTCGCTACAGACTTCGAGGATCGCCTGGATCGTCTCGGCGTTATGAATGTTAAAGGCCGGAACGGCATAGCCCTTTGCCTGTGCGTCCTGCAAAAGATATTTGGTGGAAATAATACTCATGAGCCTGTCCTCTTAAGCCTGCCACGGATGAATAACGACGCCCTGGACCACACGGTTAACCGTACCGCTGGCGGATGGCGTATCTGGCGTATTGCCAACGTGCAGAGACTGGGTCAGTGCGAAGACCTGGGCGTACATCAGGAAGCAGAACGCCTGCTCCATATCGTTAAATGAACGAGAAGGCGGCAGCAGGATATGCGGGCCAGCTTCAATGACCGGATCCGTTTCGGCTGCAATGGCTACTACCCGCATAGCCTGACGATCGCGACGCAGCTCGGCGAGCAGATCCAGATCGTACTGACGCGTGTACGGATGGCTGGAGACAAACACGACGACCAGCGTTTCGTTGTCCACCAGTGACTTAGGCCCGTGACGGAAACCCGTTGGCGAATCGTAGAATGCCGCCAGTTTGCCGGCGGTCAGCTCCAGCACTTTCAGCGCAGACTCCCGTGCGGCGCCCTGTAATCCACCGCTGCCCAGATAAACAATGCGTTTCCACGGTTCGTTACCAAAGACGCCGGGGCTGAAATCGCCAAGAGAAGTGAGGATCGCCTGACAGCGATCGGACACGTTCCGGAACGTTTTGCTGTTGATCGTTTCCGGTGCGAATACCGCCAGGCAGCTCGCCATCATGGTGGTGATGCTGCTTGTCATCGCGAACCCGCGATCGTGCGTTTCGGCTGGCATGAGCAGAGCGCAGGCGTTATCGCTGTCGACGGCATTCTGGTACAGGCTGCCCGCTTCATTACAGGTGATCGACAGGTGGTAGCACTCCGGTACGAACTGATTCGCCAGCTCAACGGCGGCGACGCTCTCCGGGCTATTGCCAGAACGGGCGAAAGAGACCAGAAGCAGCGGGTGCGCAGGGCTGAAATAATCCATCGGGTTGGTGACCAGATCGGTCGTAGGTATCGCGGTGATGTTTTTCCCCGTGTGGCTGGCAAGCCATGGCGCAATGATGTCGCCGATAAAAGCGGACGTACCCGCGCCGGTCAGAACGATCCGCAGATCGGGCTTGCGCAACAGTGGTGTCAGAAAACTGTCGATCGACGCGCGCAGGTTATCAATATTGTTGAGCGAGCGAAGCCAGCTGGCTGGCTGCTGGCGGATCTCTTTTTCGGTCCAGGTGCCGGTGGCGGCGGTAGTGGTTTGTGGCATAACTCAGTCCTTAGTCGTGTGAATTCCACATCAGACGCTGGCAAACGTGTCGCTATCTTTCGTTTCGTTTCACTTGTTCACTTTAGCTGTTAAATAAAATCTATAGAAAAGAAATCGAAAGTTCAATGGCGTAAAAGAAATAAAACGAAAAGTGTGATCGCGAAAGGAAAGGAGAAAATCAAGGAAAGGAAAAGAAAGGCCTTACGATCGTCTTCCGTAAGGCCAACAGGGCACACTGTGAAAGGGCTACAGGGAAAGAGCCTGACCCTGGATCCAAATCTGCCGGAGGTGTAAACCCGCATCCAGTGCAATAATATTGGCGCGTTTGCCAGGCGCTAACGATCCCAGCAAGTGATCCATACCGAGCAGACGGGCGGGATGCAGTGAAGCCATATGGATAGCTTGCTCTGGGGCGACCCCCGTATGCTCCACCATATTTCGCACGGCGGCATCCAGCGCGAGCGTGCTGCCCGCAAGCCCGCCTGAGGCCGTGCGGACAACGCCGCCCTGCATCTCGACATTTCCACCACACAACGTATAGCGTCCATCAGGCATACCCGCCGCCTGCATGGCATCGGTAATCAGCACCGTACGATCCTTCGCGCAGCAACAACACAGCCGCATGGCTCCAGGATGAACGTGATGCCCGTCGGCAATAAGCTCCAGCCACGCGCGTGGGTCCGTAAGGCCAGCGCCAACCATGCCGGGCTCCCGGTGGTGTAACCCCGTCATGCCGTTGTAGCAGTGCACCAGCCCGGCTGCGCCTGCATCAAATGCGGCCAGGGTTTGCGCGTATGTAGCGGCGCTGTGACCCAGCATGACGCGTATCCCTTTTTGCTTGAGGTGATGGATCGCCTTCAGGGCTTCCGCTTTTTCCGGAGCAAGCGCCACTACCCGCAGCGTGTTCTGCGAAACCGCAATCAGATCATCAAGTTCCGCGAGATCCAGTTCGCGAAACAGTTCTTGCGGATGTGCCCCTTTGTTCTGCGGCGTAAAGTACGGGCCTTCCAGATAGCTGCCCAGGACCTGCGCACCGGGGCCACCGACATGACAGCGTCGGGCAATGCGCCGTAACGCGCTATGGATCGCCTCCAGCGGAGCGGTGACGGTGGTAGGCAGAAACGCCCCCACGCCTTCACGCGCTTTATGCATGGCTAACCGGTCCAGCACGTCGGGGGCATCATCCATCACATCCACACCCGCGCCGCCGTGGACGTGGATATCAATGTATGCCGGGAAAAGCAGGTCTGCCTCGCGGGTGTTAACCCCTGCCGGAATCGGCTCGATGGCGGTGATGACGCCTCTATCCATGCGCAGCTGATGGTCATCCAGCCAGCCCCGCCCGGTAAGCAGACGACGCGCGCGCAGCAGCTGGCTCATATCCCTTCCTCGGCGGGCGCTTCCTCGCGACAGCGTGCAAGCTCATCCACCAGGCTGGTCAGGCCGCGATGGCCGCACTCCAGCGCCTGCAAACGAAATGCTTCACTGCTTAACCCGTCGCGCTCCAGAACCATCTCCAGCAAAAGCTGGAGATTGGTGCCGGTGATCACTTCGCTGCCGGGGTGTTGCATCGCGAGGGTAGAGGCCACACGAAACGGCGTACCGCCGAGAAGATCGGTGAGAAACACGATATCGTGCTCTGCATCCAAATCATTCACTGCCTGCTCAAGCTGCGCGGTCAGCCGCGCAGTGGTGGAGCTTTCCGGAAAATCGATGGCGATAAACTGCGGCTGTTCGCCGAGGATTTGCTTCATCGCCTGTTCCAGCCCGCTGGCAAAACCGCCATGACCCGTCAAAATAATGCCTAACATCGCAACCTCTTTGCTTTTACAGGAAGTGACAGAATTTACCGACAACGCCCAGCACCACGGTGATACCAATCAGGCGCAGCGGGCTCCAGCCACGGCGTACCAGCCAGAACATGGTCAGGGTGTAGACCAGCGGCAGAAAGGCGGGCATCAGTTTGTCGATCACGTCGGTTTGCAGTTTGACGACCGCATCCCCGGCTTTAATCTCGAGTGTGGTATTCAGGCGCACATAGGTTGCCACCAGCGCACCAATCACCGTCATCCCGACAATGGACGCAGCATGACCAACCTTTTTGGTGTTGGCCTTGATCAGCGGGATCGCGGCGACACCCATCCGGTAGGCATAGTGCGCCAGACCAAAACGCAGGCCGAGATGCACCACGTTAAACAGCACGATAAAGACCACGGCGCCAAGAATGGATCCCTGTAGCGCCAGGCTGGCGCCAATCCCCCCGCAAATAGGCAGCAGGGTTAGCCAGAACATGGCGTCACCAATGCCACCGAGCGGTGCACCGACGGCAATTTTAGTGCTCTGGATGCTGTTCACATCCTGCTTGGAACGCTCCATTGCCAGAATAATGCCGATGACGAAGGTCACCAGGAACGGGTGGGTGTTAAAGAAGCCCATATGGCCTTTCATGGCGCGCGCCAGGTCCCGCTTATTGGTGTGGATCTTTTTCAGCGCGGGCAGTAGCCCATACAGCCAGCCGGAGGCCTGCATTCGCTCGTAGTTGAACGAGGCCTGTAGCAGCATGGAACGCCAGGCGACACGGTTAATATCCTTTTTCGTTAGCTCAGCGCCAATACTCTGGTCTTCGTAGACGTTTTCATTCACGCCGGTCAGCAGCGTCTCTTCACTTTCAGACACGCCCGGCAGGGTGGTTGGATTAGATGCCATCTTCAAATTCCTCTTTCTGGGCCGCAGGCGCCGTCGGTTCAGGCGATTTGCGCAGCAGGTCGATCAGCGCCATCGCCAGCGCAGCCGCGGCAATCGCCAGCACCGGCAGTTTCAGCCAGGCCGCGGCGACAAAGCCGATAATGAAGTAAGGGATGTAGACGTTTTTCATCATGATCTTCAGCAGCACGGCGAAGCCGATCGCTGGCATGATGCCGCCCGCGACGCCCAGACCGTCGATCAGACGTTCCGGCAGGACATCAATGGCGGTTTTCGCGTGTTCAGCCCCGAAGTAGATGGGCAGAAACGCACACAGGAAGTAGAAGACGCCGAGCGCCAGCAGTGCCAGATAGTTGACCCGTTCAATACCACGGGTGTCTGCGTTAGCCGCCATGCGATCGCAGCGGGACATCACGCCGGACATCACCGAGAAGAGGAAAGTGATCCCCATCTGAACCGCCACGGCAAACGGCACGGCGACCCCAACGGCGACATCCGGCTTCACGCCTGTGGTAATGGCAAATGTGGTGCCAACGATGGTGCCGATAATCACGTTTGGCGGCTGCGCGCCCGCCAGCGGCGCGAGACCCATCCAGACCAGTTCTAACGTACCGCCGGTCAGAATTCCGGTGTGCAGATCGCCCAGAATCAGGCCAACCAGTGGCCCGAGCACCACCGGACGGTGCATGTGTGTTAAGCCGTTAAACATATCCAGGCCCGCGATAAAGGCGAGAAGCCCCAGCGCGAAAGCCTGCAACAGACTGATTTCCATTGTGAATCCCTCAGAGCAGTTTAAAGAGATCCAAAGCAGTCTCTGTTGGAACGCCCTGAACGAAGCATTCCACTCCGGCCGCCTTCAGGCCGTTAAACGCGGCGATATCGTTCGCGTCTACAGATACCGTTTTGGCAATTTGCTGTTTGCCACTGGCGTAATGCATATTTCCGACGTTGATACGGGTGATGGGCACGCCGCCCTCGACCAGCGTTAAAAAATCAGCCGGTGTTTTACAAACCAGCAGAATTTTCTGCCGGTCGGCGGCGCGATGAATGTTGTCGATCACTTTTTGCAGGGACCAGAAACGCACGGCGATGCCTTCCGCAAGCACCATCTCCATCAGGTTTTGCTGAACCGGATCGTCTGCAACCTCGTCATTTGCCACCAGCACCAGGTTCGCCCCCGCAAACCCCACCCACTGTACGCCCACCTGACCGTGGATCAGGCGTTCATCAATGCGGCATAAGACAATGTTTGGCATAGCGTTTTCCTCTTTTTAATTATGCGTGTTGAGTCGTTACGCCTTCGCAGGCGGCATGGTACTGCTGGAGTATGTCCTGAATGTGGTCGAGAATGAGCTCCCGTGGTGTGGACCTGAGAGCACCCTCGCGAACTTTGCTGTACTGCAACGGCAGATACTGGCTGATCAGCGGCAGCGGGATCGGTTCATCCGCCAGGTTGCGTACCAGTCGCTCAAAAGCCTCGTCAATCTGGCTGTCTGGCCAGTAATAGCGCACGCGGTCGGAATAGCTGTAACCGCGGGCCAGGCGACGGGCATTGCCGTCGCCGTGATAGTGGCTTTGCCAGTATTCCGGGCGATCGAGCATCACGTTTTCCAGGACGTAACGCAGTCCTGAGCAGGCTTTTGCCGGCAAAAGCTCTTCTTCAATTGCAGCCAGGGAGAACAGCGCTTCGCGCAGCGCGAAGGTTAGCGCAGGGCCGACTTTCAGAATGGCGAAGTGATCTTTCACCAACTGGCGCAGCGCCTGCGGCGTCTGGTAATCGGTAGAGTGTGCTTCAAATACGAGCGTGTCGTAGGCTTCAACCATCTTGCTCAGTGCGACGGCTTTATGCGGTTGATAGTCACAAACGTGCGCATGGTCGAACTCAACGCCAGGCTGAACCACCAGGCCAATAATGCGCGGCCAGATGTCGCTTAACCCTTCCTTCTCGAATGCGTGGCGGTGTGCCTCAAGCGTGGCACGTGCCGCCTCTGGTGTGGTGACCTCAAGCTCGGTCAGCGTTTCGTGTGCCCCACCGGGAACCGGAACTTCCGTGCCGATAACGTAGACCAGATCCGCTACGCCAAATTGCTCGAGACAGGTGGTTTCGGCAATTTTAGCCAGCCGAGCGGCACGCCCGGCAACGATTGCATCGGTTAAAGGAACCGGATCGTCTTCGCAGGACATGCTGCAATCGAGGTGAATTTTTTTAAATCCGGCCGCCACGTAGCTTCTGATCAGATCGTCGGCGTTCGCCATCGCCTGCAAAGCTGGCAGGTTTTGCCAGCGGTTAGGACCTAAATGATCGCCGCCAAGGATCAGCTGTGAGGTGGGGAAACCGAGGGATCCCGCCAGATTGCAGACAAACCCATAAAAATCGGCGGGCGTCATACCGGTATAGCCGCCAAACTGATCCACCTGGTTTGAGGTGGCTTCAATCAGCAGAGGCGTCTGTTGTGAATGGGCGTAACGAATTGCAGCTTCAAGTACCAATGGATGTGCGGAACAGACGGCGTAAATCCCGTTTGTATTCCCCCGTTTATGTTGTTCCACCATTTCTGTCAGATGTTTCACTTTCCTCTCCATTTCGGATGGTGTTGGTATGCATCTTTCGTTTTGTTTCATTTGATACTGCATTATGGTGGGGTAAAAATAAAACGAAAGATAATAGTTTTCCGATCTGTTTCACAAAAGAAACATAATGAAAGGTTTCAGCGGCGGTTAAGCTTGCGTCTGCTCACCATACAGGGCTTGCATTCCCTCAAAAGAAAGGCGTTAATAAGCAAAACGAAATGAAACGAAAGTTTATTTACTAAGGAGCTCGTATGAGCAGCACCGATTCATCCGCAGAGAAGCGCATCACCGGCACCAGTGAAAGGCGAGAGCAGATCATTCAGCGGTTGCGGGCGCAGGGAAGCGTGCAGGTTAACGATCTTTCTCTTTTATACGGCGTGTCGACGGTGACGATCCGTAACGATCTGGCCTTTCTGGAAAAGCAGGGGATTGCCGTTCGCGCTTACGGCGGCGCGCTGATTTGCGAAGGCAATGCCCCCGGCGTGGAGCCGTCCGTTGAGGACAAAAGTTCCCTTAATACGGCTGTGAAGCGCAGCATCGCGCAGGCGGCGTCTGAACTGGTGAAGCCGGGTCATCGCATTATTCTGGACTCCGGCACCACAACCTTTGAAATTGCCCGCATGCTGCGCCAGCATACCGATGTCATTGCCATGACCAACGGGATGAACGTGGCAAACGCGCTGCTGGAAGCGGAGGGCGTAGAGCTGCTGATGACCGGCGGGCACTTGCGCCGTCAGTCGCAGTCCTTCTATGGTGACCAGGCGGAGCAGTCCTTACAGAATTACCATTTTGACCTGCTGTTCCTGGGCGTCGATGCCATCGATCTCGATCGGGGGGTGAGTACGCACAACGAGGATGAAGCCCGTCTGAACCGGAAAATGTGCGAGGTGGCGGAGCGTATTATCGTTGTCACTGATTCCAGCAAGTTTAACCGTTCAAGCCTGCATAAAATCATTGATACTCAGCGGATCGACATGATTATCGTTGATGAAGGTATTCCGGCGGAAAGCCTGGAAGGGTTACGCAAAAGCGGGATCGATGTGGTGCTGGTCTAAAGAGGCTTTTCCCCTCACCCTAACCCTCTCCCCATAGGGGAGAGGGGACTGCTCGGTGCGGTTTTTTTACCCTCTCCCCGGTGGGGAAAGGGCAGGGTGAGGGGCCATCACGTCACCGGTGCCGGGTTAAACACCGCCAGCGAGTTATGCAATCCCCATTGATCGGAGAAGGTTTTCTTCCGTCCGCTTGCCACATCCAGAATGAAGTGGAACAGCTTCCAGCCCACCTCTTCAATACTCTCTTCCCCGGTGGCGATGGTGCCCGCGTTGATATCCATTAAGTCATACCAGCGGTTTGCCAGCTCGGTGCGGGTCGCCATTTTGATCACCGGTACCGCAATCAGGCCGTACGGCGTGCCGCGTCCGGTGGTAAAGACCTGTACCGTAATGCCGGATGCCACCTGCTGGGTGCCGCACACGAAATCACTGGCAGGCGTTGCCGCGTAGATCAGACCGCGTTTGGTTGGTCGCTGGCCAGGTGAGAGCACTTCCACAATCGCGCTCTGGCCGGATTTGGCAATCGACCCGAGGGCCTTTTCCACCACGTTCGCCAGGCCGCCTTTCTTGTTACCCGGAGACGGGTTGGCGCTGCGGTCGGTTTTGCCCATGTCGAGATAGTTATCGTACCAGGCCATCTCCTCCAGCAGGCGTTTACCCACCTCCTCGTTGACGGCGCGCGGCGTAAGCAGGTGGATGGCGTCACGCACTTCGGTGACCTCGGAGAACATCACCGTGGCGCCGCAGCGCACGAACAGATCGGAGGCATAACCTACCGCCGGGTTAGCGGTGACGCCGGAAAACGCATCGCTGCCGCCACACTGTGTCCCAACCACCAGTTCAGAGGCCGGGCAGGTTTCACGCTGGCGTTTGTTCAGCTTCTCCAGATGGCGCTCTGCCACCTGTAAAATGTCGTCGACCATCGATCTGAAGCCGACATGGTGTTCATCCTGAAGACGCACAATACTGGCCTCGTCAACCGGAATGGCTTTCACATCCTCAGTACCCTGCAACAGGCGTTCTGGCTGCAATTTTTCACAGCCGAGGCCAATCACCATCACCTCGCCGCCAAAGTTTGGGTTAAGGGCGATATTGTGGATCGTGCGGATCGGCACGACCGCTGCGGGCGCGTTGATCGCCACGCCGCAGCCGTACAGGTGGTTAAGCCCCACCACGCCGTCAACGTTGGGGTATTTCGGCAGCAGATCGCGCTCAATAATTTTCACCACGTAATCCACGACACCCGCCACGCAATGCACGCTGGTGGTGATGCCAAGCAGGTTTTTGGTTCCCACGCTGCCATCCGCGTTGCGGTAACCTTCGAAGGTATAACCCTCCAGCGGAGGTAACGGCTCAGGGACGCGGGTAGCCAGCGGCAACGTCTCCAGCGGCGGGGCGGTGGGCAGCTCAACCAGCGACTCCTCAATCCAGCTACCCTGCGGGATAGCGCGCACCGCATAGCCGATGACTTCGCCGTAGCGCACGATTTCGCCCTGCGCCGGGATATCGACCAGTGCGACTTTGTGCCCCTGCGGAATGTGCTCAATCAGCTCCAGCCCGTCCGGAAAGCGGGTACCCGCTTTTAAGCCATTGTCGTTGACAATAATCGCCACGTTATCGGTATCGTGCACTTTTATATAGAACGCCGTCGGCGACGCCTGTCGAATTTCAATATCGGCCATTGTTCACTCATCTCCAGCAAAATATCTGATACTAAATATAGCCAGATGGTTAATCGTTTCTTATTGAGGAAATAAAGAATGTCAGGAGAGGAAAAGTGAGAATGTGATCGCGATCGCTCCCGAAACACTAATCGTTGATTCTGTGCATCAGCGCCCACTGCATTGGGCATATGCTCAAAATAGCGTGCTAACCCCGTTGGATAATTGAGCATTGAGACAATGTGCTGCCGGGTGGTGACGATTATACTGAATGACGATTTTATAAAGCCAAAATTCAGTCAGGAAAATAAATATAACGCTGACGCTGAGTCGGAATAAATAAGAAAAGCTACTGGCTAAAACTGCGGAATTAAAAAAGGTATACGTAATGAGTAACGACATCTTCCCGAATAAATTTAAAGCGGCCCTTGCGGCGCATCAGATTCAGATTGGCTGCTGGTCTGTGCTGGCCAACCCCATCAGCACCGAAGTGCTGGGCCTGGCCGGATTCGACTGGCTGGTGCTGGACGGCGAACATGCGCCAAACGATATCAACACGTTTATTCCGCAGCTGATGGCGCTGAAAGGCAGCCACAGCGCGCCGGTGGTGCGTGTACCTACCAACGAGCCGGTGATTATCAAGCGTCTGCTGGATATCGGCTTCTACAACTTCCTGATCCCGTTTGTTGAAACGGAAGAAGAAGCGGTGCTGGCCGTAGCTGCCACCCGCTATCCGCCGGAAGGGATCCGCGGCGTGTCTGTCTCGCACCGCGCCAACATGTTTGGCACCGTGCCGGACTATTTCGCCCAGTCCAACAAGAACATCACCATTCTGGTTCAGATCGAGAGCCAGCAGGGGGTCGATAACGTCGACGCCATTGCCGCGACCGAAGGTGTCGACGGTATTTTCGTCGGCCCGAGCGATCTGGCGGCCGCCTTTGGTCATCTGGGCAACGCCAGCCACCCGGACGTGCAGCGGGCAATCCAGCACATTTTTGCCCGTGCCAAAGCGCACGGTAAACCGTGCGGCATTCTGGCGCCGGTGGAAGCCGATGCCCGCCGCTACCTGGAGTGGGGCGCAACGTTTGTCGCCGTCGGCAGCGACCTCGGCGTATTCCGCGCCGCCACGCAGAAATTAGCGGACGCTTTTAAAAAATAACCATCATTGAGGAAACAGATTATGACGCTGAAAGTGGGTTTTATTGGCCTGGGTATCATGGGCAAACCAATGAGCAAAAACCTCATCAAAGCAGGTTACTCACTGGTGGTTTTAGATCGTAATTCAGACGCGGTGGCAGAAGTGATTGCGGCTGGCGCAGAAACGGCGACAACTGCAAAAGCGATCGCCGAGCAGTGCGATGTCATTATCACCATGCTGCCAAACTCCCCGCACGTGAAAGAGGTGGCGCTGGGTGAGAACGGCATTATCGACGGCGCGAAGCCGGGTCTGGTGGTGATCGACATGAGTTCTATCGCGCCGCTGGCGAGCCGCGAAATCAGCGAGGCGCTGAAAGCGAAAGGCGTGGAGATGCTGGATGCGCCGGTCAGCGGCGGCGAACCGAAAGCCATCGACGGTACTCTGTCGGTAATGGTGGGGGGTGATAAAGCCGTGTTCGACAAATACTACGACCTGATGAAAGCCATGGCTGGCTCCGTGGTGCATACCGGTGAAATTGGCGCAGGCAACGTCACCAAGCTGGCAAACCAGGTGATTGTGGCGTTGAACATCGCGGCCATGTCCGAAGCACTGACGCTGGCCACCAAAGCGGGCGTTAATCCGGATCTGGTCTATCAGGCCATTCGCGGTGGTCTTGCGGGCAGCACCGTGCTGGATGCCAAGGCACCGATGGTGATGGATCGTAACTTCAAGCCGGGCTTCCGCATCGATCTGCACATTAAAGATCTGGCGAATGCGCTGGATACCTCCCACGGCGTGGGCGCGCAGTTGCCGCTGACTGCCGCCGTCATGGAGATGATGCAGGCGCTGCGTGCGGACGGTCTGGGCACCGCCGATCACAGCGCGTTAGCGTGCTATTACGAAAAGCTGGCGAAGGTTGAAATTGCTCGCTAATGACGTCCCGCCCGGTGGCGTTACGCTTACCGGGCCTACGGCTCAGGCATACAACTATGAAAATCGTAATCGCGCCAGACTCTTATAAAGAAAGCCTGTCTGCCACTGAGGTAGCGCAGGCGATAGAAAAAGGATTTCGGGAAATTTTCCCCGACGCTCATTACGTGTCTGTTCCCGTTGCTGACGGCGGAGAAGGTACGGTTGAAGCGATGATCGCCGCGACGCAGGGCACCTGGCAGCAGGCTGTCGTCACCGGCCCGTTAGGGGAAAAGGTGAAGGCCAGCTGGGGGATCTCGGGCGACGGTACCACCGCGTTTATCGAGATGGCCGCCGCCAGCGGCCTGGTACTTGTTCCTCCCGCGCAGCGTAACCCGCTGGTCACGACGTCGCGCGGGACGGGGGAGCTGATCCTCCGCGCGCTGGATAAAGGCGCGCGCAACATCATTATCGGTATCGGCGGGAGCGCAACCAACGATGGGGGCGCGGGTATGATGCAGGCGCTGGGCGCGAGGTTTACGGATGCGAACGGGACGGAGATCGGCTACGGCGGCGGCAGCCTGATGGCGCTGAACCGTATTGATATTTCTGATCTTGATCCGCGTCTTCAGGGGTGCGCAATCCGCGTCGCCTGTGACGTGACGAATCCGCTGGTCGGTGAAAGCGGCGCGTCGCGTATCTTTGGCCCGCAAAAAGGCGCCACGGAGGAGATGATCCTCGAACTCGACGCCAGTCTTAGCCACTACGCCAACGTGATCAAAAAATCCCTGCGCATTGACGTCAACCCGGTTCCGGGGGCAGGAGCGGCGGGCGGCATGGGCGCGGCGCTGATGGCCTTCCTGGGCGCTGAGCTGAAAAGCGGCATTGAGATTGTCACTCAGGCGCTCAATCTTGAAGAACATATTCACGACTGCACGTGGGTGCTGACGGGAGAAGGGCGCATCGACAGCCAGAGCATTAATGGCAAAGTGCCCGTCGGCGTGGCGAGCGTCGCCAAAAAATACCATAAGCCGGTGATAGGGATTGCCGGAAGTCTGACGCAGGATGTGGGTGTGGTGCATCAGTACGGCATCGACGCGGTGTTCAGCGTATTGACCCGCATCGGTTCACTGGAAGAGGCGTTCCAGGGAGCGTACGACAACATTTACCGCGCCTCGCGCAATATCGCGGCCACATTGCAGGTAGGCATGCGTAGCCAGGGGTGACAGCGGCGCGCAAACCCTCTATACTGCGCGCCGAAGCTGACCAGACAGTCGCCGCTTCGTCGTCGTCCCTTTCGGGGGAGACGGGCGGAGGGGAGGAAAGTCCGGGCTCCACAGGGCAGGGTGCCAGGTAACGCCTGGGGGGGAAACCCACGACCAGTGCAACAGAGAGCAAACCGCCGATGGCCCGCGTAAGCGGGATCAGGTAAGGGTGAAAGGGTGCGGTAAGAGCGCACCGCGCGGCTGGTAACAGTCCGTGGCACGGTAAACTCCACCCGGAGCAAGGCCAAATAGGGGTTCACATGGTACGGCCCGTACTGAACCCGGGTAGGCTGCTTGAGCCAGTGAGCGATTGCTGGCCTAGATGAATGACTGTCCACGACAGAACCCGGCTTATCGGTCAGCTTCAACTTCTTACGAAACCCCGCTTCGGCGGGGTTTTTGTTTTCTGAAGGTTGCATGCCGGGTCAGCGAAGCGCCAAACGACATCAATTTTCAATTTTGCGACGCCAAGCACATTTCACTGCTTTACCGATTATGCGTTCCTTTCATCTGCTGCGCATGATCGTAATCACAAAATTTAACGCTATAAAATTAGAAAATTTTAGTGTTGAACAGATGTTGTGAATGTTGAATCAGTGATGCTGAATGTTATTCATTTGATAATTTAATATTGAATCTAAAAACATTCTTCTGGTGAATGTGTGATATATCCCACTCTTTAACCGGAAGCTGAGAAAATATTCCTGATAAAGTTGATAAACCACAAAAATGTTTTAAAAGAATAATGATGGTTTATTAACCTTTAATTGCCTGAAAGATAGTCTTTATTAATATTGTTAAGGCAAAAAAATTCATGCTGGTTATTGCCATAAAATAAATTTATTACCGCGTATTTTGTTGATCAATATCAGCGTAATTGCGTATTTTAAGTTGATTAACTCTTTGATTGGTAAGGTGATAAATCGGTTTTGAATGCAGTGATAAAAAGGGCGTCATGGCAAATTGTGAGTAACAGCACATACCCCCTGAAACAATATTGGGTAGAATCCGCTGCGTCATAGGGAAATAAGCGCAGAATATTATGAATACTATTATTCTACCGAAAACACAGCACCTCGTGGTATTTCAGGAAGTCATCAAAAGTGGCTCCATAGGTTCTGCTGCAAGACAACTGGGGCTGACGCAACCTGCCGTCAGCAAAATCATCAGCGACATCGAATCTTACTTTGGGGTGGAAGTGATGGTGCGTAAAAACACCGGCGTAAAACTCACTGCCGCCGGTCAGGTGCTGCTGTCCTACGCTGAGTCGATCACCCGCGAAATGAAAAACATGGTGAGCGAGATCAACAGCCTCAGTTTCAGTACCGTCATGGACGTCTCCTTCGGCTATCCGTCGCTGATTGGCTTCACCTTCCTGTCCGGGATGATCAAAAAATTCAAGGAAGTGTTCCCGAAGGCGCGCGTCTCAATGTATGAAGCGCAGCTCTCTTCATTCCTGCCCGCCATTCGCGATGGCCGGCTGGATTTCGCCATCGGCACGCTGAGCGATGGGATGTTGCTCCAGGATCTTCACGTTGAGCCACTCTTTGAATCTGAGTTTGTGCTGGTGGCGAGTAAATCACGAACGTGCACCGGCCCGACCAGACTGGCATCGCTCACGCACGAGCAGTGGGTGATGCCGCAAACCGATATGGGCTACTACAACGAACTCCTGACCACCCTGCAAGATAACCACATCAGCATTGAAAACATCGTCCAGACCGATTCCGTCGTCACCATCTATAACCTTGTTCTCAATGCCGATTACCTGACGGTGATCCCCCGTGACATGATTGCGCCATTCGGCTCGGACCAGTTTATTGTCCTGCCGGTGGAAGATGCATTACCTGTGGCGCGTTATGCTGCCGTGTGGTCAAAAAATTACAGTATTAAAAAATCGGCGTCAGTATTAGTTGAACTGGCAAAACAATATTCGTCGATGAATATCGAAAAACGACGATAGAAATAATGATGATTTAAAATGCCCGGAGCGACGCTTTTTAACGCTCTGATACCCTGACTTTGCCTGAAAACAATGAATTATTATAACGAGGATATTATGCACATTACTTACGATCTCCCGGTGACCATTGACGATATTCAGGACGCCAGAAAAAGACTGGCGGGAAAGATCTATAAAACCGGTATGCCGCGCTCAAATTATCTGAGCGAACGGTGTAAGGGTGAGATATTCCTGAAATTTGAAAATATGCAGCGTACCGGTTCGTTTAAAATACGTGGGGCGTTTAATAAATTAAGCTCGCTGACCGATGCGGAAAAACGCAAGGGCGTGGTTGCCTGTTCCGCAGGGAACCACGCGCAGGGGGTGTCGCTCTCCTGCGCCATGCTCGGCATCGACGGCAAAGTGGTAATGCCTATGGGCGCGCCGAAATCCAAGGTGGCCGCCACGCGCGACTACTCCGCCGAAGTGGTGCTGCACGGCGAGAACTTTAACGACACTATCGCCAAAGTGAGCGAAATCGTCGAGATGGAAGGGCGCATATTTATCCCGCCTTACGACGATCCGAAAGTGATCGCCGGTCAGGGCACCATCGGACTGGAAATCCTCGAAGATTTATACGACGTGGATAACGTGATTGTTCCCATCGGCGGTGGTGGTTTAATTGCCGGTATTGCGACAGCAATTAAATCCATCAACCCAACTATCAATATTATCGGCGTGCAGTCTGAAAACGTGCACGGAATGGCGGCGTCGTATCAGACCGGTGAAATAACGAACCACCGCATTACCGGCACATTAGCGGACGGCTGCGACGTGTCTCGCCCGGGTAATTTAACCTTCGAAATCGTTCGTGAACTGGTTGACGACATTGTGCTGGTCAGCGAAGACGAGATTCGCAACAGCATGATCGCGCTTATTCAGCGAAATAAAGTGGTTACGGAAGGTGCTGGCGCGCTGGCGTGCGCGGCGTTATTAAGCGGCAAGCTGGACCATTATATTCAGGGCCGTAAAACCGTCTGCATTATTTCCGGTGGCAATATTGATCTCTCCCGTGTTTCCCAAATTACCGGCTTCGTTGACGCATAAAGGTGACCTATGAGCAACACAGAAAGCATTATCGTTGGCCAGACAAAAACGTCCTCCTGGCGTAAATCGGATACCACCTGGACGCTCGGCCTGTTTGGTACCGCCATTGGCGCTGGCGTGCTGTTCTTCCCCATTCGCGCAGGCTTTGGGGGGTTGATCCCTATTCTGCTGATGCTGGTACTCGCGTTCCCGATTGCCTTTTACTGCCACCGCGCGCTGGCGCGTCTGTGTTTGTCCGGCAGTAACGTCTCCGGCAACATCACCGAAACGGTGGAGGAGCATTTTGGTAAGACCGGCGGGGTGGTGATCACCTTCCTCTACTTCTTTGCTATTTGCCCGCTGCTGTGGATTTACGGCGTCACCATTACCAACACCTTTATGACCTTCTGGGAAAACCAGCTCCAGATGCCTGCCCTGAACCGCGGCGTGGTAGCGCTGTTCCTGCTGCTGCTGATGGCCTTTGTGATCTGGTTCGGTAAAGACCTGATGGTGAAGGTGATGAGCTACCTGGTGTTCCCGTTCATCGCCAGCCTGGTGCTGATTTCTCTCTCGCTGATCCCGTACTGGAACTCAGCGGTGATCGACCAGGTTAACCTGAGCGATATCGCCTTCACCGGTCATGACGGCATTCTTGTCACGGTGTGGCTGGGGATTTCCATTATGGTCTTCTCCTTCAACTTCTCGCCTATCGTCTCCTCGTTTGTGGTCTCCAAGCGCGAAGAGTACGAGCCGGAGTTTGGTAAAGAATTCACCGAGCAGAAATGTTCCAAAATCATCGGTCGCGCCAGCCTGCTGATGGTGGCGGTGGTGATGTTCTTCGCCTTTAGCTGCCTGTTTACGCTCTCTCCGCAGAACATGGCGGACGCCAAAGCGCAGAACATTCCGGTGCTCTCTTACCTGGCGAACCACTTTGCGTCGATGTCAGGCAGTAAATCCACGTTCGCCACGGTGCTGGAGTACGGCGCGTCCATCATCGCGCTGGTCGCTATCTTTAAATCCTTCTTCGGTCACTACCTGGGCACGCTGGAGGGGCTGAACGGCCTGATCGTTAAGTTCGGCTACAAGGGCGACAGGAAGAACGTCTCCGTGGGCAAGCTGAACACCATCAGCATGGTCTTCATCATGGGCTCCACCTGGATTGTGGCCTATGCCAACCCGAACATTCTGGACCTTATTGAAGCCATGGGCGCGCCAATTATCGCCTCTCTGCTGTGCCTGCTGCCGATGTACGCCATCCGCAAAGCACCGGCGCTGGCGAAATACAAAGGCCGGACCGAGAACATCTTCGTCACCGTGGTCGGCCTGCTGACCATTCTGAACATCGTGTACAAACTGTTTTAAACCAAAGCTCAGGAAGAGCGGAGCCATACCATGATTGAGTTTCCGGTAGTACTGGTCATTAACTGCGGATCGTCCTCTGTTAAGTTCTCGGTGCTGGACGCCGCAGGCTGCGATGCTCTGATGACGGGCATTGCGGACGGCGTCAACACTGAAAAAGCCTTTATTTCCGTCAATGGGGGTGAGCCGGTCAGACTGGCTCACCAGGACTACGAAGGGGCGCTGGCCGCCATCGCCCTGGAGCTGGAGAAACGCAACCTGATGGGCAGCGTGGCCTTGATTGGCCATCGCATTGCCCACGGCGGCGATCTCTTCAGCGAGTCAACCCTGATCACGGAAGAGGTGATGACGCAGATCCGCCAGGTCTCCCCGCTGGCGCCGCTGCATAACTACGCCAACCTGAGCGGCGTGGAAGCCGCCGGGCGCCTGTTCCCCGGCGTGCAGCAGGTGGCGGTATTTGATACCAGCTTCCACCAGACCATGCCGCCGCAGGCGTATCTGTACGGCTTGCCGTACCGCTATTTTGAAGAGCTGGGCGTGCGCCGCTACGGTTTCCACGGCACCTCTCATCGCTACGTGTCGGCGCAGGCGCACGCGCTTCTCGGGCTCTCTCCCGATGACAGCGGCCTGGTGATTGCCCATCTCGGCAACGGGGCGTCCATCTGCGCGGTGCGTAACGGCGTAAGCGTGGACACGTCCATGGGGATGACGCCGCTTGAAGGACTGGTGATGGGCACGCGCTGCGGCGACGTAGATTTTGGCGCGATGGCGTGGGTTGCCAGGCAGACCGGCCAGTCGTTCGAGGATCTGGAGCGTGTGGTCAACAAAGAGTCGGGGCTGCTGGGGATCTCCGGCATCTCCTCCGATTTGCGCGCGCTGGAGAAAGCCTGGCATGACGGCAACGAGCGGGCACGGCTGGCAATAATGACCTTTGTCCACCGGATTGCACGACATATCGCCGGTCATGCCGCATCCCTGCACCGTCTGGATGGCGTGGTGTTTACCGGCGGGATCGGTGAGAACTCTGTTCTCATACGCGCGCTGGTGGTGGAGCACCTGAAGGTGTTTGGCATCATCCTCGACGAGTCCAAAAATGCCCTGCCGGGCAGCGCGGGTGAGCGCGTGATCTCCACCGAGTCGTCCCGCGCGGCCTGCGCGGTGATCCCTACCAATGAAGAAAAAATGATCGCGCTGGATGCCCTCCGTCTTGGGAAGGTCACCCCGGCTGCGGCTTACGCCTGATAAAGCGAGAATCTGATGAAAGTAACAATCGATACGGGCGTCGCGCCTTACAGCGACGCATGGGCCGGGTTTCGCGGCGAAGAATGGAAAAACGCCGTTAACGTGCGCGATTTTATTCAGCATAACTACACCCCTTATGAAGGCGATGAAGCTTTCCTCGCGCAGGCGACGCCAGCAACGACGGCGCTGTGGCAGAAGGTGATGGTCGGAATTCGCCAGGAGAATGCCACCCACGCTCCGGTGGATTTTGACACCAACATCGCCACCACCATTACCGCGCACGGGCCGGGCTATATTGACCAGGAGCTGGAGACGATCGTCGGCTTGCAAACCGACAAGCCGCTCAAGCGGGCCCTGCATCCGTACGGCGGGATCAATATGATCCGCAGCTCGTTCGAAGCCTACGGTCGCGAGATGGATCC
The DNA here is from genome assembly GCF_003850715.1 of Enterobacter sp. 301B. Taxonomy (NCBI): domain Bacteria; kingdom Pseudomonadati; phylum Pseudomonadota; class Gammaproteobacteria; order Enterobacterales; family Enterobacteriaceae; genus Enterobacter; species Enterobacter sp. 301B. The sequence goes on from NZ_PQTC01000011.1 coordinate 122,625, forward strand.
GCAGTTTGAATATCTCTTCACCGATCTGCGTAAAACCCACAACCAGGGCGTGTTTGACGTTTACTCCCCGGAGATGATGCGCTGCCGAAAATCCGGCGTGCTCACCGGTCTGCCGGACGGCTACGGGCGTGGACGCATCATCGGCGACTACCGCCGCGTGGCGCTATACGGCATCAGCTATCTGGTGCGCGAGCGGGAACTTCAGTTCGCCGATCTTCAGGGGAAACTGGAGCGCGGAGACGATCTGGAGTCCACGATCCGCCTGCGCGAGGAGCTGGCGGAGCACAAACGTGCGTTGCTCCAGATCCAGCAGATGGCGGCGAACTATGGCTTTGATATTTCACGTCCGGCGATGAATGCGCAGGAAGCGGTGCAGTGGGTCTACTTTGCCTACCTTGCCGCAGTGAAATCCCAAAACGGCGGGGCGATGTCGCTGGGGCGCACGGCCTCGTTCCTCGATATCTACATTGAACGCGACATGCAGGCAGGAAGGCTGAACGAGGTGCAGGCCCAGGAGCTGATCGACCACTTCATCATGAAGATCCGCATGGTGCGCTTCCTGCGCACGCCGGAGTTCGACACGCTCTTCTCCGGCGATCCGATCTGGGCCACGGAAGTGATCGGCGGCATGGGGCTGGACGGGCGCACGCTGGTGACCAAAAACAGCTTCCGCTATCTGCATACCCTGCACACCATGGGGCCTGCGCCGGAGCCAAACCTGACGATCCTCTGGTCCGAACAGCTGCCGATCGCTTTCAAGAAATACGCCGCGCAGGTCTCGATCGTCACCTCCTCGCTGCAATACGAGAACGACGATCTGATGCGTGCCGACTTTAACAGCGACGACTACGCCATTGCCTGCTGCGTCAGTCCGATGGTGATCGGCAAGCAGATGCAGTTCTTCGGCGCACGCGCCAACCTGGCGAAAACGCTGCTGTACGCGATTAACGGCGGGGTGGATGAGAAGCTGAAGATCCAGGTGGGGCCGAAAACCGAGCCGCTGCTGGATGATGTACTGGATTACGACACCGTAATGGCGAGCCTCGATCACTTCATGGACTGGCTGGCAGTGCAGTACATCAGTGCGCTGAATCTCATTCACTACATGCATGATAAATACAGCTACGAAGCCTCGCTGATGGCGCTGCACGACCGGGACGTTTACCGCACCATGGCCTGTGGCATTGCCGGGCTGTCGGTGGCGGCGGATTCCCTGTCGGCCATCAAGTACGCCACGGTAAAACCGGTGCGCGACCACACCGGTCTGGCGGTCGATTTCGTCATCGAAGGCGACTATCCGCAATACGGCAACAACGACGATCGGGTGGACAGTATCGCCTGCGATCTGGTTGAGCGCTTTATGAAGAAAATCCAGGCGCTGCCGACGTACCGCAACGCCGTGCCGACGCAGTCGATCCTGACCATCACCTCCAATGTGGTTTACGGGCAGAAGACCGGCAACACGCCGGACGGACGTCGCGGCGGTACACCGTTTGCGCCTGGCGCCAACCCGATGCACGGGCGCGACAGAAAAGGGGCGGTGGCGTCGTTGACCTCGGTCGCCAAGCTGCCGTTCACCTATGCCAAAGACGGGATCTCCTACACCTTCTCCATCGTGCCGCAGGCACTGGGCAAGGACGAGCTGGTGCGCAAAACCAACCTTGTCGGGCTGCTGGACGGGTACTTCCACCACGAAGCGACCATCGAGGGCGGGCAGCACCTGAACGTCAACGTGATGAACCGGGAGATGCTGCTGGATGCCATCGCCCATCCGGAGAACTATCCGAACCTGACGATCCGCGTTTCAGGCTATGCGGTGCGGTTTAACGCTCTGACCCGCGAGCAGCAGCAGGACGTGATTTCGAGGACGTTTACGCAGGCGATCTAACACAGGCCCCATCTTCAGCCTCCTCAGATGAGGAGGCTTTTAATTTTGTGAACACCGTCAATTTTAGAAAAGTCACTCTCTTTTCTGCTATCCCAAAGTAATATTTTCCTCTTGCATTAGGAAATCCCTATAAAAGTTGTGACTTTTTTCTCCCGCGCTCCGGATATGATCTCCCCATACCAATAACTCACACCTGCACCCTCTGACTCGCAATCGCTGGCGATCGGAACCTTATAAAAACAAATCGTTACCCTACAAAATAAGCGAGTGCCCAATGAATATGGCAACAAACAGCAGTGTGATTGTGAGTGATTCCCCTGCGGCAAGGCGGGCGGGAATGAGCGAAAGCGAATGGCGAGAGGCGATTAAATTCGACAGCACCGATACGGGCTGGGTCATCATGAGTATTGGGATGGCTATCGGCGCGGGCATTGTTTTTCTTCCGGTGCAGGTTGGATTAATGGGGCTATGGGTATTTTTACTCTCGTCGATAATTGGTTATCCGGCCATGTACCTGTTCCAGCGCCTGTTTATTAATACGCTGGCGGAATCACCGGAATGTAAAGACTATCCGAGCGTTATTAGCGGATATTTAGGCAAAAACTGGGGCATCTTATTGGGTGCACTTTATTTCGTGATGCTGGTGATCTGGATGTTTGTCTATTCGACGGCCATTACCAACGACAGCGCATCCTATTTACACACCTTCGGCGTAACCGACGGTTTGCTGTCGGAAAATCCGTTCTACGGCTTATTCCTGATCTGCATTCTGGTCGCCATTTCGTCGCGCGGTGAAAAGCTGCTGTTTAAAGTCTCCAGCCTGATGGTGCTGACCAAATTATTTGTGGTGGCGGCGCTGGGGCTTTCGATGATTGGCCTCTGGCATTTAGCCAACGTCGGCATGCTGCCGCCAATGGGGCTGCTGATTAAAAACGCCATTATTACGCTGCCTTTCACCTTAACCTCCATTCTGTTTATTCAGACATTAAGCCCGATGGTGATTTCCTATCGTTCAAGGGAAAAATCCGTTGAGGTGGCGCGGCATAAAGCGCTGCGGGCAATGAATATCGCCTTTGGCGTGCTGTTTGTGACGGTCTTTTTCTACGCTGTCTCCTTCACCCTGGCGATGGGGCACGACGAGGCGGTAAAAGCCTACGAGCAGAATATTTCCGCCCTGGCAATCGCAGCACAGTTTATCAGCGGTGACGGCGCGGGCTGGGTCAAAATCGTCAGCGTAATCCTCAATATTTTCGCTGTGATGACCGCGTTCTTTGGCGTCTATCTCGGCTTTCGTGAGGCGACGCAGGGCATTGTGATGAACATCCTGCGCCGCAAAATGCCGGCGGAGAAAATCAATGAAAATGCCGTCCAGCGCGGGATTATGCTGTTCGCCATCCTGCTGGCCTGGAGCGCGATTGTGTTAAACGCGCCGGTGCTGAGCTTCACTTCCATCTGTAGCCCTATTTTCGGGATGGTGGGCTGCTTAATTCCGGCGTGGCTGGTCTACAAAGTGCCCGCACTTCATAAATATAAAGGCGTATCGCTGGTGATTATTGTGATTACCGGGCTGCTGCTTTGTGTTTCTCCTTTCCTCGCCTTCTCATGAGGTTAAATAAGGTCGTAACGATGTCTGAGCAAATTAATCCTTTATGGAACCATTTTATTCGCGCGGTGCAGGAAGAGGTAAAGCCTGCGCTGGGCTGTACCGAACCCGTCTCGCTGGCGCTGGCGTGCGCGATGGCTGCCGGACAGCTTGACGGTGAGGTGACGCGTATCGAGGCGTGGGTATCGCCGAACCTGATGAAAAACGGGCTTGGCGTAACGGTGCCCGGTACCGGTATGGTCGGTTTACCCATCGCGGCCGCGCTGGGGGCGACAGGCGGTAATGCACACGCCGGGCTGGAGGTGTTGAAAGACGCGTCGTCCGAGGCGCTAACGCGCGCCAAAGCACTGCTGAACGCGGGTCTGGTGCAGGTAAAATTGCAGGAGCCGTGCGATGAGATCCTCTATTCACGTGCCTGCGTTTACGTCGGTGAATCCTCGGCGATGGTGACCATCGCTGGCGGGCACACTCGCGTGGTGGAGGTAGTTTGTCAGGGCGAAACGCGCTTCAGGCTTGACGATAATCAGAGCCAGAACAACGACGATCCGCTGGCGGTGCTCTCGACCACCACGCTGTCGCAGATCCTTGAGTTTGTGGAACAGGTGCCGTTCGACACGATCCGCTTTATCCTCGATGCGGGACGGCTGAACGATGCGCTCTCCCGCGAAGGTTTACGTGGCAACTGGGGGTTGCATATTGGTGCGACGCTCAATAAACAGCGCACACGCGGATGGATGGCGCAGGACCTGGGTTCAGACATTGTTATCCGCACCAGCGCAGCCTCGGATGCCCGCATGGGGGGCGCGACGCTGCCGGCGATGAGCAACTCGGGGTCCGGGAATCAGGGCATCACCGCCACCATGCCGGTGGTGGTGGTGGCTGAGCACGTTCAGGCCGATGACGAACGGCTGGCGCGGGCGCTGATGCTCTCGCACCTGTCGGCGATCTATATCCATTACCAGCTTCCGCGCTTGTCCGCGCTGTGTGCGGCGACAACAGCCGGAATGGGGGCTGCGGCGGGGATGGCGTGGCTGATGGGCGGATCTTACCAGAATATTGCCATGGCGATCGGCAGTATGATCGGCGACGTCAGCGGGATGATCTGTGACGGGGCGTCTAACAGTTGCGCAATGAAGGTCTCGACCAGCGTCACCAGCGCCTGGAAAGCCGTGATGATGGCGTTGGATGATACTGCCGTGACGGGTAATGAGGGGATTGTGGCGCACGACGTGGAGCAGTCGATCGCGAACCTGTGCGCGCTGGCGTGCCGCTCGATGCAGGCAACGGACCGGCAGATTATTGAGATTATGGCGAGTAAGGTGTAAAAATTTCCCCTCACCCCATAGGGGCGAGGGGCTCGATCGTTCCCTCTCCCCTTTGGGGAGAGGGCTAGGGTGAGGGGGGGGTTAAACCGGCAAATCAATCAGCAGCGCGCGCAGCGGCGTATCCGCCACCAGGGTGATATTCGCTTCATCACGAATAAACGCACCGTCTCCGCAGGTGAGCGCCTCTTTCTCTTCCGCGTGCGTCACCACATGCACCGTTCCGTGAATGGACTGCAGATAGGCGCGCGGGCCATGAAGCTGGAAGCTTGCCTGTTCACCTTTTTTCAGTTCGATATGGTGCAGCCACACCTGCTGGCGTAACTGCAGGCTGCCTTTGCTGCCGTCTGGCGAGGCAATCAGCTGCTGTTTATCGCCCTTCAGATCGATTTTTTGCACCAGCGGATTTTCCCGCTCCGGACAGGCATCCAGCCACAGCTGCATGCGGGTCAGCGTTTTGTCTTTGCTGAGGTTATGCTCGCTATAGCTAATACCCGGCTGCGTGGAAATTAACAGCGCCTCGCCAGCCTTCGCCTGGACATGATTGCCCTCGCTATCGCGGTATTCTGCCTCGCCTTCCAGGATCAGGTTCAGGATATCGACTTTCGGGTACGTGCGCGGCTGGAAGGACGCGCCCGGGGCGAGCACTTCCTGGTTCAATACGCGCAGTGAAGCGTAACCGAGAAGTTTAGGGTCAAAGTAGTGTCCAAAGGAAAAGGTGTAGCGGGCCTGCAACCAACCGAAATCGGCTTGTCCACACTGTTTCGCTGTTCTTGTCGTAATCATAAACTTGACCTCTCTTTACACTAAATCAATGGTAAAGGTATGGACGCTGCAATGTTAGCCAGATATTCTGCCCGGTATGTTCAAATTTCCTGAATGAGAACGAGATGGCTAAAGAGAGAGCATTGACGCTTGAGGCGCTTCGCGTCATGGACGCGATTGACAGGCGCGGCAGTTTTGCCGCGGCGGCAGATGAACTGGGGCGCGTTCCGTCTGCGCTGAGCTATACCATGCAAAAGCTGGAGGAGGAGCTGGATGTTGTGCTCTTCGATCGCTCTGGTCATCGAACAAAATTCACCAACGTTGGGCGGATGCTGCTGGAGCGCGGCCGCGTATTGCTGGAAGCGGCGGATAAACTGACGACCGATGCCGAAGCGCTGGCCCGCGGCTGGGAAACCCATCTGACGTTAGTGACCGAAGCGCTGGTGCCCACCGAGGCGCTGTTCCCGCTGGTGGACAGACTGGCCGCGAAAGCCAATACCCAGCTGTCGATCATCACCGAGGTACTGGCCGGGGCGTGGGAGCGTCTTGAGACGGGCAGGGCGGATATCGTCATTGCGCCGGATATGCATTTCCGCTCATCGTCAGAAATTAACTCGCGCAAACTGTACAGCGTGATGAACGTCTACGTCGCTGCGCCGGGTCACCCGATCCATCAGGAGCCGGAACCGCTCTCTGAGGTCACGCGCGTGAAATACCGCGGCGTGGCGGTGGCGGATACCGCGCGAGAGCGCCCGGTGTTAACGGTGCAGTTGCTGGATAAACAGCCGCGTCTGACGGTGACGTCGCTGGAAGATAAGCGTCAGGCGCTGCTGGCGGGGCTGGGCGTGGCGACCATGCCGTATCCGTTCGTCGAAAAGGACATTGCAGAGGGACGGCTGCGCGTTGTCAGCCCGGAATACACCAGCGAAGTGGATATTATTATGGCGTGGCGTCGTGACAGCATGGGCGAAGCCAAATCATGGTGTTTACGCGAAATTCCGAAGCTTTTCACGCAATATAATAAATAAAATCGTAATTTGTAGGCCCGGTAAGCGAAGCGCCACCGGGCTTTTTTTTATGCGCAGATCTTCGGATCCGGACCAAAGCGGTTTTCTCCCGGCGTTCCGCTCTGACAGTTGAAAATCAAAATCACGATCCAGCCGATAAGCGGGATCAACAGCAACAGCAGCCACCACGCCGAACGATCGGTGTCGTGAAGACGACGAAACAGTACGGCCCATGAAGGCAGCAGAACCAACACACCATAAATGGTGGTGAGAATGCCTTCGCCCCCCTCGCGTTCCCAGCCGAGGATTTTGTCCACAATACCCAGCACCATAATCAGGACGAAGTTCACCAGAACGAACATCCAGTACTCTTTACGGCGGGCACGGCCACCAAATCCAACGTAGTTGCGCAGTACTTTTAAATACCAGTCCATTTTTCCTTGCCTCTTAGTCAGTCAATCACTTGTTTTCTAAGCGATCGAGGTAAGGATAGATGTATGCCGTGAATTAAAAAAGGGAATCAATTGATTCCCTAAATAATTATCCGAAACGCACGTCGCGCCCGTGTGGTTCATCCAGATCCTGCCACGGACCAATGGAGATAATGCCCGTTGGGTTGATGGTCTTATGACTGCGGAAATAATGGGTGCGAATATGGTCAAAATTGACCGTCTCCGCAATACCCGGCATCTGATAGATGTCGCGCAGGAAACCGTGCAGGTTCAGATAATCGCTGATGCGATGCTTGTCGCACTTGAAGTGGGTGACATACACCGGATCGAAGCGGATCAACGTCGTCCACAGGCGGATGTCTGCTTCGGTGAGGCGATCGCCCGTTAAATAACGATGCTGGCCGAGGATCTGCTCCAGACGTTCCAGGGATCCAAACACGTTGCCGACCGCTTCGTCGTACGCTTCCTGACTGGTGGCAAAACCGGCTTTATAGACGCCGTTGTTGACGTTGTCGTAGATCCAGCCGTTCAGCTCGTCAATTTTCTCGCGCAGCTCAACCGGATAGTAATCCCCGGCGCGGGCGCCGTGCGCGTCAAACGCGGTATTGAACATGCGAATGATTTCAGCGGATTCATTGCTGACGATCGTCTGGTTTTTCTTGTCCCACAGCACAGGCACCGTTACGCGTCCGGTGTAGTGCGGATCGGCGCGCAGATAGAGCTGATACAGGAAATCGTGATGATAAAGCTCATCACCCGTCGCGGCCGGGAAGTCACTGTCGAACGTCCAGCCGTTTTCCAGCATCAGCGGGTTGACCACCGAAACCGGAATTAGCGATTCGAGACCTTTAAGTTTGCGCACAATCAGCGTGCGGTGCGCCCACGGACAGGCGAGAGAAACATACAGATGATAACGATCTTTCTCCGCCGCAAAGCCCCCTTCGCCACTCGGGCCGGGCGCGCCGTCGGCGGTCAGCCAGTTACGGAAGGCCGAAACAGAGCGCTTAAAGCGTCCACCGGTGGATTTGGTGTCATACCAGACATCCTGCCAGACGCCGTCTACGAGTTGTCCCATTTTTTACTCCTCCGTCAGATAGCAAAAGCGAGGAGATGTCTCCTCGCTTTGAATTTAATCAGTATAGCGTGCTTACCACTTCTTATTCAGAAGACGGTCGATGCTGTAGGCGCCCGGACCCGTGATAGCCAGCAGCAGGAAGCCACCTGCGATGGTCAGGTTTTTCATGAACATCAGGGAGTTCACGCCTTCCGCAAAGTTGCTGTGGAAGATGAACGCGGTCAGCAGGGTAAAGCCTGCGGTGAACAGCGCCGTGGTGCGGGTCAGGAAACCGAACAGCACTGCCAGGCCGCCGCCGAACTCAAGCAGGATGGTCAGTGGCAGCAGGAAACCCGGTACGCCCATCGCTTCCATATACTGCTGAGTGCCCGCATAGCCGGTAATTTTGCCCCAGCCTGCGGTGATGAACAGCACAGGCATCAGAATACGCGCTACCAATACACCAACATCATCTAATTTTTTCATTTTACTCTCCAGGAAACCACATCAGCGGCTAAACGTTATTTGCGTGCAAATTCGGGTAGATACCGCGTCTTTGCTGTCGATGGAGAGGAGTGTAAACGGGGCGGATGGCAATTGTTAGCAAGGAAAACTGTCAATCTTTTTCAAAGATATTGAGTAAGGGAGCATAGAGAGATTTTGCCGGGTGACGGCTACGCCTTACCCGGCCTACTTTTTACCGTAGGCCGGGTAAGCGCATCGCCACCCGGCGAGAAGGCTAGCGCAGCTGCTGCTGACGAATCGTTGCTTTCACCAGACGCCATGCGCTCCAGACACCAAAGCCACGGCGTGCCCAGCGAATCAGCATGTTTGGATGACGAATCGTCCAGATCGCCATCACGCTGCTACCCACCAGCGCCCACGAACGCAGGCTCAGAAGAGTATTCCAGCCGCGATCGTAACGCTGGGTCAGCTCCAGCCAGTCGCGACGGCTGGCGGACAGGTCCAGCCGCTGCTGCTGGATCTGGCTCAGCAGATACGCTTTCCGCTTTTGACGTTCGGCTTTGTCGCTCACGACTTATCATCCTCCAGCAGGGCGCGGTCGTTGGCCAGCTCCTGGCGCGTATGGCGCAGGAAGGTCGACGTGCGCGCTTTATGCAGGGTCCAGATACCGCCTATCAGCGCCGCCACCAGCAGAACCACGGTAGTCGCAATCATCGCGTTCAGTCGATACTGTGGATCGATAGCCCAGATGATTAACACCATCAGGCTCATCAGACCAAACGCGGCAAAGAGCATCGTAAGCCCAAGCATGAGCAGCATCTGGAAGAGATTGGCTTTCTCCTCTTCCAGTTCCACTACCGCAAGCCGGACGCGCGTTTCGGCAATCCCGACCAGCGTCGTAAGAATACGCTGGCCGATGCCGAGGACGTTTTTAGCAGGCCCTTGTGCGTGACGTGGATCTTCCATAATCAACGACGCGTCAGCAGGACACCCAGCACCACACCCACTGCGGCACCAATACCAACGCCTGTCCATGGATTGTCACGTACATATTCGTCTGCGCGCGCAGCCGCTTCGCGGGTCTGTTTCGCCAGTGCATCACCGGTTTCACCCAGACGGTAACGGCTCTCTTTCAGTGCCTGCTCCGCTTTGCTGCGCAGTTTGCTGACTTCTTCTTTCGATTTATCGGCAGAAGAGTTCAGCACCTCTTCCAGGGTGTCCGCCAGGGATTTCAGCTCAGCGCGCAGATGTTCTGAAGTTGTATCTTTTGACATGATTCTCTCCTGTTGAGATTTCCGTTAACTCAATAATCGCGAGCTTCCAGCGCTTTCAGTTCGTCCTGCGCCTCTTGCAACTTCCTCTCGCGCTTGGCAATTTTTTCCGCATCACCTTTCTCTTTCGCTTCTTGCAGGTCTTGACGGCGCTCGGCTATCTCGTCCTTCTGTTCAGCGATTTTTTCCTGATGATCGGCACGCAGCTTGCTGTCCGTACAATTGTCTTTCACTTCGCTCAGCGCTTTTTTCAGTCCGTCGATCCGGTGCTGATTGTTATGCTTTTCGGCATAACTGATTTCGCGTTGAATATCCTGTTCTTTCTCCTGACAAAGAGACATAGCGAAGGAAGCTGTGCTTAAAGAAAAAAGGGCCAGAGCCAGGGTGATGCGGTATTTCATTATAGAAACCTTCCATTGTGTTACGGCGTAAGCCGTGTTCCAGAACTATGCGGAGAACATCTGAGGGGTGCTCCGCGTACTTAAGCATAGTAAGTAAACGGGAGTTTCACCAAAGTGGGTGAAAATATTCGGAATATTAGTCGTTAGCCAAATCGATGCGACGTGTCGCGTAACCGTGACATCCAGGAGGCTACGTGGCTGTCATCATCCTGTTGCGCGATGATGTAACCCTGCGGCAACGTGCGGTCCAGCACCGCTTTCGCCGCGGCGCTTTGCGCACTGGAGTCAAATTTTATCAGCAGCACATCGTCTTGCGGCGTGATGCTCTTAAAGCGGATCCCGTTAGCATCCAGATGATGCCAGATGGAAAAACCATCCGGCACGCTGGTTCCTTGACTCACAGGACGGATAGTCAGCGTCGACTCCTGGTGCTGTAGGGCAGACCATAGCAGGATGAGAGCGCTGAACATCATTAGCGCGACGATGGCGTAAGAGAAGCGGCGCAGCGCGAGCGGGGAGATAACCATCGTTAACCCCTGGCTCCGTATTTCTTTTTCCACAGTACGACCAGTGAACCGACCAGGCCAAACACCAGCAGGACGACGGGCAGCAGCATCAGGCAAGACATCAGCTGGTCTTCATATTTCATAAAGACCGGCGTTTTACCGAGCGCGTAGCCGAGCGTGGTCAGGATCAGAACCCACAGCAGGCCGCTCATCCAGTTAAAGAACTGGAAGCGCGCGCTGCTCAGGCCGGACAAGCCCGCAATGGTCGGCAGCAGGGTGCGTACGAATGCGATAAAGCGGCCAATCAGCAAGGCGGAGAGCCCGTGCTTATGGAAAAGGTGGTGCGCTCGCTGGTGATAATGTGCCGGAAGATGCGAAAGCCAGTTCTGAACGATTCGCGTGTTGCCCAGCCATCGCCCCTGAATATAACTCACCCAGCAACCCAGGCTGGCGGCAATGGTCAACAGCAGAACCGTTTGTGGGAAAGCCATCGCCCCTTTTGCACAGAGCACCCCAACCAGCACCAGCAGGCTGTCGCCCGGTAAAAAGGCAGCAGGCAGCAGACCGTTCTCAAGGAACAGGATCATAAATAACACAAAGTAGAGCATGCCAATCATGGACGGGTTGGCCAGCGTTTCGAAATCCTGAGCCCAGAGGGCGTTCAGTAGTTGGGTCAAAAGTTCCATTCAGTGTTCCTGGAAATCGGTTAACGTCACGCCTGTCATTCGGGAAAACAGCACGGCGACATTGTTATGATTTCATTATGGTCGCTCGCGGACACAATGATGTGTGGCCAACACTGTTCCCTGTTAATTGGCTGGTTAGCAAGCACTAACTTACAAAATAACGAAGTGAATCCAATTGTAACAAAGCCCGACGTTCTGCGTCACAGAATTTGAGGGGAAACACGATTTTGGCGTAAGCCACGGAGGGGAGCGAGAGATTTTACAAAGGCTGACACTATAGAGGTTTTCTTACCCTGTCTGGCCGGAAGGCGCGGCGGTGCGCCTGCCAGCAGTTCAGGAGGTTATTTTGCGACATTGGTCGCGGTATCGAGGTGAACCACCGGATTATCAGCAAAAAGGTAGCGGTCAGCGTTAAATTCAAAGTCATCACTCGTTTCATTAAAAAGCATCTGTTTAGTGTTCTCCAGATGCTGCCACATTGCCAGTTTCGCCGCATGCGGATCTTTACGAATCAGGGCCTTAAGAATCTGGTCGTGGTCGTCACACCAGTTATCTACCGTGCGGGAATCAATGTGATCGTGCAGTTTCTTCCAGTACGGGTTGTGAACGCGCTGAGTCCACATTTTTTCAACGATTGCCGCCAGCGCTGTGTTCTGAGTCGCAAGGGCGACCTGAACGTGGAATTGCAGGTCCCATTCGGAATCGCGGAAACATTTTTCTTTACGCGCATGATCCTGGATTTCCATCAGCTTCATGATGTCCTGCTTGGTGACCTGCGTCGCTGCGAATTCTGCGATATTGCTTTCAATCAGCTGGCGAGCCTGGAGAAGCTCAAACGGACCGTAGCTGGCAAATTCCAGACTTTCGTCCGGCGTGGGGGAGTGTTTCGCCTGGCTGGAAATCACGTGAATACCGGAACCTTTGCGTACCTCAACATACCCTTCAACTTCCAGCATGATGATGGCTTCGCGGACCACCGTACGGCTGACGCTTTTTTCATCCGCAATAAAACGCTCAGCGGGAAGTTTATCACCGACAAGATAGACCCCTTGCTCGATGCGATCTTTCAGCTCGGCGGCAAGTTGTTGATATAAACGACGTGATTCGGTGATTTCCATATGCGCTCCAGGCAGGGTACGGCGAATGATTTGTTATACCACTTTTGCTTGCCACTCTCCAGATTTCGCCATTAAAAAAGCCGCCCGGAGGCGGCTTTTGCGACGTTTTTGCCGGGTGGCGCTACGCTTACCCGGCCTACGGTTTTATCGGGTGTTATAGGCCGGGTAAGGCGAAGCCGCCACCCGGCACAACAAGCTAACTCTGCGTCGCCGGTCCCCCAAGGGACTCTTTCGCCAGTTCCTCAGCGGATTTACTCTTCAGCACCGTCCAGATAACCACTGCACCCAGCAGGTCGAAGATGGCCAGTACCGCGAACAGCGGGCTGAAACCGATGGTGTCTGCCAGCGCGCCGACCACGAGGGCGAACAGGGTACTTGCGGTCCAGGCGGCCATCCCGGTCAGACCGTTGGCGGTGGCAACTTCGTTACGACCAAACACGTCGGACGAGAGCGTAATCAGCGCGCCAGACAGAGACTGGTGAGCAAAGCCCCCGATACACAGCAGGGCGATAGCCACGTAAGGACTGGTGAACAGGCCAATCATGCCAGGGCCAATCATCAGCAGGGCGCCCATGGTGACCACCATCTTACGGGACACAATCAGGTTCACGCCAAACCAGCGCTGGAACAGCGGTGGCAGGTAGCCGCCGACGATACAGCCCAGGTCTGCAAACAGCATTGGCATCCAGGCGAACATCGCGATCTCTTTCAGGTTAAAGCCGTAGACTTTGAACATGAACAGCGGGATCCAGGCGTTGAACGTACCCCAGGCCGGTTCCGCCAGGAAGCGTGGCAGGGCGATACCCCAGAACTGACGGGTACCCAGGATCTGCCAGACGGACATTTTTTTACCGTTGTCGGTCTGATGATGAGATTCCTGACCATTGATAATGTAGTCACGTTCTTCGGTAGACAGCTTTTTCTGATCGCGCGGGTGTTTATAGAAGATCAGCCACGCCATGGCCCAGGCAAAACTCAGCACACCGGAGATGATGAACGCCATTTGCCAGCTGTGCATCACAATCGCCCACACCACCAGTGGCGGAGCAATCATCGCCCCGATGGAGGAACCCACGTTGAAGTAACCGACAGCGATTGAACGTTCTTTTGCAGGGAACCATTCAGAGCTGGCTTTCAGACCCGCAGGGATCATCGCCGCTTCGGCAGCACCTACCGCACCACGTGCCAGCGCCAGCCCGCCCCAGCTGCCAGCCAGCGCCGTCGCCCCGCAGAAGACGGCCCATGCTACAGCGAAGAAGGCATAACCAATTTTTGTACCAAGAATATCAAGAACATAACCTGCAACAGGCTGCATTACGGTGTAAGCGGCAGAATACGCCGCAATGATGTAAGAGTATTGTTGTGTGGAGATATGTAACTCTTCCATCAACGTTGGCGCCGCTGCTGCCACGGTGTTACGTGTCAGGTAGCCCAGCACGGTGCCGAGCGTCACCAGTGCGATCATGTACCAACGTAACCCTTTAATTTTACGCATGTAAAACCTCATCGTTATGTTATTTCCGTGTCGGGACACGGCAACAACTCAACCGTTGCCGGGAGCTGTTCTGTAACGGGAGGGGCGTAACCGGGAACCTGTCCCGGAACGGCCCGAACCTTGCCATAAGTCATCGTGCTAAGTCGGCTTCCGTACCGTTAAATCCGATGTAACAAACACCGGTAATGCATTCCGTCGGCTTATAGTTTGCGACGGCGAAAAGATAACTTGTCATACAACTTTAAAAGGTGAGTGACATCACAAAAGAGTGAATCTTTGTAGGGATATTATGAGGCGTGCGCAAAGCCAGATCTGGCGCGGCCTGCAAGAAGGTTTACCCCTTTGAGGGTAATTTATTTGTCGACGTTTATTGATCTAACTCACGAAAAAAACGTCGGACTCTGGAAATTGGTGTGATAACTTTGCAGCATCTGAACATAAGCTTTCTGACGCTCCCGTAATGAGGAAGACGATAATGACACCGTTTATGACCGAAGATTTCCTGTTAGATACCGAATTTGCTCGCCGCCTGTACCACGACTACGCAAAAGATCAGCCGATTTTCGACTACCACTGCCATTTACCGCCGCAACAGGTTGCCGAAAATTACCGTTTCAAAAACCTGTATGATATCTGGCTGAAGGGTGACCATTATAAATGGCGCGCGATGCGCACCAACGGCGTGGCCGAGCGCCTGTGTACCGGCGACGCGACCGATCGCGAGAAGTTTGACGCCTGGGCCGCTACCGTTCCCCACACCATCGGTAACCCGTTATACCACTGGACGCACCTCGAACTGCGTCGTCCTTTTGGTATCACCGGCAAGCTGCTCTCTCCCGCCACGGCGGATGAGATCTGGGATCAGTGCAACGAACTGCTGGCGCAGGATAGCTTCTCGGCGCGCGGCATCATGCAGCAGATGAACGTGAAGATGGTGGGCACAACCGACGATCCGATCGACTCCCTGGAGCACCACGCGGTTGTCGCGAAGGACAGCACCTTTGACATCAAAGTGCTGCCAAGCTGGCGTCCGGATAAAGCCTTCAACATTGAGCTGCCGACCTTTAATGACTACATGACGAAGCTGGCGGAAGTATCGGATACCGATATCCGTCGTTTCGCCGATCTGCAATCCGCGCTGACCAAACGTCTGGATCACTTTGCCGCACACGGCTGTAAAGTGTCTGACCACGCGCTGGACGTGGTGCTGTTCGCGGATTCCAGCGAAGCCGAGCTGGACAGCATCCTGGCGCGTCGTCTCTCCGGCGAAGCCCTGAGCGAGCATGAAGTCGCCCAGTTCAAAACCGCGGTGCTGGTGTTCCTCGGTGCGGAATATGCCCGTCGCGGCTGGGTTCAGCAGTACCATATCGGCGCGCTGCGTAATAACAACCAGCGTCAGTTTAAACTGCTGGGCGCGGACGTGGGCTTCGACTCCATCAACGACCGCCCTCTGGCGGAAGAGCTGTCAAAACTGCTGAGCAAACAGAACGAGCAAAACCTGCTGCCAAAAACCATTCTCTACTGCCTGAATCCGCGCGATAACGAAGTGCTGGGCACCATGATCGGCAACTTCCAGGGCGAAGGGATGCCGGGCAAGATGCAGTTCGGTTCCGGCTGGTGGTTTAACGATCAAAAAGACGGCATGGAGCGTCAGATGACGCAGCTGGCGCAGCTCGGCCTGTTGAGCCGCTTCGTTGGCATGCTGACCGACAGCCGCAGTTTCCTCTCCTATACCCGCCATGAATATTTCCGCCGCATTCTGTGCCAGATGATTGGCCGCTGGGTGCACGCGGGTGAAGCGCCAGCGGATATCCAGCTGCTGGGCGAAATGGTGAGAAACATCTGCTTTAACAATGCGCGTGACTACTTCGCCATTGAACTGAACTAAGGCCGTTTGAGGTTGATATGCAATACATCAAAATCCATTCGCTGGATAACGTTGCCGTCGCGCTGGCCGATTTAGCCGAAGGGACGGAAGTGACCTTCGACAACCAGTCGGTGACGTTACGCCAGGCCATTGGACGTGGACATAAGTTTGCCCTGATCCCCATTGCGAAAGGGGAGAACGTGGTGAAGTACGGTTTGCCCATCGGTCATGCGCTGGCGGATATTGCGCCGGGTGAATACATTCATTCCCACAATACCCGCACCAATCTCAGCGATCTGGACGAGTACAGCTATCAACCTGACTTCCAGCCAGAAGAAGGACAGGCGGCCGATCGTGAGGTACAGATCTACCGCCGCGCCAGCGGCGAGGTGGGGATCCGCAATGAGCTGTGGATCCTCCCGACTGTCGGCTGCGTGAACGGGATCGCGCGTCAAATTCAGACGCGTTTCCTGAAAGAGACTAATGATGCTGAAGGCACCGACGGCGTGCATCTGTTCAGTCACACCTATGGATGCTCCCAGCTGGGTGACGACCACATCAATACCCGTACCATGCTGCAAAACATGGTGCGCCACCCGAACGCGGGCGCGGTGCTGGTGATCGGCCTCGGCTGCGAGAACAACCAGGTCGACGCCTTCCGCGACACGCTGGGCGAATTTGACCCTGAGCGCGTGCACTTTATGGTGTGTCAGCACCAGGACGACGAAGTGGAAGCGGGCGTTGAACAGCTGCATCAGCTGTATGAGGTGATGCGTCACGACAAGCGCGAGCCGGGCACGCTGAGCGAACTGAAGTTTGGCCTGGAGTGCGGCGGATCTGATGGCCTTTCCGGCATTACCGCTAACCCAATGCTGGGTCGCTTCTCGGATTACGTGATTGCCAACGGCGGCACTACGGTGCTGACCGAAGTGCCGGAGATGTTCGGCGCAGAGCGCATTCTGATGAGCCACTGCCGCGACGAAGAGACCTTTGAGAAGACCGTCACCATGGTCAACGACTTCAAACAGTACTTCATCGCCCATAACCAGCCGATATACGAGAACCCCTCGCCTGGTAACAAAGCGGGCGGGATCACCACGCTTGAAGAGAAATCCCTGGGCTGCACTCAAAAAGCGGGCGCCAGCCAGGTGGTGGACGTGCTGCGTTATGGTGAACGGCTGAAAACGCACGGCCTGAACCTGCTCAGCGCACCGGGCAACGATGCGGTCGCCACCAGCGCGCTGGCGGGAGCGGGCTGTCATATGGTGCTGTTCAGTACCGGTCGCGGTACGCCGTACGGCGGGTTTGTGCCGACGGTGAAAATCGCCACTAACAGCGAACTGGCGGCGAAGAAAAAGCACTGGATCGACTTTGACGCGGGCCAGCTGATCCACGGCAAAGCGATGCCGCAGCTGCTGAGCGAATTCGTGGACACGATTGTGGAATTTGCCAGCGGCAGGCAGACCTGCAACGAGAAGAACGACTTCCGCGAGCTGGCGATCTTTAAGAGTGGTGTGACGCTATAAGTCGGGTGCGGGCTGGTGCCCTCACCCCGGCCCTCTCCCACAGGGAGAGGGTGCAAACACTAAAAACGGCAACACATGTAGCCGTTTTGCATTTACCTTGTAGGCCCGGTAAGGCGTAGCCGCCACCGGGCTTTTCTTTTTAACCTCGCAGGGCGTTCTTCGCTAAACGCGCATCCTCCGCCTGACAGGCTGCGGCGGTAAACAGCACGTCGGTAGAGGAGTTCAGCGCGGTTTCGCAGGAATCCTGCAATACGCCGATAATGAAACCGACCGCGACAACCTGCATGGCAATCTCGTTCGGAATACCGAACATGTTACAGGCCAGCGGGATCAGCAGCAGAGAGCCGCCCGCCACGCCGGATGCGCCACAGGCACACAGTGATGCAACGACGCTCAGCAGCAGCGCGGTTGGCAGATCTACCGGAATACCCAGCGTATGCACCGCCGCCAGCGTCAGCACGGTGATGGTAATCGCCGCACCGGCCATGTTCACGGTTGCACCCAGGGGAATCGACACCGAATAGGTATCGCGGTCCAGGTTCAGCTTCTCCGCCAGCGCCATGTTCACCGGTATGTTCGCCGCTGAGCTGCGGGTGAAGAAGGCATACACGCCGCTCTCGCGCAGGCAGGTCAGCACCAGCGGATACGGGTTGCGGCGGATCTGCCAGAACACCAGCAGCGGGTTGATCACCAGCGCCACCAGCAGCATACAGCCGACCAGGACGACCAGCAGCTGCGCGTAGCCCCACAGTGCGTCGAAACCGGTGGTGGCCAGCGTCGAAGAAACCAGACCAAAGATACCGACCGGTGCAAAGCGAATCACCAGCTTCACCATGAAGGTCACTGCATTGGACAAATCGTTAACCAGGTTTTTCGTGGTCTCGTTGCCATGACGCAGCGCGAAGCCCAGACCAATCGCCCAGACCAGGATGCCAATGTAGTTTCCGTTCATCAGTGCGGTGATGGGGTTAGAGACCATGCTCATCAGCAGGCCGCGAAGGACTTCCACAATCCCGGACGGCGGGGTGATATCACCGGCCGCGCTGGTCAGGTGCAGCGTGGACGGGAACAGGAAGCTAAACACAACGGCCGTTAAGGCAGCAGAGAAGGTTCCCAGCAGATACAGGAACAGAATAGGGCGAATGTTGGTTTTTTGTCCGTGCTGGTGGTTAGCAATCGACGCCATCACCAGCATCAGCACCAGTACCGGGGCGACGGCCTTCAGTGCGCCAACGAAAAGGGTGCCGAGCAGTCCCGTCGCTTCCGCGGCAGGTTTTGACACCATCGCCAGCAGAATACCCAGTACCAACCCGACCAGAATTTGTTTTACAAGACTGCCCTGCGCCAGGCGCGCAAGCAGGCCCTTAGATTGTGTGCTCATACGTTATTCCTGAGTGAAATTGCGTTCCATCCTGGATGTGCTCTAAGTCACATTTGTATCCGGATGTAAGTATTTGTTTGCCTGGTTGAGTATCAGGGAAAGCAGCGAAAGGCGGAAGCGTAAAATGCTGGATTTTACGTGTTGCGTCATGTTTTTTAACTATTGGTTAACGAAAGTGCCGGGTGGCGCTGCGCTTACCCGGCCTGCATTGCATTTCCCCCTCTCCCCGTGGGAGAGGGGTGGGGTGAGGGCATCAGCCCGCACCGAACGTTGCACTAAGCCTGCTGCTTCTTATCGTGCTGGCGGTTAACCCAGGTATTGATAATCAGCGTCACCAGCAGAATGCCAAACACCACGCCGAGCGAAATGGCGATCGGGATATGGTAGAAATCAACAATCAGCATCTTGATACCGATAAAGACCAGAATCACCGACAGACCGTACTTCAGCATTGAGAAGCGCTCTGCCGCGCCCGCCAGCAGGAAGTACATCGCACGCAGGCCGAGGATGGCGAACAGGTTCGAGGTCAGGACGATGAACGGGTCGGTAGTGACCGCGAAGATAGCCGGGATACTGTCCACCGCGAAAATCACGTCGCTCAGCTCGACCAGAATCAGCACCAGCAGCAGCGGGGTGGCGAACAGCAGGCCGTTCTTACGCACGAAGAAATGCTCGCTCTCGATCTTGTCCGTCATGCGCAGATGACCCCGGATCCACTTCACCAGCGGCTTATCACCGATACCGGTATCGTCTTCTTTCGCCAGCGCCATTTTGACCCCGGTGAACAGCAGGAACGCACCAAACACGTACAGCAGCCATTCGAACTGGGTAATCAGCCAGCTACCGGCGAAGATCATGATGGTACGCAGGATGATGGCGCCCAGCACGCCGTACACCAGCACGCGGCGTTGCAGGGCCGCAGGCACGGCGAAGTAACTGAACAGCATCAGCCAGACGAAGACGTTATCAACCGCCAGCGCTTTTTCAATCAGATAGCCGGTGAGGAAGGCGAGTGCCTGAGGATCGGCCACCGCGCGACCTTCGGTTGAGGCCAGATACCACCAGAAGGCGGCGCAGAAAAGAAGTGAGAGGGTAACCCATACCAGCGACCAGACGGCGGCTTGCTTAACGCTCATGCCGTGTTCGCCGCGACGACCCTGCAAAAAGAGGTCGATCGCCAGCATGATGAGCACGACAACCGCGAATCCGCCCCACAGCATTGGAGTGCCGACAGAATGCATACTATTTTCCTTACACATAAAAAAACAAAAACGGCTATGGTCAGAAGACGATAGCCGTTAGCTTTTTATGCATAGACCTCGCCTTCCGGCAAGGTCTCACTTACAACCACGAAGGTTGCCCGGCGACCGGATGCGGTTTTGCACGCATCGTAATGACGATCCACCGGCGAAGAAGTTACTCCCCTTTGCAGGTAACAAATTATGTCAGACCATCGATTTCGTCAATGGTCTGCACGATTTCATTACACAGCTTTACGCGACGGCTTCCACATTCACGCCGTCTGCGGGGAAGATTACGCCGGTCTGTCGGCGGATCTCCGTTTGCAGCTTCGCCGTGGTGCGGCTGATCGCCAGTCCCGGGTGGTTCACTTCGTTGTCTTCTACCAGACGGGCGAAGACCTCTGCCTCATAAAGCATAGTGTTAATATGCTGAGGCTGCGTCAGCTCCTGCGCTTTTCCGCCGCGCGGAACGATGCTGAGCTTCTGGCATTCGGAGATTTTTTCGATCACCAGCGAGCCGTCTTCGCCCTGAATTTCGCTTGGCAGCACGGAGTCGCTGACCTTCGAGTGCTGCAACGTCACGCTGAAATCACCGTAGTCCAGCACCACAACGCCGTGTGCATCCACGCCGCTCTCCAGCAGGCTGGCGGTGGCCGTCACGCCGTGTGGTTCCCCCCACAGCGCAACCGCAGAGGCCAGGCAGTAAAAACCGATATCCATAATCGAGCCATTCGAGAAGGCCGGGTTAAAGGTGTTCGGGTTTTCGCCGTCCAGATAGCGCTGGTAGCGCGAGGAATACTGGCAGTAGTTGATAAAGGCTTTACGCACTTTGCCAATTTTCGGCAGGGACTGCTGCAACAGCAGGAAGTTGGGCAGGCTGGCGGTTTTGAACGCTTCAAACAGCACCACCTGGTTTTCGCGGGCAAGCGCAATGGCGGCTTCCACTTCGTGGATATTCGACGCCAGCGGCTTCTCGCAGATCACATGCTTTTTATGGCTGAGGAACAGCTTCGTTTGCGGGAAGTGCAGAGCATTCGGGCTGGCGATATAGACCGCGTCAATGGCGTCGCTTTGCGCCATCTCATCGAGTGAGGTGAACAGATGTTCAACCAGGTAGTCATTCGCAAAACTTTGCGCCTGCTCAAGGCTGCGGGAATAGACTGCGGTGAGCTTATATTTGCCGGTTTCGTGGGCGGCGTCGACGAACTGGCGCGTGATCCAGTTCGTACCGATGACTGCGAAACGTATCATAAACGTTTACGTACTCCGTAGCAGGGAACCTAAAGCCACTGTAGCACGTCCTCATGACATTTCGCGTGCGCTACTGCGCATTACTCTTTAACGATAAATGCGTCAGCCACAAACGGGTATCAAACTCCAGCTGGTGGTACTGCGGCTCCATATGGCAGCACAGGGAATAGAACGCTTTGTCGTGATCTTTCTCTTTCAGGTGCGCCAGCTCGTGCACCACGATCATCCGCAGAAAGGCTTCCGGCGCATTGCGAAAGACGGTCGCGACGCGGATCTCCGCCTTAGCCTTCAGCTTGCCGCCCTGCACGCGGGAGATGGCGGTATGCAGGCCGAGCGCGTTTTTCAGCACGTGGATCTTGTTGTCGTACATCACCTTGTTGATCGGCGGGGCGCTCTTCAGATACTGGCTTTTCAGATCCTGCGTATACTGCCAGAGGGCTTTGTCAGTCGCGAAATCATGCGTGCCCGGGTAGCGTTTTTCCAGCACCGCGCCGAGCTTTCCCGCGGCGATCAGGTCGCGAACCTGGGATAGTAATTGCTCCGGGTAGCCCTGGAGATAAGTCAGCTGGTTCATCAAAACCCCAAAATAGTGTGAAAACGGGTATACTCACGCACCCTTTTCAGGGATACGCCAAATTTTACCATTCAGGAGGGCCGATGAGCCACTTAGACAACGGTTTCCGTTCACTCAACCTTAAACGTTTCCCGGAAACGGACGACGTGAACCCGCTTCAGGCGTGGGAAGCGGCGGATGAATATCTGCTGCAGCAGTTGGATGAGACTGAAATCCGCGGCCCGGTTCTGATCCTGAATGACGCGTTTGGCGCGCTGGGCTGTGCGCTGGCGGAACATGCGCCTTACAGTATCGGCGATTCTTACTTAAGCGAGCTGGCGACGCGTGAAAACCTGCGTCACAACGATATCGACGAATCCAGCGTGAAGTTCCTCGACAGCACCGCGGACTACCCGCAGGCGCCAGGGGTGGTGCTGATTAAAGTGCCCAAAACCATGGCGCTGCTGGAGCAGCAACTGCGCGCGCTGCGTAAAGTCGTGACGCCAGAAACGCGCATCATCGCGGGCGCCAAGGCGCGTGATATTCACACCTCGACGCTGGAACTGTTCGAGAAAGTGCTCGGCCCGACCACTACGACGCTGGCCTGGAAAAAAGCGCGCCTGATCAACTGTACCTTCAGCGCGCCGGAACTGGCCGACGCGCCAGAGACCCTGAGCTGGAAGCTGGAAGGGACCGACTGGACCATCCACAACCACGCGAACGTCTTCTCCCGTACCGGTCTGGATATCGGCGCACGCTTCTTTATGGAACATCTGCCGGAAAACCTGGAAGGGGAGATTGTCGATCTCGGCTGCGGTAACGGCGTGATTGGCCTGACGCTGCTGGCGAAGAACCCGGAGGCCAGCGTGGTGTTCAGCGACGAATCGCCAATGGCGGTGGCTTCAAGCCGTCTGAACGTGGAAACCAATCTGCCGGAGGCGCTGGATCGCTGCGAGTTTATGATCAATAACGCGCTGTCCGGCGTAGAGCCTTTCCGCTTCAACGCGGTGTTTTGCAATCCTCCGTTCCACCAGAAGCACGCCCTGACGGATAACGTCGCGTGGGAGATGTTCCACCACGCGCGCCGCTGCCTGAAAATCAACGGCGAACTGTACATCGTGGCGAACCGCCATCTGGACTACTTCCACAAGCTGAAGAAGATTTTCGGTAACTGCGTCACCATTGCGACAAACAACAAGTTTGTGGTGCTGAAGTCGGTGAAGCTGGGGCGTCGTCGATAAGATCGCTTTGCCTGGCGGCGCTTCGCTTGCACAGGCCTACGGTTTCAAATGCCCGGTGGCGCTTCGCTTACCGGGCCTACAATGGCCTCGGACCCGTAGGCCCGGTAAGCGAAGCGCCACCGGGCGATGCCGTTAAATACTCAGCGCCAGTTTTGTCCCCTGCGCAATCGCCCGCCGCGCATCCAGCTCCATCGCCACGTCGCACCCGCCAATCAAATGTACCGTTTTCCCTGCCTCACGCAGCGGATCGGCCAGATCGCGCTTCGGCTCCTGCCCGGCGCACAAAATCACATGATCCACGTCCAGCAGCTGCGGCTCACCGCCGATCAGAACGTGTAGCCCGTCGTCGTCGATCTTCTGGTAGCTCGCCCCCGGGATCATCTTTACCCCGCGCGAGAGCAGGGTGGCGCGGTGGATCCAGCCTGTGGTTTTCCCCAGCCCTTCACCCGGCTTGCTGGCTTTACGCTGGAGCATCACGATCTGACGCGGGCTTTTCGGCAGTTGCGGACCTTCCGGGCGTAAACCGCCGGACTGACTGAGACTGGTATCAATGCCCCATTCCACGCAGAACTCAGCGATGTTCTGGCTGGTGGCTTCGCCCGGCTGGCTTAAATACATCGCAGTATCAAAACCGATCCCGCCGCAGCCGATGATCGCCACCTTCTCGCCAACCGGCGCTTTGTCGCGCAGCACGTCCAGATAGCTCAATACCTTCGGATGATCGATACCCTCGATCGCAGGGGTGCGCGGGGCGATCCCACTCGCGAGGATCACCTCGTCGAAACCGATCAGATCCGCCGCGCTGACAACCTGATTGAGCCGCAGATCGACGCCCGTCACCTCGATCATCCGGCGGTAATAGCGCAGCGTTTCATAGAACTCCTCTTTGCCGGGGATCTGTCTGGCGATAGTAAACTGCCCGCCGATTTCCGCCAGCGCATCAAACAGCGTCACGCTGTGCCCACGCGAGGCGGCATTGACCGCAAACGCCAGTCCAGCGGGTCCTGCGCCCACCACGGCCAGACGCTTCTTGTTGGTCGCAGGAACGATCGGCATTTTGGTTTCATGGCAGGCGCGGGGATTCACCAGGCAGGAGGTGACCTTGCCGACGAAGATCTGATCCAGACACGCCTGGTTACAGCCGATACAGGTGTTGATCTCATCCGCACGGCCGCTTTGCGCTTTGGAGAGCAGTTCGGCATCCGCGAGGAACGGACGCGCCATCGACACCATATCGGCATCGCCGCGGGAGATCACATCGTCCGCCACCTGCGGATCGTTAATGCGGTTAGTGGTCACCAGCGGAACGGAGACTTTGCCTTTCAGCTTGCGCGTTACCCAGCTGAACGCCGCACGCGGCACCGGCGTGGCGATGGTGGGGATGCGCGCTTCGTGCCAGCCAATCCCGGTGTTGATAATGGTGGCACCGGCGGCTTCAATCGCCTGCGCCAGCTGCACGGTTTCGTCGAAGGTGCCGCCGCCTTCCACCAGGTCGAGCATCGACAGGCGGAAGATGATAATAAAATCCGCACCCGCACGTTCACGCACCGCACGCACCACCTCCACGGCAAAACGCATGCGGCGGGCATAGTCACCACCCCATTCGTCGTCGCGCTGGTTGGTACGTGCGGCGAGGAATTCGTTGATCAGGTAGCCTTCTGAGCCCATCACCTCCACGCCGTCGTAGCCCGCTTCCCGCGCCAGCGCGGCGCAGCGAGCAAAGTCATCTATCAGCGCCAGGATCTCGTCATGGCTGAGGGCATGGGGAGTAAAGCGGTTAATCGGCGCCTGAATAGCCGAGGGGGCAACCAGGTTCGGCTGATAGCTGTAGCGCCCGGTATGCAGAATTTGCAGGGCGATTTTGCCGCCCTCGTTGTGAACCGCGTCGGTCACCATGCGGTGGTGCGGCAGCTGTGTCGCATCGTTCAACACCGCGCCGCCCTCCATTGTTACCCCGGAAGGGGCAGGGGCTACGCCGCCGGTGACAATCAGCGCCACCCCGTGGCGCGCGCGCTCGGCATAGAAGGCTGCCAGACGTTCAGCCCCGTCCGGACGCTCCTCCAGCCCGGTGTGCATTGAGCCCATTAACACGCGGTTTTTGAGGGTAGTGAACCCCAGATCGAGAGGGGCGAATAACGACGGGTAACGGCTCATAGTCTCTTCCAGTGTAAAATTATTGTTATGTGGTCGGATGAGTTACTAATTTAGCCAGCGGCGGCAGAAAGGTAAAAGCGGGATCGAATGATTGTGATAGATCTCAAAGAACTTCACCCCTCACCCCGGCCCTCTCCCCAGAGGGGAGAGGGTGAAAGGCCGCACGGAACAGTCCCCTCTCCCCTCTGGGGAGAGGGTTAGGGTGAGGGGCGTGTGTCGCGCATCAGGCCCGGCGCCTGCCACATCGAGGTTGTCAGCCCGCTGTCCACCAGCCCGAGCTGGTCCGCGTATACCGCCTGCCATTTCTGCATCATGCCGTCGTACAGCTCGCGGTGCGCCGGGTTTGGCGTGAACTCGCGGCTCCACTTCACCAGCCGCTCGCCCGTCGAGGCCATATCCGCGAACAGCCCCGCGCCAGCTCCTGCGGCAATGGCGCAGCCGAGCGCCGTTGCCTCTTTGACTTCTGGCACGCGCACCGGCAGGCCGGTGACGTCGCTTAAAATCTGGCTCCACAGGGCGCCCTTTGCGCCGCCGCCGGCAAACACCAGGCTCTCAAACGTCACGCCGGAGAAGCGCGAAATCTGCGCCAGGTTGCAGGCCGAGACGATCGCCGCGTTCTCCTCCAGCGCGCGGAACAGCGTCGCTTTGTTGCACTTTTCCGGGTCAATGGAGAGGTTAATAAACGACGGTGCCGCGTGGTACCACTGCTTAAAATGCATCGCATCGGAGAAGATCGGCATCACCCCGTGGGAGCCCGGCGGGACGCGGCTCGCCATCTCTTCGAGCAGGGAGTAGGGGTCCATTCCCATGCGTTCGGCAATCAGCTTCTCTTCGGCGCAGAAGGCGTCGCGGAACCAGCGCATGGTCAGCCCGGTAAAGAAGCTGATCGACTCTGCCTGCGCCATGCCGGGGATAACGTGCGGGTTTACGCGGATGTTCATCTCAGGGTCGGTGCGCACCTGCGGCAGGTTCACCACCTGTTGCCAGAAGGTGCCGCCCAGCACCGCCGTTTGTCCGGCGCGCACCACGCCCAGCCCCAGACAGCCCAGCTGCACGTCGCCGCCGCCCATCACCACCGGGGTGCCCTCGCGCAGACCGCTCTGTTGTGCGGCTGCTTTGGTGATGGCCCCCAGTACGGTGCCGGTCTCTTTTACCGGGGAGAGGATATCGGCGCGCAGCCCGGCCATGTCGAGCAGCGCCGGACGCCAGTCGCGGGAGAAGAGATCCAGCATGCCCGTCGTGCCCGCATTGGACGGGTCCACCGCCAGCTCGCCGGAGAGCTTCGCCGCCAGCCAGTCGCTGATCATGGTGATGGTGGCGGCTTTACGATAAATATCCGGACGATGGTGCGCCAGCCACAGCAGGCGCGGCATGGCGCTGAGGGCAAGCGTCTGGCCGGAAACGTCATACACTTCGGATTCAAACCGGTAGTCGTGGATCTCTTTGAGTTCAGCTACCTCTCGGCTGGCGCGGGCGTCGACGTTGGCGCAGGCCCAGATAGCCTCGCCGTTGCGGTCGTACAGCACAATCCCTTCGCGCATCGAACAGCAGGCGACGGACTGAATATCCGCCGCGCTCAGGCGCGCGCGCTCAAGCGCCTGATGAATACACCGGCAGGCCAGCTGCCAGTTGGTGTCGAGGTCGAACTCCATCGAGCCCGGCACGTTCTCGACGCTAAGGTGTTTCCACTCGGCCTGGCCAACGGCAATCTGGTTGCCCTGCAAATCGAAAATAACGGCGCGAACGCTGCCTGTCCCTGCATCTAACGCTAAAAGGTAACTCATGAGCATGCCTCATTGTTAGCGCAGGGAGGGCTCTTAAATGGCCAGAGCCAGCACCGCGCGGGCTGTCGTCTCTTCCGTCACCAGGCCATTAATACGGCGGCCCTTAAGTGCGGCATAAATCGCATCGGCTTTCTCTTCCCCCCCGGCCACGCCTACGATGGTGGGCAGCTGTGCCAGTTCATCGAGCGTGACGCCCAGTAGTTCTTTGTGGATCTCCAGCTCCTCGACGCATTCCCCTTCGGCATTGAGGAAATAGCCAAGGATATCGCCGACCGCGCCCTTGCGGGCGTACATCAACTGTTCACCTTCGCTGATATAGCCGGAGCGCAGTATCGTCGCGTCACGGCGCTGGTTCACCGAGCCAATGCCGACCACCGCCACGTCAGCGGCGGTGGCGGCGAGGATCACGTCCCGCACGCTGGTTTCGCGCTTTAAGATCCCGGCGACTTCAGCGGATGACACGCGAAGCGGGGCAGGGATCATGCTGACGCTACAGGCCGCATCCAGCTGGCCGATACCGGTCATATACGGCCCCACGCCGCCGGAGAGCGTCACCAGGCGGATCTGCTGTGAGCTAATAAAGCCGCTCAGGTGTTGCAGGCTGCTCATGGTGGTTTCACCGAAGCCCACCGCTAACAGCTGGCCGGGCTCCAGCACGCCCATCAGCGACTGGGCCGCGCCAATGCCTAACCGCACGTTCATCGGCGGCGTATTCAGGGCGGGCATCACGCGCACCAGCTTCAGGCCAAATCGTTGTTGCAACTCGGTTTCCAGCGCCAGGCAGCCCTCGTAGCGGGAGTTTATCTGCACGCGGATCACCCCGGACTGACGGCCTTTCTCCAGCAGGCGGGAGATCTTCAGGCGCGGCAGCCCGAGCCGCTCGCCGATGTCGTTCTGGGTTAGCCCGTCGTGGTAGTAGCACCAGGCCACGCGCGCCACCAGCTCCTCTTCCGCCAGTGCCAGCCCGGCAAACCGTCCTTCTTCCGCAGTGCGTTTATCGCTCATAGTTGAACTCTTATAAAAATTTAGATCATATGTTCGTGATGGTGCGGCGTGAAAATGTGAGCCACGCGACAAAACGGATCTTTTCGATCCTTTCCGGTTTATCCGAATCTCAATCGATAAAACTGTGATCCCTGCACGGTTGTAAATATAGTTCACCGTCTACGATTTTGAACATTATTAAATCTAAAAATCATTTGTTCAATAGCGGAGCGATGATGACACCACTTCTCGAGGCACGTGACATCTGCAAACAGTTCTCTGGCGTGCCTGTGTTAAAAGGCATTGATTTCACGCTGCTTGCTGGGCAGGTGCATGCGCTGATGGGCGGTAACGGCGCGGGAAAATCGACGTTGATGAAAATCATCGCCGGGGTTGAAACGCCGGATCGCGGTGAGCTTTCGGTTGCGGGCGAGTCTTTTGCACGGCTTACCCCGTCGCAGGCGCACCGGTTAGGCATTTATCTGGTGCCACAGGAGCCGCTGCTTTTCCCCAACCTGACGGTGCGGGAAAACATCCTGTTTCGTCTGCCGCGCGAACGAGATCGGGAAAAGCGGCTGGCGGAGAAACTCCAGCAGTTGCAATGTCAGCTTAATCTCGATGCCGCTGCCAGCACTCTGGAAGTCGCGGATCAGCAGATGGTGGAGATCCTGCGCGGGCTGATGCGCAATGCCAGAATTCTGATCCTCGACGAACCCACGGCATCGCTCACGCCGGGCGAAACCGAACGCCTGTTTCGCCAGATCCGCGCGCTGCAGGATCTCGGCGTTGGCATTGTTTTTATCTCGCACAAGCTGCCGGAAATTCGCATGCTTTCGAGCCACGTCTCGGTGATGCGCGACGGCGCGGTGGTGCTGAGCGGCGAAACCGCGCAGTTTGACGATAACGCCCTGATCGCCGCCATGACGCCGGTCAGCCGGGAAAAGTCGCTAAGCGATACGCAAAAGCTGTGGCTGGCGCTGCCGGGCAACCGCCGAACCCAGGCGCAGGATTTCCCGGTGCTGCGGGTGGAGGATCTCACCGGGGAAGGGTTTATCGATCTCAGCCTTGAGATTTATGCCGGGGAGATTGTCGGTCTGGCCGGGCTGGTGGGGTCCGGGCGTACCGAGTTTGCCGAAACGCTTTACGGCCTGCGTCCGGTACGCGGCGGGCGGGTGTGGCTGGAGAACCAGGAGATCACCGCCGATCCGGTCAGTTCCCGTCTGAAAAAAGGGCTGGTTTATCTGCCGGAAGACAGGCAGGTGTCCGGCCTGTTTCTCGACGCGCCTGTCCGCTGGAACACGGTGGCGCTGAACGAGCCGTCGCTCTGGCAGCAGCGAAAGCGGGAGTCTGCGGTAGTGGAGCGTTACCACCGGGCGCTGGGGATCAAGCTCAACCATGCGGATCAAACCGTGCGCACGCTCTCCGGTGGTAATCAGCAGAAGGTGCTGCTGGCGCGCTGTCTTGAGGCCAACCCGCTGCTGCTGATCGTCGATGAACCGACGCGCGGCGTGGACGTCTCGGCGCGCGCCGATATTTATCAGCTGCTGAAAAGCGTGGCGGCGCAGAACGTGGCGGTGCTGATGATCTCAAGCGATCTCGATGCGTTTCCCGGCCTCGCGGATCGGGTGCTGGTAATGCATCAGGGCGTGCTCAGCGGCGAGCTGCCGCGCCACGCCGTCAGCCTCGACCGGCTGATGGCGCTGGCGTTTGGAGGGCAATCATGAAGATCTTACTGAAAAACCGCGAGCTGAGCGCGTTTCTCGCCATTCTGGCCCTGTTCGCCGTGCTGGTGGCGCTGAACCCGTCGTACCTGAGCTTACAGACGCTGGGGATGATCTTCGCCAGCTCGCAGATCCTGATCCTGCTGGCTATCGGCGCGGCGCTGGTGATGCTGACCCGTAATATCGACGTCTCCGTCGGCTCCACCGTCGGGCTGTCCGCCATTGCCGTCGGCGTGGCTCTCAACAGCGGCTACAGTCTGCCCGTTTCCATTCTCTTCGCGCTGACGATTGGCGCGCTGGCGGGGGCGTTCAACGGTTTTCTGGTGGTGGGGCTGCGCATTCCAGCGATTGTCGCCACCCTCGGCACGCTGGGGCTGTATCGCGGAGCGATGCTGCTCTGGACCGGCGGGAAGTGGATTGAAGGGCTGCCGCCGGGGCTGAAATCCCTCTCTGAGCCTGCCGCCGTCGGCATTTCGCCGCTCGGCATTGTGGTGTTGATAATCGTGGTTACAGGCGCGTGGACATTGTCGCGCACCGCCTTTGGCCGTGATTTCTACGCCGTGGGGGACAACCTCGCCGCCGCGCGTCAGCTGGGCGTGGCGGTGAACCGCACCCGCATGATCGCCTTTACCCTCAACGGCATGCTCGCGGCCTGCGCCGGGATCGTCTTTGCCGCGCAGATTGGCTTTGTGCCCAACCAGACCGGCAGCGGGCTGGAGATGAAGGCCATCGCCGCCTGCGTGCTCGGCGGCATTTCGCTGCTGGGCGGCACGGGCACGCTGATCGGCGCCTTCCTCGGCGCGTTCTTCCTCACCCAAATCGACACCGTGCTGGTGCTGTTCAGGCTGCCGGCCTGGTGGAATGACTTTATCGCCGGGCTGGTGCTGCTGGGCGTGCTGGTGCTCGACGGGCGGCTGCGTCAGGCGCTCTCACGGCATCAGCGGGCGCTGAAATACAGCCGTTTCCAGCCGGGTAACAGAGGGGGAAAGCACGTCACCCCGTTTCCCAAACGCAACAAAGAGGTGGCGTAAATGAGGCTTAACTGGGAAAGCGCGCTGCTGATTTTACTGGTGCTGGAGATCCTGCTCTTCGGCGCCATCAACCCGCGCATGCTCGACATCAATATGCTGCTGTTCAGCACCAGCGACTTTATCTGCATTGGTATCGTGGCGCTACCGCTCACGCTGGTGATTATTAGCGGCGGGATCGACATCTCCCTCGGCTCAACCATCGGCCTGTGCGCTATCGCGCTGGGGGTGATGATGCAGGCAGGGTGGCCGATGGCGGTCGCCATCCCGCTGACGCTGCTGCTCGGCCTGCTGTGCGGACTGTTGAATGCGGCGCTGATCCACTACACCGGCATCAGCCCTTTAGTGATCACCCTCGGCACGCTTTACCTCTACGGCGGCGGGGCGCTGCTGCTCTCCGGCATGGCGGGCGCGACGGGCTACGAGGGGATCGGCAGCTTTCCGGACAGCTTCACCGCGTTCGCTAACCTCACGGTGTTGGGCCTGCCGATCCCGCTGGTGCTGTTCGCGGTGATTACCGCTTTCTTCTGGCTGATTACCCATCGCGGGCGCTTTGGTCGGCATCTGTTTTTAATTGGCCAGAATCCGCGCGCGGCGCGCTATGCGGCGCTGTCGGTGAACGGTATGCCGTATGCGCTGTACGGCCTGGTGGGCGTGGCCTCGGCGGTTGCCGCGCTGGTGATGGTCTCCTATTTCGGCTCCGCGCGTTCGGATCTGGGGCGCGATTTACTGATGCCTGCGCTCACCGCCGCCGTGCTCGGCGGAGCGAATATCTACGGCGGCTCAGGTTCGGTTGTCGGTACGGCGCTGGCGGCGCTGCTGGTGGGGTACCTGCAACAGGGTTTACAGATGGTTGGCATCCCCAACCAGGTGTCGAGCGCGCTGTCAGGGGCGCTGCTGGTTGTGGTGGTGATGGGGCGTTCGCTGAGTCTGCACCGTGAATGGGTGCGATCTCTCTTCAGAAAACTATCCGGAGCGTAAGATGAAAACAAAACTGCTCGTCCTGGCAATGGCCCTCAGCTTCGCTTCGGCGCAGGCGGCGGACCGCATTGCCTTTATCCCGAAACTGGTGGGTGTGGGATTCTTCACCAGCGGCGGCAACGGCGCGAAAGAGGCGGGGAAAGATCTTGGCGTGGACGTGACTTACGACGGCCCGACCGAGCCGAGCGTCTCCGGCCAGGTGCAGCTGATCAATAACTTCGTCAACCAGGGCTATAACGCCATCATCGTCTCTGCCGTGTCGCCGGACGGTCTCTGCCCGGCGCTGAAGCGCGCGATGCAGCGCGGCGTGAAGGTCCTGACCTGGGATTCCGACACCAAACCGGAGTGCCGCAGCATTTACATCAACCAGGGCACGCCGGAACAGCTGGGCGGCCTGCTGGTGGAGATGGCAGGCAAGCAGGTCACCAAACCGAACGCGAAAGTGGCGTTCTTCTACTCCAGCCCCACCGTCACCGACCAGAACCAGTGGGTGAAAGAGGCGAAGGCCAAAATCGAGAAAGACCATCCCCAGTGGCAGGTCGTCACCACGCAGTTTGGCTATAACGACGCCACTAAATCCCTGCAAACCGCCGAGGGGATCTTAAAAGCCTATCCGGATCTGGATGCGATCATCGCCCCGGACGCCAACGCCCTGCCGGCGGCGGCACAGGCGGCGGAAAACCTGAAGCGGGAAGGGGTGGCGATTGTCGGCTTCAGCACGCCAAACGTGATGCGTCCGTACGTTGAGCGCGGCACGGTGAAAGCCTTCGGCCTGTGGGACGTGGTGCAGCAGGGCAAAATTGCAGTCAATGTCGCCGATCGTTTGCTGAAAAAGGGCGATCTTAACCCTGGCGACAGCGTGGAGGTGAAAGATATCGGGACGCTGAAGGTCGAGACGAACAGCGTGCAGGGCTACCAGTATGAGGCGAAGGGCAACGGCATCGTGCTGCTGCCGGAGCGGGTGGTGTTCACCAAAGAGAACATCAACAAATACGATTTCTGACGGGGGAGCAAATGGCTGATTTAGACGACATCAAAGACGGCAAGGATTTTGGCATCGGTACGCCGCAGCAGAATGTGCCGTACACCCTGAAGGGCTGCGGTTCGCTCGACTGGGGCATGCAGTCCCGGCTTTCGCGCATCTTCAATCCGCAGAGCAACCGCACGGTGATGCTGGCCTTTGACCACGGTTACTTTCAGGGACCGACCACCGGCCTTGAGCGTATCGATCTCTCCATCGCGCCGCTGTTTGGCGAAACCGACGTGCTGATGTGTACCCGCGGCATCCTCAGGAGCCAGGTACCTGCCGCGACGAACAAACCGGTGGTGCTGCGCGCCTCCGGCGGTAACTCGATTCTGGGCGAGCTGTCTAACGAGTGCGTGGCGGTGGCGATGGAAGACGCGCTGCGCCTGAACGTCTGCGCGGTGGCGGCGCAGGTCTATATCGGAAGCCCGTTTGAACATCAGTCAATCAACAACATCATCAAGCTGGTGGATGCGGGGGCGCGTTACGGCATGCCGACGCTGGCGGTGACGGGCGTGGGTAAAGAGATGGCGCGCGACGCGCGCTATTTCTCGCTCGCCAGCCGCATCGCTGCCGAAATGGGGGCCCAGTTCGTCAAAACCTACTACGTGGACGAGGGCTTTGAAAAAGTGACCGCCAGCTGCCCGGTGCCGATTGTTATCGCGGGCGGCAAAAAGCTGCCGGAGCATGAGGCGCTTGAGATGTGCTGGCGGGCGATTGACCAGGGCGCGTCCGGCGTGGATATGGGGCGCAACATCTTCCAGTCCAGCGCGCCGCTCGCCATGCTGAAGGCGGTGAAGAAAGTGGTTCACGAGAACATGAGCGCCCGTGAGGCGTTCCAGTTCTGGCAGGAAGAGAAACAGGGAGAAGCAAAATGAACGTGACGCTGGTGGAAATCAACATCAAACCCGAGCGGGTGGATGAGTTTCTGGAGGTATTTCGCGCCAACCACGAGGGGGCGATCCAGGAGCCGGGAAACCTGCGCTTTGACGTCTTGCAGGACCCGAGGGTGAAAACCCGGTTCTTTATCTATGAGGCCTATAAAGACGAAGAGGCGGTGTTGGCGCATAAGCAAACGCCACACTATCTGGCGTGCGTGGACAAGCTCGAAGAGTTGATGTCAGAGCCGCGCAAAAAACGCTGCTTTGTGGGGTTGTTGCCGGAGTAGCGTTTTGCCCGGTGGCGCTAACGCTTACCGGGCCTACGTTGGCGAGAGGGGGCGGTGTTTGCCCGGTGGCGCTACGCTTACCGGGCCGACATCTGCAGTATGTTGTAGGCCGGGTAAGCGTAGCGCCACCCGGCGTTTTTTACGCCTCTTCCACGCTCACCCGCAGCGCCGCCAGCGCCTTACGCGCCGCCTTCAGCACCTGCTCACACTGCTCAATGGTGAGCGTCAACGGTGGCTCAATGCGGATGGTTTTCGAGTTGTTGAGCGTTCCCGCCACCAGTACCCGCTGGCGGAACATCTCGCTTGCGAAGCTATAACCGGTTTCGTTATCAACGAACTCAATCGCCATCAGCATCCCTTTCCCGCGCGCATCCTGTACCAAATCCGGGTACTCCCGGCCCAGCTGACGGAAGCCGTCCAGCAGCATGTCGCCTTTCTGCTCCGCCTGCGCAGGCAGGTTTTGCTCCAGCAGCACGTTGATGGTGGCCAGCGCTGCCGCACAGGCCAGCGGGTTACCGCCAAAGGTGGTGGTATGTAAGAACGGGTTGTCGAATAGCACCGAGAAGACCTCCTCAGTGGCGACCGTTGCGCCAATCGGCATCACGCCGCCGCCGAGCGCTTTCGCCAGGCATAAAATGTCTGGCTGAACGTTCTCATGCTCGCAGGCGAACATCCTGCCGGTACGCCCCATCCCGGTCTGCACTTCGTCGAAGATCAGCAGCGCGCCAAACTCATCGCACAGCTGACGCACGGCGGGCAGATAGCCCTGCGGCGGGAGGATCACCCCGCCTTCGCCCTGAATCGGCTCCAGGATCACCGCCGCCACGTCGTCGCCGGTTTTACGGCATTCACTCAGCATGGTGCGCATGGCGTTGATGTCGCCAAACGGCACGTGGCGGAAGCCCGGCAGCAGCGGCATAAACGGTTTGCGGAAGGTGGATTTGGCGGTAGCAGACAGTGCGCCCAGGGATTTCCCGTGGAACGCGCCGCTGGTGGCGATAAAGGTGAATTTCCCGCGCGGCGACTGGTACGCTTTGGCGAGTTTAATCGCCGCTTCGACCGATTCGGTGCCGCTGTTGCTGAAGAAGCTGTATTTCAGCTTACCGGGCGTTAAGGCTGCCAGCGTTTTCGCGAGCATGGCGCGAAGCGGATCGAGCAGTTCCTGGCTATGGAGAGGTTGTTTCGCAAGTTGATTCTGTACGGCGGAAACCACAACTGGATTACGGTGCCCCACGTTGAAAATACCAAAACCACCCAGGCAATCGATAAACTCCTGTCCCTGGGTGTCGACAAGCGTATTCAGACTCCCCGCTTGCCACTCTACGGCTCCGTAATCCCCGCCGGCGGTAACAGATTTGCGATACTCCAGAAAACCAGGATTCACATGCTCTTTAAAGTAATCAATGACCTCACGGTTAAGTTGTTTCATCTCCTCATGATCAAGCGTTCGCTTTTCAATGAGATTCAGTGCGTGCGCGGTACAGGCAAGAGCCGAGGCGCTGGAAGGTAACCTGTTCAAAATATGCTCCCGGGGATCGCGTATCACATGATACTGAGTTAAGTATTGCAGGGATTACGCCACCTCAGATGCCTTAACAAAAATCGGGATAAACGCCAGGTGAAATCAAAGTTGCACAATATTTAATCATGCCATCGCGCGCCGCACGGGATAAGGGATAACGAGCCGGGGATTGGGTTTCGTCAATTGCACTGCTCCAGGGCAGGAAATGCGCCTTAAGTGTGCGCCGGGGGATCATGCTTTGTAGGTAGTTTCGTGTCGAAAGTATTTTAAATCAATTAATTAGAAAAGCGTACGAAAAGTGCGGTTTAACCGAGATTTGCGATCTCAATCATATTTAACAACTAAAGATAAATTTTTTATCGCCGAAAAAACATAAGCCACAAAATTAACATTCAAATAACCTGCAAGGGATGCTCACTATGTCCTCTCCTGACTATGTCACCCAGAATGAATATCCGCTGGACGATGACACCACGCTTATGTCGACCACCGACCTCCACAGCTACATGACCCACACTAACGACACCTTTGTGCAAGTGAGTGGCTTTACGCTTCAGGAGTTGCTCGGGCAGCCGCACAACATTGTGCGCCACCCGGATATGCCGAAAGCAGCTTTTGCCGACATGTGGTACACGCTGCAAAAGGGCGAGCCCTGGAGCGGGATTGTCAAAAACCGACGTAAAAATGGCGATCACTATTGGGTACGCGCCAATGCGGTACCAATGGTGCGTAACGGTCAGATGACGGGCTATATGTCCATTCGTACCCGCGCCACCGAGGACGAGGTCGCCGCGGTGGAGCCGCTTTATAAGGCGCTCAATGAAGGACGTAGCAAAAAACGCATTCATAAAGGGCTGGTGGTACGCAAAGGCTGGCTCGGCAAATTACCGGCGATGCCGCTGCGCTGGCGAGTGCGTAGCGTAATGGCGGTACTTTTTGCGGTGATGGCCGCAACGCTGGTTGCCAGTGCCGCAGGCTGGGCTTCGCTGGTGGCGGCAGCCGTGGTGATGCTGCTTGGCACCCTGGTATTTGAGCAACAGATTGTCCGCCCGGTGGAAAACGTCGCACGGCAGGCGCTCAGGGTCGCTACCGGCGAGCGTAACAGCGTGCAGCATCTTAACCGCAGCGATGAACTGGGGCTGACGCTGCGGGCCGTCGGACAACTGGGGCTGATGTGCCGCTGGCTTATCAACGACGTCTCCAGCCAGGTGGTGAGCGTGCGCGACGGCAGCGACAGGCTGGCGCAGGGTAATGAAGATCTCAACGACCGCACGCGCCAGACCGTGGCTAACGTGCAGCAGACCGTGGCAACAATG
Organism: Enterobacter sp. 301B; assembly: GCF_003850715.1. NCBI lineage: Bacteria > Pseudomonadati > Pseudomonadota > Gammaproteobacteria > Enterobacterales > Enterobacteriaceae > Enterobacter > Enterobacter sp. 301B. The sequence continues at coordinate 159,400 of NZ_PQTC01000011.1, forward strand.
AACCAGATGGCGGCGTCGGTGCAGAGTAACTCTGAGACCGCAGCCGAAGTCGACAAGCTGTCGATGGCTGCCAGCAGCGCGGCCACGCAGGGCGGTACCGTGATGCAGACCGTGGTGAAAACCATGGATGACATTGCCGACAGTACCCAGCGCATTGGCTCTATTACCTCGCTTATCAATGACATCGCCTTCCAGACCAATATTCTGGCGCTGAACGCCGCGGTTGAGGCGGCACGCGCGGGCGAACAGGGGAAAGGCTTTGCGGTGGTGGCGGGCGAAGTGCGTCATCTTGCCAGCCGCAGCGCGAACGCGGCTAACGATATTCGCAAGCTGATCGACGCCAGCGCCAGCAAAGTGCAGTCGGGCGCCGATCAGGTCCACGCCGCGGGACGTACCATGGATGATATTGTCGAGCAGGTGAAAAACGTCACGCAGCTTATCGCGCAGATCAGCCACTCCACCTCCGAGCAGGCTACAGGCCTGACAGAGCTGACCCGTGCCGTGGCAGAACTGGACAGCATTACGCAGAAAAATGCTGACCTGGTCGAAGAGAGCGCGCAGATTTCCGCGATGGTTAAGCACCGGGCCGGACGTCTTGAAGATGCGGTTACCGTGCTGCATTAAGAAATGCATGCTTCGATAAAGCCGTTTATTCCTCCGGGGTAAACGGCTTTTTTGTTTTTCAGAATAAGTTATGTTGTTAATGAAATATTAAGTAACTAAAAAAAGTACCCGATTTTTAATTGCTACGCCCCGGATTCATTGAAAGTGAGAAATAAAAAAACGATCAAAGTCATAAAGTTAGCTCGTTTCCTACCGATAACAGCGATCGTCTGAGAAATAATCACATCGATGGGGTAAATATGTTCATACATGACGTAAAGATCGGCACGAAATTATTTCTGGCGTTTGGATTATTTATTGTCCTGATGGTAGTCAGCGCAAGCTTGTCTCTGATGAGCCTGAATCGGGCAAACAATGGAATGCAAACCATTCTTACCAGCGACTATCCAACTACGGTAAAAGCGAACCAGTTAATCGACAACTTCCAGGAATTTATCAGCACGCAGCAGCTCATGCTGCTGGACGAACAGGGAACGTACACGACGCAATCAGAACAGCGTCTGAAGGCGATAAGCGAGCGCATCACCGCAATCCTGAGCGAGCTGGACAACGCTCTCAAGGATAAAAAATCCCAACAGGTGCTGGCGGACATCCACGGCGTACGCCAGCAATATCTTGACTCGCGCTACCGCATTTTGCAGTCCGTGCAGAATAACGACCGTGCGGGCGCGATAAACGAGATGATGACCAACACCCTGGACCTGCAACAGTCTTATAAAGCGAAAGTGCAGGCGCTGATTGCGATCCAGGATCATGAAATGCAGAGTGCGGGCGAGCAGGTGGAAGGCGATTTCCGCACTAATCGTCTGCTGCTGATCCTGATTACGCTTTTCAGCGTCGCGGCAGCCAGCCTGACTGGCTGGTTCATTGTGCGATCCATTACCCGCCCGCTGAACGACGCGGTGAATTTTGCGGAGGCCATCGCCGATGGCGATCTCACCGGCAGCATTACCTCGCACGGTAAAGATGAAACCGGACTGCTCCTCACCGCATTGATGGAGATGAAAACGCGCCTGCTGGAGATTGTGCAGCAGGTGCAAACCGGATCGGAAAACATCTCCAGCGCCGCCGCGCAGATTGTCGCGGGCAACCAGGATCTGGCTGCCCGCACGGAGGAGCAGGCCAGTTCCGTTGAACAGACGGCCGCGTCGATGGAGCAGATTACCGCCACGGTGAAGAACACCGCGTCCCACACCGGAGAAGCGACGAACCTGTCTGCCGATGCGGCTGCCGTGGTCAAAAACAACGGCGAGATGATGAAGCAGGTCACCAGCAAGATGCGCCTGATTAACGAAACATCGAACAGGATGTCCGACATCATCGACCTGATCGACGCCATTGCCTTCCAGACCAACATTCTGGCGCTGAACGCGGCGGTCGAAGCGGCGCGCGCAGGTGAGCATGGTCGCGGCTTTGCGGTGGTGGCGGGTGAGGTACGCCAGCTCGCGCAGAAAAGTGCAACATCTGCGAGTGAGATCCGCCAGCTGATTGAAAGCTCCACAAGCCAGACGCAGGACGGCATGAACCTTGTGGAGAAAGCCAGCGGGCTTATCAACGGCATGGTCGGCAACGTGGAAGAGATGGACGTCATCCTGCGTGAAATTCGCCAGGCCAGCCATGAACAGACGGAAGGTATCTCGCAGATCAACAGCGCGATTGGCCTGATAGACGCCACCACCCAGCAGAACTCCGCGCTGGTGGAGGAGTCCGTTGCGGCGGCGGCATCCCTTAACGAACAGGCGATGCACCTGAAAGAGCTGGTCCGCGTGTTCCGCGTGAGCGACGGCGTGCTGGCTTAATCCAGCTGGGAGATCTCCAGTGCCGCGCGGTCAATCACGCCGATAATCTGTTTTAACTGCGCGTCGCTGAGTTCTCCCTGATTAACCTTCAGATCCAGAACCGCTTTGAAGTTATCCAGCGCCCGCTTCATCTGTGGGTTTTTGCGCAGCTGGAACCCGACGGAGCGCGCCTTGATACGCGTCTGGATCTGCTCCAGCTGTTCCCGATTGTCATCCAGCCATTGCTGCCCGGCGGCGTTAATTGCAATCCGCTTACGGCCGTTCTCTTCTTCGGTAATGGTGATCAGCGCCTGATCCTGCAAGTAATCCAGCGTCGGGTAGATCACGCCAGGGCTTGGCGTGTAATGTCCCTGCGTCAGGTTTTCGATCTCTTTGATCAGCTCATAACCATGGCTCGCGTTGCGGGTCAGGATATCCAGGATCACCAGCCGCAAATCACCATGGCCAAAAAATCGTGGCCGGCGTCCGCCGCCGCCGTGTTCGTGTCGCATGTTTCTTCCTCAATTTGATATATCTAAACTATATCTAAGATATATTCAGATGCAATCTAAAAGATCTTGATTTCTGAGTTAATAGCAATCATTATCATTAAAAATTCATTCCGATATATCGTATTCACCTGAGAAGGGCATCAACATGGCATCTACCCGTTACCCTCAACGTGTCCGCAATGACCTGCGTTTTCGTGAGCTGAACGTGATGCGCACTGAGCGAGTCAGCGCAGGATTTCAGCGCATTGTACTAGGCGGCGAGGCGCTGGAGGGCTTTAGCTCTCGCGGCTTTGACGACCATACCAAAGTCTTTTTCCCGGCACCGGGCACCCCTTTCGTGCCGCCTGTGGTGACCGATGAAGGCATCGACTGGGGCGACGGGGTGCGTCCGCAGGCGCGTGACTACACCCCGCTGTACGATGACGAAAAACACGAGCTGGCGCTCGATTTTTTCGTGCATGATGGCGGCATTGCCAGCAACTGGGCGGTAGAGGCGAAGGTGGGCGACAAGCTGACCATCGGCGGTCCGCGTGGTTCGCTGGTGGTGCCGGAAGATTACGCCTGGCAGTTGTACGTGTGCGACGAGTCGGGTATGCCCGCGCTGCGCCGCCGTTTAGAAAGCATCGCAAAACTGCCTGTTCCCCCGGCGATCCACGCCATCGTCACCGTGGGCGATGCGGCGTACCAGGACTATCTGGCGCACCTGAGCGGGTTCAACATCACCTGGGTTATCGGCCACAACGAGCAGGCGGTAGCCGACCATCTTGCAGCGCTGGCCGTGCCGGAAGAGGATTACTTTATCTGGCTGACCGGAGAGGGGAAGGTGGTGAAACGCCTGAGCCGTCAGTTTGAAACCGACGCAATTGACCCACAGCTGGTACGTGCCAGTGCGTACTGGCACGCCAAATAATCAGGCTGCGGGATCCAGCTGCGCTTCGCTCACCTGATATTCGAGCGAGGCGCATACCTCTCTCAGCGCTTTCTCCTGCTGGGCAAAGTAGGCTTCCATATTGCTGAGCGACGAGACGAGCAGCCAGGACTCTTCCTTCTCCAGCTCTGCCAGCTCGTTCACCAGGGTGTCGATTTGCTCACGCACCTGCGCCATTTTTTTGCGAATACGTTCCAGGTCGTTCAGCCTGTCGCTCGCCATCATCGGTTCAAACCCTTGTTGCAGACGGGCGACCAGCGAGCGAATGGCCTTCACGTCGCCGCGCTGTTTGGCCTGGTTGAGTTGCACCATCATCCTGTTGGCTTCCTCTTTTAAATCATCGGCAACCAGATCCGGGTGGCATAGCTTGCTCGCCTGACGCCAGAGCCGCTTCAGCTCGTTCCGATCCTCTTCAGAGAGATCCTTGCCTTTACGCAGGCGCACTTCGGCATCATGATGCTGTTCGCGATACTTTTTGTACTCTTCGTTGGCCTCATCGCGCGCCTGACGTGCTGGCTCTTCTTCACGCGTTAAACCGGTCTCCAGCTCCATCGCTTCGGCCAGCAGGTTGGCAATCAGATTACTTTGCTGCTGAAGATGCTTGCGCGCCTCTGCCGCCTGAACGGAATCCGCAGGCAGATCTCGCCAGCGCCGGGTGAGCGTTGTCAGAACCTCTACGGCCTGCGCCATATAGCCCTGGCAGCGGCGGTAATCCTCTTCCCGACGACGCGTCTCCGCCTGCTGACGACGCAGGTTAAGCTCCGCCAGCGTTTTACGCAGGGCGAGGATCTGCTGCATCAACGGCCCGAGGCGGGAGAAATAGAGATCGTTGAACTCATCAAGCTGCTGTACCCGGGCGTTACGGCGATCAATCAGATCGCGCAAGCGCTCTTCCAGAGCTTTCAGCTCCAGCTTGCTGGCCGCCAGTTGCGGGTCACGCCACGGGGTAACGGCGCGCTGGCTTTGCAGCCAGGCGGTGATAGCGCGAAGGGCTGCGGTGTAATTTTTCTGCTCAAGCGCCGCGACGATGGACAGGAGATTATCGTCAAAGGCTTCCTCTTTGAGACGTTTCAACTGGCTCCGGATGATGTCGTCATCTTCCAGCTCAATGGCATTTTTAATGATTTCTAGCCGTTTGATCGGTGTGCTCATGATGCCTTTCGCTCTGGCGCTTAAGTATTTGAGTTAAGGTTAGTTGTTGTAAAAGCTACAGGAAATAATACACACGGATGATGATCGGCGCGATGGGGGATTTCTTTAGTTTTTAGGGTTTGTGAGGGGAAGCGACAGGCCGGGCTACGTGTGGTGGGCTCCGTATGTGCTTGCTGTATGGCCCGGTATCTTCCGCAAAGGCTTCAACGGCATCTGAAACGTCATCCAGTAAATCCTCTGGGATAACGACCGGTGCCCCAGGATCTGCTGGGTGCGCCGTGCCCACGGCTATCAAAATGTGGTTCAGAATGGTGAATGCGAATTTCGGATCCGAAGTTGACACGCTATTAACGAGGGAGAGTACAGCTTGCGGCGTGGCGACATCTGCATTGCTTTCGATAAGCTCAATCACTGCCTCAAAAAGGGTTGCGGCATCAGTGAGGTCTTCAGTAATACCGTCGAGCGTCGAAATGACCCCAGCGAGGCTGGGCGGGTAAGTGATCGTTTCGGGTAAAAGTGCGCTGAGTTCAGAAACGAGCTGATTTATACGCTTTACTGCTGAGCGGTACAGCGTAGCAGAATCGGGCGGGGTAAGCCCACCAGCTTTGCGTACGCATTGCGCATTGAAAGCGTCGATCTGGTACTGTTGTTCAAGCATGAAGGCCTCTGAGAATGAAGATAAGCGGATCGCCGGATGCAACCACAGAACCGCAGGAGACCGGATCGCCCATGCACACAACTCCCATGAGGTTGAGGTGTACCAGGGGTGAGTAGATATAGCGACGCCATCAGGGGAGCTGTTTTTGTCGCTGTGCTTGTCAAATGGCATGCCATTCACCTGCGCAGGTATACCGTTAACTGTAAAGAACGTCTCCCCTGCGACGGCAGGGGGGGCGGGAAGCCTTCATGGCCTGAACAGATCGCGCCTTGAATTATGATGATGGACATAGTGATGAGATTTGGTGGTTGAGTCAGAAAAGAGGCTAACAAGACTCCACTGGTCAAAGAGCTGGGTGCCAGAAACGAAAAAAGCCACCAATAGGTGGCTTTCAACGCCTGCATATACAGGTAATTCGATACGCTGGAAGGGTTAGCGGCCCTTCGAAGTAAAACGTAGCTAGCGTTTCACTTTGCGTTATCCCTAGCAATCCAAGTTCACAAGGACAGTCTACCTTTTTGTCACTTCCTATCAAGTATTTTATTCACTTTTTGTAAACTTTAAGTCCTTGATGATAATAGTACATGCTTCAAAAAAGCAGTTGATATAGTGGCATTTTTTGGCACAATGTCACCCGTGAACCGAGTGCTGGATGTGTAGTGTTGGCAATGGGCATTCTCGCCCCTTAGATGCTTTCGAAAGAGAGCCACTAAATTGGCGAGATAGCTCTTGCCTTAGGCCTTTCAGCGGGTTAGCCCCCGCCGGGTATGAAAGCCTTACAACCACGCCGACCCTAGCAATCCAAGTTCACAAATTTTGATTGCACCCATTGTGAACGCCCGGATTAACTAAGGGAAAAAGGGTGCGGCTCCGCAAGGAGGCATAATGAACGTAAATCTTCGTGATCTACTTCTGTCTGTTGTCATCATTGTTGCGCTGGTGTTCGGGGGAGTTCAATTTAAGGCTGATAGTCTTAAGTTCAAAACCTTCGAGGCTCAAGGTGTTGAGTTTAACCTGCAAGGCGTGATGCCGCACACCAAGCAGTAAAAATACCGACAGGGCCGCTTGCGGCCCTGTCTCCTTTGATCCTGTTTGAATCGCCACGGATAATCTAGACACTTCCTAGCCGTTGATAATACTGGTTTTCATATTCTGTCGGTGACATCTGATCGCTGGAACCATGCCGACGCTTACTGTTATAAAACATTTCGATGTAATCA